>JANPPS010000073.1:0-11843 GCA_031428635.1 Rhodospirillales bacterium
CGTACGCCTTCGCTTATGAAATGGGACTTCTGGCCCTAGCGGGTCGAGGGTAGCGCCCTCGCATCACTACCCTGTGTAACGGACACCCATGAACGACATCCAAGCCGTGTTCGACCGCCAGGGTGCCATGCGCCACCTCGGGATTACGATCGACCGGGTGGCTGCCGGCGAGGTAGACCTGGTATGCCCATTCCGGGACGAGGTCGGGCAGCACCACGGGTACTTCCATGGTGGCGTCGTCGCGGCGATGTTGGACGTGGCGTGCGGCATGGCGGCGCTGACGCTGATGCCCGCCGGTCAGGGCGTCGTGTCGGCCGAGTTCAAGCTGAATTTCCTCATACCCGCGCGCGGCCCGCTGCTGCGGGCGGAGGGGCGGGTGGTTCGCGCGGGACGGTTGCTGACGGTGTGCACGGCGTACGCGTTGGTGGACGGACGGCAGGTGGCGCTGATGCAGGCGACGATGGCCAGTGTGTCGCAGCCATGACGGCTGTGTTCTGGCACCGCGACTATCCCAGTGCGAACAGCGTCTTACTGCCGGGTTCCCGCCCGGTTTTGGTCGATACCGGGTTCGGTCCGGACGCGCCCGCGCTGCTGGATTGGCTGGCGGCGCAGGATGTCGCGCTGCCCGGACTACGCGTGTTCAACACCCACGCGCATAGCGACCATGTCGGCGGTAATGCGGCGCTGGCACATTACGGCGTGCCTAATGCGAGTAGCCGGGCCGAGGCGACGCGCGGCCCCGATGCGTGCCGGGCGCAATACCTGGCTCAACCGATCGAGGCCTACGCCGTGGCGGTCGTGCTCGAACCCGGCACCGTGATCGACACCGGCGCCGGGCGATGGACGGTGCTGGCGACACCGGGGCATACGGCGGGGCATTGCAGTCTGACCGACGGCGACACGCTCGTGCTGGGCGACGCGCTGCATGGTGCCGATGTGGGCTGGCTGGATGTGATGCGGGATGGGCCGGGTGCGCTGGACGCGGCGGCGGATACGATCGATCGTTTGGCGGCGCTGCCTGCCCGCGTGGGCTATTCCGGGCACGGACCGGCTATCACCGACCTACCGGCCGCAATCGGCCGCGCCCGGCGGCGTATTGCACGCTGGCGGCAGGACCCGCAGCAGATTGCCTGGCACGCTTGCAAGCGCATCTTCTCACACATGCTGATGCTGGAATGTGGGCTGACCGAGGCGCGGCTGGTCCCGACGCTGGCCTCCATGCCGTGGTTCGGCGCCCATGCGGCCATGCTGGGGTTCAGTCCGGATGCGTTTGCGGCGGCGTTGGTGACAGAGAGCCTGCGTGCCGATGCGGTGGCCTGGCGGGATGGCGTGCTGGTTGCGACTGCGCCGCATCGTGTGCCGCCACCGCACTGGGCACAGGGCCCGACCCGGCCTGCCGATTGGCCCGCGCAGCCGATGCCGGCTCAGTGCTTACCGGATCAGTCCTCGCCGGTTTGGCGATAGGGCGATAACGTCGCCAACGCCTCGATCTCCGCCAACATCGCCGGACGTTCACGGTCTAGGAAGCCGCTAACCGCCTGACGCAGGCCGTCATGGTTGATCCAGTGCGCGGAGTAGGTCGGCCGGGGTAGGTAGCCGCGCTGGATTTTATGCTCACCCTGCGCGCCGGCCTCGACGCGGGACAGCTTATGTTCGATCGCGAACTCGATCGCGCGGTAATAGCAAAGCTCGAAATGCAGGAATGGCCAGTCGCCGCGGCAGCCCCAGTTGCGGCCGTACAGCGCGCCGTCACCCACCAGATTGAGCGCGCCGGCCACGGGCACGCCGTCACGCTCGGCCATCATCAGCACGACCTGATCGCCCAATCGCTCGGATAATAGCGGGAAAAACTTCTCGGTCAGGTACGCGCTGCCCCACTTACGGTCGACGGTCGACTGGTAGAATTGGTAGAACGCTTTCCAGTGCCGGGCTGTGATGTCGGATCCGCGTAGTGCCACGAATTGCAGCCCGGCCGCGTTGGCGTCTCGGCGCTCGCGCTTGACCGATTTGCGTTTGCGGGCCGTCAGCGCGCCTAAGAAATCGTCGAAATTGGTGTAGCCCGCGTTCTCCCAATGGAATTGCGTGCCGATCCGCTGCAGCCAGCCGGCTTCGCCGAGTGCATGCCAGTCTGCCTCATCGCAGAACGTGGCGTGGACGGATGATAGGCCCAGCTCGGTGGAGGCCTGTACCAGGCCCTGGGCCATCGCGGCCGGGTCGATGCCGGGGCGTACAAGCAGACGGCGGCCCGGTACGGGGCTGAATGGCACAGAGGCCTGAAGTTTCGGATAATAGCGCCCGCCGCCACGCTCCAACGCGTTGGCCCAGCTATGGTCGAACACGTACTCGCCGTAGCTGTGCGATTTTGCGTACATCGGCACGACGCCCACGATACCGTCGCCCGCACGCAGGACCGCGTGCTGTGGCAACCAACCGGTACGGGCGTTGGCGCAGCCGCTATCTTCCAGCGCGCTTAGAAAGGCGTGAGACGTAAACGGATTACCGGTGCCGTCAGTATTACCGGCGCATGCATCCCATTCGGCCGCCGATACGTCCGCGATATGCTGGTGTAGCGTGAGCGTCAGCGAGTCTAGTCCGGTGTCTGGCATCAACCCGATATGGCGGGGCGTGGCGCGGGTGGAAGATGGCCGGGAAGGCTTGCGGCCGAACACTCACGCGACCTCGAACCAGCCATCGACCTCGACCGTGGCCCCGCCGGGCAGGGAGGGCACGCCGATCGTGCTGCGGGCGTGGCGTCCGGCGGGGCCGAAAATGGCGACGGCCAGGTCGGATGCGCCATTCATGATCGCGGCGTGGCCCTCGAAGCTAGGGGGTGCGGCGATGTAACCGCCCAGCCGCACAACCTGCCGTACACGATCAAGGTCGCCGTCGCAGGCCACCCGTAATTGCGCGAGGATGTTGATAAAGCAGACCCGTGCCGCTTCCGTCGCTTGTTCGACCGTCACGTCGCCGATCGCACCCCGGCACATCAGCGCCCCGTCTTGCATCGGTATTTGACCGGACACGGCGACCAACGCGCCGGTGCGGACCCAGGGCACGTAGGTCGCGACCGGTGCGGGCGGCCTGGGCAGCACAATGCCCAGTTCGGCCAAACGGGCCGCGATCATGCGACTAACCGCAGGCTGGAGCGCCGCCGGACCTGCGCGGGTAAATCGAGCGGCAGTAGCGGCGCCGCCGCTTCGGGTGGGGCCACCCCCTCCGGCACGGCGCAGCCACCGAGGTAGCTGGCGGCGAGGTTGCGAAACACGTAGTCCAGCAGCGACGTCGCATGGCCCACGTCGGCGTCGCCCTCGACAATGCCCGCCGGGCCGAACCGCGTGAGGGTGAACGCGGTCACGTACTCTTCCAGCCGGACGCCGTGCTGCAGGCCGAGGTTCACGGCCGCCGTCAGGCTTTCCATCATCGCGCGTAGCGTTGGCGCCTCCCGTGGCAGGGTCACGTGTACCTCACCCAGGGTACCGTCCGCGTACTCGCCCGTGCGGACGTAGATCCGATGGCCACCGACGGTTGCTTTTTGCGTGTAGCCCCGGCGGCGGGCCGGTAGTTCGCGCCGATGCGGCGGCTGGGCGCTGAAGGCACCGGCGACGGGGCGGGGCGGCATCGCCTGCAGATAGGGAGCGACCGCGTCATGCATCGCCTGATGCGCGGCCAGTGACGGTGTCGCTAGCACCGGCTCGTTATTCAGTAGCAGCGCCAACGCCTGTTCCGCCGAAACGCCCAGCGCCGCCAGCCGGGCGAGTGCGGCCCGGGTCAACGCACCGTCGGGCCCCACCGGTGAGAAGGCGGGCGCGATCCCCCCGGCTTCGGCGCCCAGCAGCGCGTCGGCCGGGCCAGGGGGCAGCACGCCGGTGCTGGGATAATGGGCGGAACCACGCATCGCGTGCACGCGGGCAGCACGGGCGGCGGACGTTAGCGCCGATAGTGGGCAGACCGGCGGCATGGGCCAGTTGGGCAGGCAGGACAGCAGGTCCGGCTGCTCCCCGGCCATGGCTAGGTCGGCGGTGGCGCGTAGCAGAGCGGCGATGGTGGCGGCCACGGCCCGCGCAGCGTCGCTGTCATAGTCGAAGCCAAGCAGCGCCAGCAGGCCATCGAGGTCGGTAATGCCGAGCTTCGCCTGCGCCGGCGCCGTATCGCTGAGCCGTAACGCCGTGGCCGCCGTCGTGACCGCATGGGTGAACGCGTCGGTGTCGAACCCCTGCGCCCCGTCATGGAACGCCGGCAGGTTCAGCACGAAGCCGGATGGCCCGGCCACACCTGGCCCGCACCAGATCGGGGCGGTGGGCGCCGCCTGCCGGTGCAGCAGCAGCATGTGCAGCATGTCAGCCAGCTCGGCATGACCCTGGGATCGCGCGCGGGCGGCAATGGGGCGGATCCAGGCGTCAGCGGCGCGCGGCAGTGTGGCGGGACCGCCCATGGGTCCGGGGGCGAGGGCTGCCAAAGCCTCCGCCGCGCGGTCATCCCAGCTGGCGGGCAGGGTTACCGGGCGCGTAGCGGCGTCCGGGTCTGCCCCGGCGGCGGTGTCGCGCATCCGGGTGCCGCGCCAAATACGTGTTCCACTCATGCATGAAGTCTAACCCAGGCCCGGCCGGAATGGCCAGCGTCGAACGCTACTTACGCGCACTGCGCACCGCCGCCACGGCCGATTGTAACTCGGCCAGCGTCTGCGCGCCCGATAGCAGTCGGTCCCCCACGACCAAGGCGGGCGTTCCCTGGATACTGAGTTGGTTTGCCATGTCGATCGTGGCGGCAATGCGCGCCTTGATCGCCGGGTCGTCGATGTCGCGTAACAGCCGTCCGCCATCCAGCCCGAGCCGATCTGCCTCGGCGCGTAGGGTGTCGCGGGTCGACGGCGTGGCCTGACGCATAATCACGCCCTGCAGCTTAAAATAACCGCCCTGGCGCTGGGCGGCCAGCAGGGCCCGCGCCTCCAACTGGCTCGTGGCGCCCAGTACAGGCAGGTCCTTGTTGACGAAGCGCAGGCCCGGGTCCTGGCGCAGCAGATCGGCCTCGATCGGCATCATTTGGCGGCAGTACGGACAGCGTGTGTCGTAGAAATTGACGATCGTCACATCGCCCAGCGGATTGCCGGCTACCGGGTCCAGCGGGTCGATCAGCCGGGTGCCGATGATGGCCAGCGCGTTGGTGGTCGCCGCTGCTTGCTGCCGCGCGTCATCGACGTCCAGCGCCCGCAGCGCGTCCCGAAGCAGGCCGGGATCGGTGCGCAGCGTGTCACGGACGATGCCGACGATCTCCTGCCGCTCCTCAGGCGTGAACGCCCAGGCGGGAACAGTCATGAGGAGAAGTAGCAGTAAGATGCGCATGGCAGATCCTGTAGCATCGGTTGCTGCCCTGGGCGAAGGCCGGTAATGCAGCCCCATGATGACAGGTGAGTGCTGATGGCGAAGTCGACACGCATGCGGGCCGGCGTGCTGCTGGCGGCGTTGCTGACGCAGGGCGCGTGCTCGACGCTCGGTTCGATCAAGGACACCTTTTTCGGCGGCGGCGCACAGTTGCCCGGTGAGCCGCGGCGGATCAGTGGCTTTATCGGCGGCGTGGCGGCGGACGAACCGCGGGCGGCGCTGGCCGGGCGAGAGGTTCTGGCGCAGGGCGGCACGGCGGCAGACGCGGCCGTGGCGATTGGCTTCACGCTGGCCGTGACGCTACCGAGCCGGGCCGGATTGGGCGGCGGCGGCGGCTGCGTCGTGTACAAGCCCGAGACCGACGGTGTCGGCGCCGGCGTGCCAGAGGCCATACTGTTTCTGCCGCCCGCAAGCACTGGCACGGGTGCGGATCGGCCAGCGGCGGTGCCGATGCTGGCCCGCGGCCTGTTCGCGCTGCACGCCCGCTACGGCAGCCGACCGTTCGAAACACTAATCAGCCCGGCCGAGAACCTGGCCCGGTTTGGGGCACCGCCGTCACGGGCGTTGCTGGGCGACCTGACCATTGTGGCGGCGCCGCTGCTGGCGGACCCTAACGCGCGTGCGATTTTTGCCGTGAAGGGCGCGCCGCTGACAGAGTCGGGCACCCTGGTGCAGACCGACCTGGCCGGTACGATGGCCGCGATCCGCACCGTGGGCGTGGGCGATTTGTACCAGGGCGCGCTGGCCCGGCGATTGGTGGACGGGGCAACGGTGGCGGGCGGCGGCATCACGCTCGCTGACTTACGCGCCGCATTGCCGCGGACCGGTAGTCCGGTCGTGATCCGCGTCGGTAATGATAGCGTGGCGTTTCTGCCGCCGCCGGCCGATGGCGGGCTGGCGGCGGCGGCGGCGCTGCAGGTGCTGGATGCGCAGCGCGACACTGCGGCGGCGCAGTCCCGGGCGGCAGGCGTGCTGGCGCGCTGGCGGCAGGGTGGGGGCGATCCGATGGCGGTACTGGCCGGGGGCGGGGCAGGCGTAATGCCGTCGCTGCCGGCATCCACCAGCTTTGTCGTGCTGGATCGAACGGGCGAAGCGGTCGCCTGCGCGCTGACGATGAACAACCTGTTCGGGACCGGCCGGGTGGCGCCTGGCACGGGCGTCGTGCTGGCCGTGTCGCCCCAGGCGATTGCGCCGCCAATGCTGGCAGCCGGTATCGCGTGGAACGCCAACACCCATGATTTCCGCGCCGCCGCGGGCGGTTCCGGCCAGGAGGGCGCGGCGCTGGCGGTGGCCGTCGGGCTGTACAACGCGCTGCACAGCACCCGCGCCATGCCATCCCCCGTGCCGGAGCCCGGGCGTGCCAACGTCGTGTCGTGCACCCGATACCTGCCGGGCCGGGAGGATGAGTGTACCTGGGCGACCGATCCGCGCGGCTTTGGGCTGGCGGCCGGCGGTAACTAAAATGCTCAAGATCGGACGGGGTGCCGCGGCACCGGCATTTCGGGTCATGGACATGATCGCTGCCGCCAACGCCCGGCAGGCCGTACTGGCGCCCGCGGACCCACACGTGATCCGTATGGAGGTCGGGCAGCCCGGTACAGGCGCCCCCACGGGCGCGGTCGAGGCTGCGGTCGCGGCACTACGGGGTGGGGCCGCGCTCGGCTATACGGAGGCGTTAGGCCGGCCGTCGCTGCGGGCGCGCATCGCGCAGCACAGCCTCGATTGGTACGGGCACGCGTTGGATTCGGCCGGCATCGCCATCACGATGGGGGCCAGTGCGGCGTTTCCGCTCGCGTTCCTGGCCGCGTTCGACCCCGGCGACCGGGTCGCGCTGACGGCGCCGTACTACCCGCCCTACGTCAACATCCTGACCGCACTGGGTCTGGTGCCGGTGATCCTGCAGGCCGACGCCGCCACGCGGTACCAGCCCACCATCGCCATGCTGGATACAATCGACCCCCCGCCCGACGGCCTGATCATCGCCAGCCCCAGTAATCCGGCCGGCACGATGCTAACCCCGGACGAGCTTGCCGCCATCGCCGCCTGGTGCGACGCGCGCGGTGTGCGGCTGGTGTCGGACGAGATCTACCACGGCCTGCAATACGGCCGCCCGATCGCCACCGCCGCCGCCTACAGCCCAAACGCGATCGTCGTGAACAGCTTTTCCAAATACTTCTGCATGACCGGCTGGCGGGTGGGTTGGATGGTGCTGCCCGAAGAACTGCGCCGCCCGGTCGAGTGCCTGGCGCAGAACCTGTTCATCAGCGCCTCGCATCTGGGCCAGCTGACGGCAGAGGCGGCAATGGATTGCACGACGGAGCTGGAGGCAAACGTGGCCGGATACCGCCGGTCGCGGGATACGCTGCTGGCGGCGCTGCCCGGCGCCGGGTTTCCGGATGTAGCGGCGGCCGACGGGGCGTTTTATCTGTATGCGGATATCAGCCGGCGAACTCAGGACAGCGAGGGCTGGTGCGCGCGGTTGCTGCACGAGGCAGGGATCGCGGCTGCGGCGGGCGTGGATTTCGACGCGGCGCGTGGACACGGGACCGTGCGCTTCAGCTATTGCGGTCCAGAGGCGGACATGGCGGCAGCAGTTGGGCGGTTAGCCAAATTCGTGTAGTACGGGGCGTGGCCCCTGATACCGACAGCCCGCAGACAGGCATCGAAACAGACCGGTATTTCACGGTGTTCCCGGAAACGCGCGTCGAATATCAGCTCGCGATCTCCCGCACAGTAGCGGCCACCGCGCTTTACGCGGTAAACTTACTCGTGATGCCAGATATGCTGCTGCGCATGATTGCGTGGGGAGTGGAGTTGGCCGTGCTGTTCTTCTGCTCGGGTCTGGCGGTCCAGGCCTTAGCGCGTTCAAGAGCGAAGACCGTGTCATCCCGGCCGTACCGCCATTTCTCGCATGTGCGTAATAAGGCTGCCCTGTTGTACCAAGTTACAGGCGGTTTCATGCTCGGGTTCGCCGGTAGTTCGAGTGCCGACGCGTTTCCACTACCGTTATCCGCGTGGGGCTTTCATGTTGCCAGCGGCTGCCTGATCGCTGTGGCCCTGGGTGGCACGTACAAGCCGCCGGGCGGGGATCGCTAGGGCGCGGGCCGACCCCGCACCCCGCGTGACCGACTTGGCCGGGATTAGCCTGCTGCCATTACCTGTTGCACCTGCTCCCCCAGCCCTGCAATTCCCAGCCGCATTGTCTGACCAGCGTGCAAATAGACTGGCGGCTTCATACCCAGCCCCACGCCGGGCGGGGTACCTGTGCTGATGATGTCGCCCGGGTGCAGCGTCATGAAGTGGCTGACGTAGCTGACCAGCATGCGCACGTTGAAGATCATGGTCGACGTATTGCCCGTCTGCATCCGGCGCCCGTCCACGTCGAGGAACAGGTCCAGCGCCTGCGGGTCCGGCACCTCATCCTGCGTCACCAGCCACGGGCCGGTCGGACCGAAGGTGTCGCAGCCTTTGCCCTTATCCCACGTGCCGCCGCGCTCGGACTGAAAGGCGCGCTCACTGATATCGTTCACCACGCAGTACCCGGCGACGTGGTCCATCGCCGCATTTTCCGGCACGTAGGCCGCGGTGGTACCGATCACGATGCCCAGCTCCACCTCCCAATCCGTTTTGACCGAGCCACGGGGTATGCGCACGGTGTCGTTCGGGCCCTGAAACGCGCTGAGCGACTTCAGAAACACGATCGGCTCCTTCGGTATCGCCGCACCCGTTTCGGCGGCGTGATCGGCGTAATTGAGGCCGATACAGACGAAGTTGACCGGCCGCGGCACGCAGGGGCCGATGCGGCCGGCGGGGGCCAGCGGTAGAGTGGCCGGATCGATATACCGCAACCGATCAAGGCCGGCCGGTGACAGAGCGGCCGCATCGAAGTCACTGATCACGCTGCTAAGGTCTCGCGCCAATCCGTCAGGACCCAGTATGGCCGGGATTTCGTGACCGGGTTCGCCAATACGGAGCAGTTTCATTGGTATTTCCTCACCATAGGGAAGCAGTAGCCCGTGCGGGCCATTGCGCATCATAGGCCGGGCCATCGATGCGGTCGCCGGTCATTTCACTTAAAACCTGGCCCGGTGTGGGTAAAGTCGCTGGGTCGACGTGGCGGGCGATGTCCCATAACTGGCTGCGCACGATGGCGCGGGCGCATTGGAAGTATAGTTCCCGCACGGTGATGACCATAACGGAGCGGGGCGGTTTGCCGTCGACCGCAAACGACGCCAGCAGATCCGCGTCCGTCTCCAGCACCGCGTGGCCGTTCAGGCGTAATGTGGTTCCGGCGCCGGGGATCAGAAATAGCAGCGCCATGCGCGGATCGCGCACAACGTTACGCAGGCTGTCGCAGCGGTTATTGCCACGACGGTCCGGCAGCAGCAGCGTGTTGGCGTCGTGTACCCGTACGAACCCGGCCTGGTCGCCGCGGGGGGAGCAGTCCACCCCCTCCGGCCCGACAGTCGCGAGCACGGCGAAGGGGGAGGCCTCGATCAGGGCGCGGTAGGACGGCGTGACGGTTGCGGCGACCTTGGCAATCGACGCCTCCTGCACGGTGCCGTACAGGGCGGCGAGTTGATCGAGGGTGGTAATGCGGCTCACGACGTCGACCCTTCGCTAGTCTTTTGCGGTTTTGCGACCGTACAAACCGATTGCACCACCACCGAGCCACTCTGTGGCGCTTATCCATACAGGACGGCGTTTTCTACAACGTCCAGCCGCCGTCGATCACCAGCGCCTGCCCGGTCATGAACTGGCTCTCGTCCGACGCCAGGTACACGGCCAACGCCGCGATCTCCTCAACCTTCGCCAGCCGCCCCATTGCCTGGCGTGCGATGAACGCGGTGCGCGCGGCCTCGATCGAGCCAGCCTGCGCGGCGTTGGCGGCGATGCGGTCATCGAGGCTCGGTGTCTGGACGGTACCGGGGCAGAGCGCATTCACCCGTACGCCGCGCGTCACGTAATCGGCGGCGACGGATTTGGTCAGGCCCACAACCGCCGCCTTGGTCGTCGCATACACGCAGCGGTTGGGCGCGCCCTTCAGGCTGCCCACGGCGCTGGCCATGTTGATAATCGATCCGCTGCCCGCCGCCAGCATGCCCGGCAGAAACGCGCGAATGGTCGACACCATGCTGCGTACATTGAGGCCCATGGCGAAGTCCCACTCGGCATCCGTCGTATCCAGGATCGTGCCCTGATGGACAAAGCCGGCGCAGTTGAACAGCACGTCGACCGGTCCGACCCGCGCGGCCATTGCCGCCACGGCCGCCGCGTCGGTCACATCCAGCGGATGGCCTTCGCCCACATCCACCAGTTTATCGGCGTCACGATCGGTCGCGATCACGCGGGCGCCCTCCGCCAGGAACGCCTGCGCCGTCGCGCGCCCGATGCCCTGACCGGCCGCGGTCAGGAACGCTGTTTTACCTGTTAGCCGGCCCATTGAATGCCCCTAGTGCGAGTGCCGGGACTCGCCCCGGGTTTCGATAATATTCAGGTACAGCGTCGCCGGCTCCAGGCAGGCGCCGGTACCGTGCTGGCCCACCATGCTGCGGGAAATCTCCTCCCACGGCGTCATGTTATGCAGCGGTGGTACCACGTGTCCGGCCCGGCGCGCCGCCAGTACGTCCGTATCAAGCAGCACATCGACCGTGCGGGAGTTCAGATCGATCCGTAGCCGGTCGTTTGTCTGCAGCAGCGCCAACCCACCGCCTACGGCCGATTCCGGCGACATGTTCAGGATGCTGGGGCTACCCGATGTACCCGATTGGCGCCCATCGCCGAGCGTCGGCAGCGCGTTTACGCCCTGTTTCAGCAATGCCGCAGGCGGCTGCATATTCACGACCTCGGCCCCACCCGGGTAGCCGACTGGTCCCGAGCCGCGCACGACCAGCACGCAATGGGCGTCGATGTTCAGCGCCGGGTCCTCGATACGCGCATGGTAGTCCTCGGGTCCCTCGAATACGATTGCACGGCCCTCGAACACGTTGGGGGCGGCTGGGTCGGACAGGAAGCGGGCGCGGAACTCCGGGTCGATGACGCTCATTTTCATGATCGCGTTGTCGAAGAAATTCCCCGAAAGAACGACGAAGCCCGCGTGCTCCTTCATCGGCTGGTCGTAGGCGCGGATGACCTCGCGATCGACGGCCGGGGGGCGCACAAGGTTCTCGGCCAGCGACTTGCCCGTGACCGTCATGGCGGTGCCGTCTAGCTTGCCCGCGTCCAGCAACTCCCGCAGCACGGCCGGCACGCCGCCCGCGCGGAAGAAGCCCTCACCCAAGAACCGCCCGGCGGGCTGCACGTCCGTCAGCAACGGGATACCGGACCCGTATTCCTGCCAGTCGGCCAGCGTATGCTCGACCCCCATGTGGCGGGCGATGGCGATCATGCTGATGGGACAGTTGCTGCTGGCGCCGAGTGCGGCCGCGGCCACGACAGCGTTGAGGAACGCGGGCCGGGTCATGA
>JANPPS010000074.1:0-10003 GCA_031428635.1 Rhodospirillales bacterium
GGTCACCAACCGCGCCCGACAACGCACCCGCCGCTTGGGCCGGTTCCGGCTGCCGAGGCTGGGCGCGCACAACGTGAAAAACGGGCTGGCCGCCATCGCCGTCGCAACCGAGATGGTGGTCAGCGACGACGCCATCCGCAGCGCGCTGGCTTCGTTCAAGGGCGTCAAGCGCCGGTTTACCAAAACGGGTGAGAGTGGCGGCATCACCATTATCGACGATTACGGCCATCACCCGGTCGAAATCGCGGCCGTGCTGAAGGCCGCGCGCCAGGCCAATGCGCGTGACGTGGTGGCGATCGTGCAGCCACATCGCTACTCGCGCCTGCAATCCCTGTTTCCCGAGTTTTGCACCTGCATGAACGATGCCGGCACCGTGATCGTCGCCGACGTCTACGCCGCCGGTGAGGCACCCATACCCGGCATCGATCGCGATGCGCTGGTGGAGGGGCTACGCGCCCGGGGCCACCGCTCCGTCGTGCCACTACCCGACCCGGCGCACCTGGCCGAAATGGTCCACGCCATCGCCAAGCCTGGCGACTTCGTGATCTGCCTCGGCGCTGGCACCATCACGCAATGGGCCGGCTCGCTTCCGGCCGAGCTCCTGGCGCTGCAAACCACGCGTCGTGCCGGATGATGCCCGCGCGCGACCCCGGCACGCTGCTGGACCGCCTGCCGCCCGTATTTGGCCGGGTGCAGGCCGCCGCACCGCTGGCGCCCGCCACCTGGTTCCGCGTGGGCGGCACGGCGGAGGCGCTGGTTCGCCCCAGCAGCGCCACCGACCTCGCCACGTTCCTAGCCGGACTGCCGCATGACGTGCCGGTGATGGTGCTGGGTGCCGCCAGCAACGTCATCATCCGCGATGGCGGCGTGCACGGCGTCGTGCTGCGCCTGACCCGCGGTTTCGGCGATGTGCGGGTGGAGGCGGATGGCATGGTCGCCGGTGCGGCGGCCCTGGACGCCACGGTCGCTGAACACGCGGCTGCGGCGGGCCTCGCCGGGCTCGAGTTCCTGTCCGGCATACCCGGCACTGTGGGCGGCGCAGTCGCGATGAACGCGGGCGCTTATGGCGGTGACGTAGCGTCCTGCCTCGATTGGGCGGAAATCGTGACCCGCTCGGGCCAGTTCAGCCGGGTGCCGGCCAGCGCGCTCGCGCTTGCCTACCGCCACGCCACTTTGCCACCCGGCGCCATCGTCACCCGCGCCCGGTTCCGCGCCCACCCCGGCGACCCGGCCACCATCGCCGCCCGCATGGCCGCCATCCGCACGAGCCGGGAAGCAACGCAGCCCGTCCGCGCCCGCACGGGCGGCAGCACGTTCCGCAACCCCGATGGTCAGCACGCGTGGGAGCTGATCGACAGCGTGGGCGGACGCGGCCTGCGTCGGGGCGGCGCGCAAGTAAGCGAGAAACACTGCAATTTCCTGCTCAACACCGGCGACGCCACGGCGGCGGACCTGGAGGGATTGGGCGAGGAACTGCGCCGCCGGGTGCATACGGCCACGGGTGTCACGCTCGAGTGGGAAATCAAGCGCATCGGCATTCCCGGAGCGTTTGGCGCATGAGGGTCGCGGTTCTCTACGGCGGTATCTCGGCCGAGCGGGCGGTGAGCCTGGTCAGCGGCGCACAGGTCATGGCGGGCCTGCGGACGGCCGGGTTCGACGTGACGCCCGTACTGGTGGACGACAGCCTGCCCGCCCTTCTAGCCGCGCTGACGCCGGCGCCGGACGTGGTGTTCAACGCGTTGCACGGCCGGTTTGGCGAGGACGGGTGCGTGCAAGGCGTGCTGGACTGGCTCGGTATTCGCTACACCCATTCCGGGCTGCGCGCTTCGGCTTTGGCAATGGACAAAGTCGCAGCCAAGTCCGTGTTCGCCGCCGCCGGGCTACCGGTCGCGGCGGGTGCGGTCGTTGATCTGGCGACGCTCGAACGCGCAGACCCGATGCCGCTGCCCTATGTGGTGAAGCCGCTGAACGAGGGCTCGTCCGTTGGTGTCGAAATACTGCGCGCGGGCGATAATCGCCGGGCCAAGCTGGCGCGGGGCTGGGCATTTGGCCCCACCGCGATGGTCGAGGAATATATTCCGGGCCGCGAGTTGACCGTTTCCGTCCTGCATGACCGCGCCCTGGCGGTGACCGAAATCGCCGCCGCGACGGCGTTCTATGACTATGAGGCAAAGTACGCCGAGGGCGGGTCCCGCCACAGCATCCCGGCCGCGATCCCCGCCGCCGCCGCCGCCCAGGCGATGGAGATCGCGCTCGCGGCCCACCAGGCGCTCGGCTGCCGCGGCGCGACCCGGGCTGATTTTAGGTACGACGACACCGCTGTCGAACCCGGCCGACTCGTCTTGCTGGAGGTCAACACCCAGCCCGGGCTCACGCCCACCAGCCTGCTGCCGGAGCAGGCGGCATATTGCGGCATGGACTTTCCGTCATTGATGGCCTGGATGGTGGAGCACGCGTCATGTCGCGACTGACGATTGGCAGACCGGCGGGTTCTGAGCGTCCCAGCCGCTGGCTATTCCTGCGCCGCCGCCTGCGCCGGGCCCTGCGTCCGGCGCTGATGGGCGTGACGGTGGCGGCTTTGCTCTTGGCAGGCGCCGTGGTGGTGCGGGGTGCCCAACCCGGCATGCTGGCCGCGACTTTGCGGGATCGACTGGCCGGTATGACCAGCCTTACGGTCGACGACGTCGTAATCGAGGGCCGGACCATGACGCCGCCGGGGCAGTTGCGCACCGCGCTAGGCGTAAGCATCGGCGACCGGCTGCTGGGGTTCAGCCTGGACGACGCCCGCGCCCGGATCGAGCGGCTGACCTGGGTTCAAAATGCGACCGTCGAGCGGCGGCTGCCCGGCACCGTCGTGGTGACGCTGATCGAGCGCCGGCCCTTTGCCGTGTGGCAATCGGGCGGGCGGTTCCAGTTGATCGATCGCGCCGGTCAGGTCGTGGCCGAACAGGACCCGGTGAAGGACGCTGCTGCGTTCAGTGTTCTGCCGCTAGTCGTTGGTCCCGGCGCGCCCGAGGCCGCGGCGGCGCTGCTAGACCAGCTGGCCAGCCTGCCCCTGCTGCGCAGCCGGGTCGTGGCCGCGATCCGCGTCGGCGAGCGGCGTTGGAACCTGCGGCTGTCCACGGGCGCCGACGTGCTGCTACCGGAAGGCAACGAGCTTGCGGCGATGCAACGGCTGCTGGAGCTGCAGTCGTCACAGGCGCTACTGGACCGGCCGGTGCAAATTCTCGACATGCGCGGCGGCGACCGGCTGGTGGTGCGTGCCGGCCCGGCCACACCCATACCGCCCGCGCCCGCCCCGATCCCGCCAACCCCAGCACGGAGGCCAACATGAACGATCAATTCCGTCACACGCCCGACCGTAGTGAGCGCGCCAGCCCCGTGCCGGCAGCCATCGTGCCCCCGGGCGCCGAAGCACCCTCACGTCAGCGCCCGCTGCGTTCCGGCGTATTCGGCGTGCTGGACGTGGGATCGACCAAGGTCACCTGCCTGATCGGCCGGGTCGATACCGACGGCCAGTTGCGGGTCCTGGGCTTCGGCTGGCACCAATCCCGCGGCGTGAAGGCCGGCGGCATCATCGACCTGGACGAGGCCGAGCGTGCGATCCGTAAGGCCGTGGGCGACGCGGAGAGCATGGCCGACCAGCGCCTACGCAGCGTGCTGGTCAACCTGGGCTGCGGCCATCCCGCGAGCCAACTATTCCACGTCCAATGGCCGGTCGGCGGCCGCGCCGTGTCGGACCAGGACGTGCGCCGGGTGGTCAATGAGGGGCGCGCCCGCGCGGTCGCGGACGGGCGGGACACGATCCATGTGCTGCCGCTGGCCTTCGCCGTCGATGACACGCCCGGCGTGCCCGATCCACGTGGCCTGCATTGCGACACGCTGTCTGCCCGCCTGCATGTGGTTGACGCCGGTACGACAGCTCTTCGCAACCTGGTCCTGACGCTGGAGCGATGCGAGCTGACGCTGGGCGAGCTAGTCAGCGCGCCGCTCGCCGCGGGCCTCAGCACGTTGGTGGAGGACGAACGGCAGTTGGGCGCCACCGTCATCGACATGGGCGGCGGCACAACGGGCATGGCCGTGTTCAGCGACGGTCAGGCGATCCACACGTCCCTGCTGGGCGTGGGCGGCGGCCATGTGACGAACGATATCGCCCGCGTGCTGTCCACGACCGTCGTCCACGCCGAACGACTGAAAACCCTGTATGGCAGCGCTGTTGCATGCCCCGATGACGAGCGTGAGATGCTTCCCCTGCCGCTGGTCGGTGAGGCCGAGCACCATGTCGGACGGGTGCCGCGCAGCCAGGTCGTAAACGTCATCCGCCCCCGGTTGGAGGAGACGTTCGAGCTGGTCCGCGATCGGCTGAACGCGACCGGTTTGGCGCATGAGGCCGGTAACCGCGTCGTGCTGACGGGCGGTGCCAGCCAGCTATCGGGCGTGCGGGAGCTGGCGGGCCACATCCTCGACCGGCAAGTGCGATTGGGCCGCCCGCATCCGTTACGTGGGCTACCGGACCACGCGTCGGGCCCCGGCTTTGCGACCGCCGCCGGGCTGATGGCGTGGGCGTCAGGCGCGGGCCGAAGCCTGCCGGATATCGACGTGTTTGAGGAGGCATCGACCGGCTGGCTGAAACGTCTGGCCAACTACCTGCGGGATCGCGTGTAAGCCCCCGCCACAACCTGTGGTTCTAAACGTCACTGACCGACTCGAAACGACTATGCCAACACCCGCTCAATAATTCAGGAGATCTTCCCCATGGTCCTGCACCTCATTCCCCAGAAAAAAGAACTACCCACGGCAGACTTCACGCCGCGCATCACGGTCATCGGCGTGGGCGGCGGCGGCGGCAACGCGGTCGACAACATGATCGCGCTCGATCTGCAGGGTGTGGAGTTCGTGGTCGCCAACACCGACGCGCAGCAGCTGCAGCACAGCCGTGCCGATAGCCGCGTGCAGCTAGGCCCGCATCTGACGCAGGGGCTGGGCGCCGGCGCCAAGCCCGAGATCGGCCGTGCCGCGGCGGAGGAAGCAGCGGACGAGCTGTCCCGCCATCTGGATGGCGTGCATCTGCTATTTATCACGGCCGGCATGGGCGGTGGCACCGGCACGGGTGCGGCGCCGGTAATCGCCCGCATGGCGCGCGAAAAAGGCGTGGTCACCGTGGGCGTTGTGACCAAGCCGTTCACGTTCGAGGGGACCCGCCGTGCCCGCGCGGCCGAGCTGGGCATTCAGGAGTTGCAGCAGAACGTCGACACATTGATCGTCATTCCGAACCAGAACCTGTTCCGCGTTGCCAATGAGCGTACGGGCCTGGCCGAGGCGTTCAAGATGGCCGACCACGTTCTGTACATGGGCGTGCGCGGCATCACCGATCTGATGGTCGCACCCGGCATCGTGAATCTCGACTTTGCCGACGTACGCACCGTGATGAACGAATTCGGCAAGGCGATGATGGGCACTGGCGAGGCCGATGGTGAGAACCGGGCCGTGCGCGCGGCGGAGGCTGCGATCAGCAATCCGTTGCTGGAAGACACCAACATGGCCGGGGCCCGCGGGCTGCTGATCAACATCTCGGGCGGCAGCGACCTGACGTTGTTCGAAGTCGATCAGGCTGCCAACCGCGTGCGGGAGGAGGTGGCGGACGACGCCGTGATCTTCTTCGGCAGCTCTATCGACGAGAGCCTGTCCGGGCGCGTGCGGGTGAGCGTGGTTGCGACCGGCATCGACATGGGCGGCACGGAGCAGCAACGGCCGCGCCTGGTGTCGATCACGGGCGCCCCTATCACGACCCCGTTCGCGCCCGCCGCCCCGATGACGGCCGCACCGATTCCGGCCCAGCTTCTGCATCCGCGGCCGGAGTCGACCGACTTCGCGCCGGTCCCCTCCGTCGAACCGACCAATTCCCCGAGTGGTGCGGCAGAGTTTGCGGCCGGGCTGCATCCGGAACCGCGTCCCGAGTACCGGCCCGAATCTCGGCCGGTTCCGCGCCTGACGGAGCGGGTGCCGCTCCCGGTTTCGGCGCCCCGGCCCGCGCCGCAACCGCCGCTCAGTGCGCTGCTTACGGACCGCCCCGCTGGTCCCGCCACTCCAGTACGCAATCTGCTGAGCATCATGACGGGCGGCTTTCGCAACCGCCGGGCCGAGCCTGCGCCCGAGGCGGCCCGGACCGAACCGCCGCGCCAGGAAACGGCCCGCAGTGAGCCGCCGCGGGCTGCAGCGTCCCCACATGACGCGCCGCCACCAAGCAGCGAGCCGTCCTGGTCTGAGCCGCGACAGGCCCATCCAGATGACGCGCTAGAAATTCCCGCCTTCCTACGCCGGCAATTGTCGTAGCCTCTAACGTCTCAAAAAAGGCCGGCGTGCAGCGCGCGCTGGCCCTTTTGCGTCGCAGCAAACCGTTTGGTTACAATCGGTTACAACGTAATATGCCGTAATATTGATTGACTTGGCTGCCCTGTGCCCCCTGAGTAAGTTGCGAAATCAGGAACCAGACCGGTTTCACGAGGGTCGCCGATGGACGGATTGCCGCAGCTGTATGTGACCGGCCAAATTGCACCGGATCAGGCCGATTTGGGCCTGCAGCGTACGCTTCGGTCCGCCATTTGTTGTGTGGGCACCGGGCTTCATTCGGGTCGGCCCGTGCGCGTGGCGCTGCGGCCCGCCGCCGGCACCGGGATCGTTTTTCATCGTACCGACCTGGGCGTCAGCATTCCCGCCACCCACGACCACGTGACCGATACGCGACTGTGCACGGTGTTGTCCCGCGGTGACGCCCGGGTCGGCACGATCGAGCATTTGATGGCCGCATTCGCCGCGTGTGGCATCACCGACGCCACGGTCGACGTGGACGGGCCGGAGCTGCCGGTGCTCGATGGCTCGTCGAGCCCTTGGGTATTTCTGATTGACTGCGCCGGCACCGTCGCCCTCGACGCGCCCGCCCGTACCGTCGTGGTCCGCCGGACTGTCCGTGTGACCGAGGGTGATGCGTGGGCGGAACTTCGTCCCAATTCGTCCCATGGCGGCCTCGACCTGTCATTATCGATCGAGTTCGCCGCCACCGCCATCGGCCGGCAGGCGCTGACGCTCACGCTGTCGGAGGCGATGTTCCGCGCCCAGTTGGCGGAATGCCGGACGTTCGTACTGGTCGACGACATTGCCGCGTTACAGTCGGTAGGCCTGGCGGCGGGTGGCAGCCTGGACAACGCGATCGTGGTCGACGGCGCCCGCGTGCTGAACCCGGCCGGCCTGAAGTGTCCCGATGAGTTCGTGCGCCACAAGATGCTGGACGCGATCGGCGATTTAGCTTTGACCGGTGCCGCGCTGAATGCCCGCTTCACGGGGCACAAGTCTGGCCATGCGCTGAATAACCGCGTGTTACGCGCCTTGTTTGCCGATGCCGCCTACTGGGCGTGGGCAGACGCACCGGCTTCCGTGCGCCACCGGGTTGCCGCCTGACAGAACCGCGCACGGCATGCTATAGCCCAGCGTCATGATACTGCGCATCCTCACGCCACTCCTGCTCTGCCTCACGCTCCTGCTGGGCGGGTGCGAAACGTTGAGTTCGATTGCTCCTTGGACCGGTAAGTCCGAGGACATCGGTAAGAAGGCGGATCCTGGCGCGCTGACAGTCGAGGAGCTGTATAATAACGGGGTCGATGCGCTGAACGCCAAGCGCTACAATGCCGCCGTGAGCCAATTTGATGAGGTCGAGCAGAATTACCCCTACTCGAGCTGGGCCGTGAACGCACAATTGATGCATGGCTACGCGGAGTATCTGCAGAATCACTACACAGAGTCGATCGGGTCGCTCGACCGTTACATTCAGCTCCATCCGACGAATACCAATGCGCCGTACGCATACTACTTGCGGGCACTAGGCTACTACGAGCAGATCGCCGATATCCAGCGCGACCAGAAAGGGACCGAGCAGGCGATGGCTGCGTTGCAGGATGTCGTGAACCGCTTTCCGGAAAGTGCCTACGCCCGGGATGCGCGGCTTAAGATCGACCTCTGCCGCGACCATTTAGCCGGCAAGGAGATGGAGATCGGCCGCTGGTATCAGGGGCAAAAACTATATGCCGGCGCCATCGGCCGTTTTCAGCGTGTGATCGACGACTACCAGACCACCAATCACGTGCCCGAGGCATTGCACCGGCTGACGGAGATCTACTTGACCCTCGGCCTGACGGATCAGGCCCGGCGCACCGCCGCGGTGCTCGGCCATAACTACCCGGGTAGCGAGTGGTATCAGGACAGCTACGGCGACCTGGCCGACAACAACATGGTGCCTGTCGCCCCGCGGGACGCGCAGCCCGGCTTCTTCGCCCGGAACATCGGCAGCATTTTCTGATCGTCCGGTGCTAACCGCCCTTTCGATCCGGGAGGTTGTGCTGATCGAACGGCTGGACCTGCATTTCGGGTCCGGCCTGACGGTTCTGACCGGCGAGACGGGGGCGGGCAAATCCATCCTACTGGATAGTCTGGGACTGGCGTTGGGCGCCCGCGCCGATAGCGGGCTGGTGCGGGCCGGGGCCGAGCAGGCAAGCGTTACCGCCAGTTTCGCGCCACCGCCGGGCCACCCGGTATTCGACCTACTGCATGACCAGGGTATCGCGCTGGAAGACGAAATACTGGTCCGCCGGGTCGTAACCCGCGACGGCCGATCCCGCGCAACGATCAACGATCAACCCGTAGGCGTGGCACTGCTGCGGCAGGTTGGCGCGCAACTCGTTGAGATTTCGGGCCAGGGCGATCAGATGGGCCTGTCCAACCCCGCGCAGCATGCTCCCCTGCTGGACCAGTTCGGCGTCCCCCCTGCCACCCGCACCGCGATGGCGTCCGCGTGGCGCAATTGGCGCAACGCTACCCAGGCCAGCGACGCCGCCCGCGCCGCAATAGCCGAGGCGCAGCGAGAGGAAGAGTGGCTGCGGCACGCGACGGACGAGCTGCGGACGCTGGCGCCCCGCCCCGGCGAAGAAGACGCACTGGCAGCCGAGCGTCAGCGCTTGCAACAGAACGAACGCCGGGCCGAGCAGATTGTCGCAGCCCTGGCCGAGATCGCGCCCAAGGATCGTCGCTCACCCGGCCCGGCCGCCGCATTGCGCAACGCTGCCCGCGCGCTACAAAAGCTATCGCCGAACGAAGCCGATAATCCCGCGACACCCGCGATAGCCGCGATCGACCGGGCAGAGGAGGCGCTGGCCGAGGCCGAGACGCTGCTGAGCCGCCTGGCGCACGACGTCGACAGCGACCCGCGCCAGTTAGAGCAGGCGGAGGAGCGCCTGTTCGCCCTGCGCGCCGCAGCCCGCAAATTCGCCGTCCCGGTCGTGGATCTGCCGGCGTTGCTGACCAGCTACCAGGGACGGCTCGCGGCCCTCGATAGCAGCACGACCGCGCTTGCCGCGTTGGACGAAGCCGCTGGGCTGGCCCGTGCCGCGACCGTCACCGCGGCCGGCGCCCTGACCGCCGCCCGCACCAGTGCCGCCACTGCGCTGGAACAGGCGGTAATGACGGAACTGCCGCCGCTACGCCTCGACCGGGCGAAGTTCTTCGTAGCGCTGGCGCCGCTTGATCCCGAGCGATGGGGCACGGGTGGCGCCGAAACCGTGCGCTTTCTGATTGCCACCAACCCCGGCCAGGCGCCCGGTGCGCTCGATAAGATCGCGTCGGGCGGCGAGTTATCGCGGCTCATGTTGGCGCTGAAGGTCGTGCTGTCCCGCGGCAGCACCGTGCCCACGCTGGTGTTCGATGAGGTCGATAGCGGTGTGGGCGGCGCCACCGCCGCAGCGGTGGGCGATCGGCTGGCGCGCGTGGCGGATGGCGTGCAGGTCCTGGTTGTGACCCACAGCCCCCAGGTGGCGGCCCGGGGCGCCCAGCACCTGCGCGTGATGAAACAGGCGGGTGCCGGCCGGGCGGAAACACAGGTCGTGCCGCTCGACCGGGCCGCTCGCCGGGAGGAAATCGCCCGGATGCTAGCCGGTGAGACCGTGACCGAGGCCGCGCG
>JANPPS010000075.1:0-1982 GCA_031428635.1 Rhodospirillales bacterium
CATGACGTGGCGGAGGAGTGCCGCCGGGCAGACGTGCTGATCGCCGCCGTCGGCCGCCCGGCGCTGGTGCGGGGTGACTGGATCAAGCCGGGCGCAGTCGTGATCGACGTCGGCATCAATCGCGGTGCAGACGGCAAGCTGGTGGGGGACGTGGCTTATAGCGAGGCGTTGGAGGTTGCGGGGGCCATCACCCCGGTCCCCGGCGGCGTCGGCCCCATGACGATCGCCTGTCTGCTGGATAACACGGTCACGGCCGCCATCGCGCGCCGTATCTAGAGCACTCTTCGCCCAGTCTGCTCCGCCTGGGCGGAAGTAGTGCTAGCCGAACATGTCGGGCTGCGTCGCCGCGATATGGCCGTACAGCGTCTGGAAATGCAGCCAGCCGATATAGTCGCTGCCCACATGCTCCCGGCTGTACTCGGCGGTCTTTTGCGAGATCGTCTGGGGCTTGATGCCAGTCGCTTCCACCAACAGCTGCTGCTGGCACGCCCGCTCCAGCGCGATGAACCAGAACGCCGCATCGTCGATGCTATGCCGGCTGCAGGTCAGCAGGCCGTGGTTCTGGTGCAGCACGCCGCGGTTGCGCCCGATCTCCTTCGCCACGGAGGAGCCGCTTTCCTTTTCGACCGCGACCGCCCCGGCCGACGCGCCGATCACGGCGTGGCTGTTGTAGAACGCGGCCGCGTCCTGGCTGATCATGTCCAGCGGACGGCCCGTCGTGCACCAGACGGTGCCGTACGTCGTATGCGCGTGGCACATGGCGATTACGTCCGGATACTCCTCATGCACCGCGCCATGCAGCACGAAGCCCGCGCGGTTGATGGCGTAGGCACCTTCCACCACGGTACCCTTGTGGTCGGCCAGGATCAGGTTCGACACCTTGACCTGGCTAAAATGCACGCACATCGGGTTGGTCCAGTACAGCTCCGGCCGGCCCGGATCGCGGACCGTGAGGTGCCCGGCAAAGCCGAAGTCGAACCCATGCAGCGCAAAGGCGCGGCAGGCGGCGACGAGGTGCTCCTTGCGGTATTGCCGCTCCGCCTCGACGCTTTCAAATTCCTGAATCTCCGGAAAAATCAGTCCTTCCTGCTCCGGCTGGTAGATCGAGATGCGCGGCTTCAGCGTGCCGGGCAGGGTGTTGATCGCGGTATCGGGCATGGAACGTGTCCTTTCAGGTTAGCGGTTCACGAGGCGCTAGGGCATGGTCAGCACCAGCAGGCTGCCCACCAGTAAGCCCGCCACACCCAGCACGCCCGGTATCACGATGTGCCACCGCCGCTCCCGCGCCGTATCCGACAGGCGGCCGCACACGACCATGCCCACGGCAGCGGAGGCGGAGGCGCGCGCCTGTCGGCCAGATTGGCACATGCATTCGATACGATCGAGACCGCGTGCGCCGAGGTGACGCCCACCGCGCGGGCTTCGACCCTCACGGTGCATTGCGCTCCGAGCTTTGCGGCTAAGTGGCTCGGGCCCCGGCTGACCAGTTTTATCGCGCTGCATCCTGACATCGTAATCCGTTTATCGACCGGGACGGGCAGCTATGATTTGCTGAAGCAGGAGACGATGGACGTCGCGATCGTCTATGGCGACGTGCAGGTGGGCGCGGGTATCCTGGCCGAAATGCTGGGCGAGGAGAGCATCGCGGCGGTGTGCGCACCAGCGTTGGCCGCTGGATTGGGCCAGGACCTGCGCCAGGCCATGAAGGCAGCTCCGCTGATCGAGTCGTCGGTCAGCCCCGTGCGCTGGCCAGACTGGTTCGCGGCCGACGGCATGGGACAGCGCGCGCCCACACCGGCCACCAGCTTCGACCGCGGGACGCTGGTCGTGTCTGCGGCTGCACAGGGGTTGGGCGTGGCGCTGGAGACCGAGCGGTTCTTGGAGGCGGAGCTTGCATCAGGGCAGCGCGTCATGCTGGGCGAATTCCGGCCGATCCGCCGCGTGTTGCACCGGCTGCTGACCCGCACCGGCGCGCATTTGCC
>JANPPS010000076.1:0-10929 GCA_031428635.1 Rhodospirillales bacterium
TGCGGATCAGGCCGTCGACGGCGCCGCGGCGGGTGGGGTCGAACAGCCACCATGCGCCGCCGCTGGGTCCATCGAGCCAGGCCTCGAACACGGCGTGGAAGTCGGAGGGGTGCAGTCGCCAGGCGTAGACGCTGACGTAGCGGGCAGGGATACCGAGCGCACGGCACAGCGATACGCCGAGATGGGTAAAGTCGCGGCAGACGCCGTGGCGTTCCAGCAGCGTGTCCGTGGCCGATGTGAGCGGCGTGCTGCTGCCGGACGCATAGTCGACGTGCTGGCAGATCCAGTTGCAGATTGCCGTCACCCGCAGGTGGCCCGGCGCCAGATGGCCGAACGTGCGCTGGGCAAACAGCTCCAGCCGGTCGGACTGGCAGTAGCGACTGGGATATAAATGGGCCAGCACATCCAGCGGCAGCCGCTCGGGCGGCACTTCCTGCACCAAAGCCGGGTCGGTAATGCGCGGGGTGAGGTCGATCGTGGCGGTGTAGTCCACGCGCAGCACGCCGCGATTGGCGTGGACACGGACGTTGCCGGTTGGCTCGGTATAGCGTTCGGGCGCGCAGGGCGGGGTGAAGGTCAGCGCTTCATCGACAACGGTCTGACGCGGCAGGTGAGCGGCCTCGATCCCGAAGACGAGCGCGGTTGGGCCGCCCAGCCAGTATTCGATGCTACAGCCAACGCGGAACCTAGTCGTCGTCATTGGTCCGGCGGACCAAAATCTCGCGTTTGCCGGCGTGATTGGCGGGGGTGATGATGCCTTCTTTTTCCATCTGCTCGATCAACTTGGCAGCACGGTTATAGCCGATCGACAGGTGGCGCTGGATGAAGCTTGTGCTCGCCTTACCCTCCCGCGACACGATCGCCACGGCCTGATCGAACAACGAGTTATCACCGTCCAGCAGTGCTGGGGCCTGCTCCGTCTCCGGCTCGCCTTCCGTCACCTCATCGTCATAGGCTGGTTCCGCCTGGGCGCGGAGGAAGTCGACGATGTCCTTCACTTCCTCATCGCGAACGAACGGACCGTGCACGCGGGCGATGCGTCCGCCACCCTGCATGTGCAGTAGGTCGCCCATCCCTAGCAGCTGTTCGGCGCCTTGCTCGCCCAGGATGGTGCGGCTGTCGAATTTGCTGATGACCTGGAAGCTGATGCGGGTCGGGAAGTTGGCCTTGATCGTTCCCGTGATGACGTCGACCGACGGGCGCTGGGTTGCCATGATGACGTGAATGCCGGCGGCCCGCGCCATCTGTGCCAGGCGCTGGACGGCGGTTTCGACCTCCTTGCCCGCGACCATCATCAAATCCGCCATCTCATCGATGACGACCACGATGTACGGCAGGGGCTTTAGCGCCAGATCCTGTTCCTCAAACGTCGGCTTACCCGTTTCGGCGTCGAACCCGGTCTGGACCCGGCGGGTGGGTACGACGCCCTTGGCCAGGCTCTCCATGACCTTTTCGTTGTAGCCAGACATGTTGCGGACACCCAGCGCGCTCATGGACCGATAGCGGCGTTCCATCTCCCGCGTTGTCCATTTGAGGGCTACGACAGCCTTGCTGGGTTCGGTGACGACGGGGGCGAGCAAATGCGGAATGCCTTCATATACCGATAGCTCCAGCATTTTCGGGTCGATCATGATCAGGCGGCACTGGTCGGGGCTGAGCTTGAATAGAATGCTCAGGATCATGGCGTTGATGCCGACCGACTTGCCCGACCCGGTTGTGCCGGCGATCAGCAGATGCGGCATGCGGCTCAGGTCCGCGATGACGGGGGTACCGCTGATGTCCTTGCCGAGTGCCAGCGGTAGTTTGCCGGGATTGGTGTTCCAGTCGTCGGATTGCAGTAGTTCGCGCAGGTATACCGTCTCCCGGGTGCGGTTCGGGACCTCGATCCCGATCACGTTGCGGCCGCTGACGGTGGCGATGCGAACGGCGGCGACGCACAGGCTGCGGGCGATATCGTCGGCCAGACCGATGACACGGGCGCTACGGATGCCGGGGGCGGGTTCCAGTTCGTAGAGCGTCACGACCGGGCCGGGGCGGATTTCGCGGATAACGCCCTGCACGCCGTAGTCGTTCAACACGGTTTCCAGCAGGCGGGCGTTGGCTTGTAGCGAGGCCTCGCTCGGCTGTGTGGCGGCGGCGGGGGGCGCGGGGCTGAGCAGGGTGAGGGGCGGGAACCGCCAGCCGTTTTCGATCAGCGGCAGGTTTTCCTGGCGCGGCGCAGGCAGGCGGGCGGCGGGCATGGCGACGCGAGGGCGGCCGGTGGGGTCGGGTGCCACGCCGTGTGCCGGGCCGGGTGCCATGCCGGGTGTTGCGCCAGCCGCCGCGCCGTGTGTTGGGGGGGGCGGAGCGCGGGAGATCTCACGCAAGGCGGGCGGCGCCGGGATGTGCGGTTCGGGCCGGGCTGTCAGCGGTGGCAGAGTAGACCAGGGGGCGGGCTCGGCGCGAGCTTTGCGTTGGGTCAGGGCGGCGACGGCGCGGGTGCTTTGCTCGGCCGCCGTGCCGACGCTTACGATCGAGGAGCGTGCGAGGGTGCCGGCGCGACGTGAGCCGGCCCGCCACTCACCGGCTGACAGGCCGAAGCTCAGTATGGCTAGAATGATGGCGAGTAGCGCCATGACGATCGTGGCGATGGTGGCCCCGGCCGTGCCGAGCAGGGATGCGCCCATGCCGGCGATGGCCGTGGCGATAGCATGGCCCAGCGCGCCGCCGGGTCCGCCGGTTGTGGGCCAGGGTACAGCGGGTAGGCCGGCGCTGATGGCGGCGGCCGCGAGCGGGATGGCGAGTACGAGGGCCGTAAGCCGCCCTGTCAGGTGCAGCCTGCGCCCCGTGATCATCCGTGCCGCCCAGCCGAGCATTGCCAGCGGGGCTAGGGCCGACGCCGCGCCAAACCCCTGCAGCAGCACGTCCGACACCCATGCACCAGCGAGGCCGAGGCTGTTGACGGCCGGGCGCGACGTGGCGGTGTTCAGTGACGGGTCGTGGGGGCTGTAGGTGATAAGCGCCAGCACGAGCAGCAATGCCGCACCAGCGAGGGCGATGGCAAAAAGCTGCCCGATACGCAGTGCGGCGAGGCTACGTATTTCCGAGGATGCAAAACGCTGCGGGGCGGCGAAGGCCATCGGGTGTCCCGGCTTATGTGATACGGCGGATGTAGCCGGTATTCGGTTGTGGGGGAACGGAAATGGGTCGGGTGTCCGAGGCACCCCGCACCACCCGTCGCATGGTACAGCCGATGCGCAAAGGATCGCGTACCAGGTGTCGATACAGAAGTGCGAGCGGTCTCCCGAGTGAGGGAGAAAAGCGGACGGAGGTTACCGGGCCGCAGGCTTTAAAAGACGAGCCACACGGTCATCCAACGACGGCTCCAATGCCGATTGCAGGCATGCCACTACCAGCGCTGGGGCCTGTCAGGGTGTGTGATAGTTTGGGCTGCCCAGCAACGGGCTGCCACGGCACGCTGAATTTCTTGTGGGAATATGACGATTTTCTGCGCGGTTGGCGGGGCGTCCGGCGATGCAGGCCTGCACGCTGACACGTGGAGCCTGAAAACGGTTGCGCAGTTGAGTGGGGAACAGCCACCCTTCCCGCAGGCGGTCCGTTAACGCCGCCGTGAGGCTTGATGGCTTGGTCAATCCGGCGTCCGTTCCAAGGCGAACCCCAAACCCACCGAACGATTGATCGGCTCTGATCGTGGCTGGCAACAGGGTTTGCTCGAGGGCAGACGCCGCATCCCCGGCTGAGGGGACGACGATGGTAACCGGCATCGAGATGTCGAGCTCGGTCGCGAGCCGAAGCAGCTCGATCTTGCTCCGCGCGGTCGGGGGTAGGCGGAGTCGGTTACCCGGTCCTCGTGGTCTGCAATTTAATGCTCGCCACACGTTAGTTGGCGATCTGAGGCGCACCCAACCGTAGAGTGCCGCCGGCAAGAATTTTCGGGTCCGGACCGCAGCGTCTCCGCCACGGCCCAGCCCACGCCTAACCTACCCCAGCTGCTCACCATGCAACACGAGGTCCAGTCCTTCACGCTCCTGCTCCGTATTGACCCGCAGGCCCATGAAGGCCTTTACCACCATCAGGATCACGAACGTCGCGACTACGCTATAGATGACGGTCGCGCCGACGGCGATGCACTGTGCCTTGAACAGCTCGATCCCCGCGACGTACACGCCCTCTGGCTTATCCGCCGTGGCCGATAGCGGGCCGTACGCGAACACGCCCGTCAGCAACGCGCCGATGATGCCGCCTACTCCGTGCACGCCGAACGCGTCCAGGCTGTCGTCGTACCCCAACGCATGCTTCAGCGACGTCGAAGCGACGAAGCAGCCGACGCCCGCTACCAGGCCGATGATCAGCGCCGGCCCCGGTAGCACGAAGCCGCTAGCCGGCGTGATTGCGACCAGACCCGCCACCGCGCCGGAAATCGCACCCAACACGGACGGCTTGCCTTTGATCATCCACTCCGCAAACACCCAGCCGAGCGCGGCCACGCCTGTCGCCAACTGCGTTGCCAGCATCGCCATGCCCGCACGCCCACCGGCGCCGAGCGCCGAGCCGGCGTTAAAGCCGAACCAGCCGACCCACAGGAGCGACGCCCCCATGACGGCCAGCCCGAGGTTATACGGGCTCATGTTGTCATGCCCGTAGCCAACCCGCTTGCCGAGCACCAGCGCGCATACCAGCCCGGCCACGCCCGCGTTGATATGCACGACAGTGCCGCCGGCAAAGTCCGCCACACCCAGCGCGTTGATCCAGCCCAGCGGCGACCAGACCCAATGGGCGATCGGCGAGTACACCAGCACCGACCACAGGCCAATGAACACCATCAGCGAGCTGAACTTCAGCCGATCCGCGAACGCACCCGCAATCAGGGCGGGCGTGATGATCGCAAACGTCATCTGGAACATGACGTACACGCTCTCGGGTATAGTCGTGACCGTCGCATTGTCCGTCGCAGCGCCCAGCGTGAACGGCTTATCCCAGGCGCCGGCGATGCCGTTCAGCAACACGCGAGAGAAGTCGCCGATGTATGCGTTACCGTCGCTGAACGCGAGGCTGTATCCGCACACCATCCACAGCACGGTTACCAGCGCGCAGATGCTAAACGCCTGCATCATCGTGGCCAGTACGTTCTTTTTACGCACCATGCCGGCATAAAACAGAGTGAGACCGGGGATGGTCATCATCAGTACCAGCGCCGTACTGGTCAGCATCCAGGCGGTGTCACCGGTGTCGACCTTGGCCTCGGCGGCGGGGACTGCGTCGGCGGCTGCGACCACGGCCGTCTGGGCCCAGGCGGGCATGGCGGCGAACACGGCCGCGAGCGTTACGCCGATTTGTAAATTACGCATTTACAGGGCCTCGCTATCGGTTTCGCCGGTGCGGATGCGCACGGCACGTTCAATGTTCATGACGAAGATCTTGCCGTCGCCGATCTTGCCCGTGTGGGCGGCCTTGATGATGGCCTCAACGACTTGCTCGGCCATGTCGGCGCTGACAGCCACCTCGACCTTCACCTTCGGCAGGAAGTTCACGTGGTACTCGGCGCCACGGTAGATCTCGGTCTGGCCTTTTTGCCGGCCGAATCCTTTGACTTCGGACACCGTCAGGCCCTGGACGCCGAGGGGGGTCAAGGCCTCGCGCACATCGTCGAGCTTGAACGGTTTGATGATCGCCATGATCAGCTTCATCGGGGTTCTCTCTCTTTCCAATCTGGTCCGCCGCGCCACGTATTGAGGCGCTGCAGGATACGGTACTCAAGAGCCGTGCCACTCTGATTAGTACGGGTGCAGTAGAGTTTGTCGGGGCGCAGCCTATGGATTGGGCAAGGGCGCGCCCGGCAGTGTCATAATGGGAACAAAACCGAGTGCACAATTTGCAGGCAGACGTCGATGTGTGTGTGGTGGGTGCTGGACCCGTGGGTGGGACGCTCGCCTGCCGGCTGGCCGCAGGGGGCGTGAGCGTGGCGGTCGTGGACCGGGCGGCGCTGCCACCGATGGAGCATCCGGATTTCGACGGCCGTGCGTATGCCGTGGCGGCCGGGTCACGACGGTTGCTGGAGGCAGCGGGCGTTTGGGCGAGGCTACCGTTCGCGGTGGGGCCGATTTTAGACATTCGCGTTTCGGACGGACGGGTCGGGCAGCGAGCGTCGCGGCTACACTTGCATTTCGACGCGAAGAAGGCGGGTGCCGAAGCGTTTGGATGGATGGTGGAGGCGCGTAGCCTGCGCGTGGCGTTGAACCGAACGATGCATGAAACGGGCCTCGTCGTGCATGCCCCGGCGGAGGCGACGGTTACCCGCAGCGGCGCCGGTGCCGTGGTGCAGGTGGTGGGTGGGCCGGCGATCCGCGCGCGGCTGGTTGTGGGGGCGGAGGGCCGAGGCTCTCCGTTACGCGATCAGGCCGGCATTCGCGTGACACGGCTGCCGTACGGGCAGCGCGGCATCGTGTCGGCGGTGGCGCATGAGCGTCCGCACAACGGCGTGGCGCTGGAACACTTCCTGCCCGGTGGCCCGTTCGCGCAGCTGCCGATGGCGGCGATCGAGGGGGAGCCAAACCTGTCCGCAATCGTTTGGACCGAGCGCACGGCGCAGGCCGAGCGGGTGATCGGGTTGGATGACGCGGCGTTTGGGCGGGAGGTGCAGCGGCGGTTGGGCGACCATCTGGGCGCGGTACGTCCGATCGGGCGGCGCTGGATGTACGATTTAAGCGCGCTGCATGCGGAGCGATACGTGGATACTCGGTTGGCGTTGGTAGGTGATGCCGCGCACGGTATCCACCCGATTGCAGGGCAGGGGCTGAACCTGGGGTTTCGGGATGTGATCGCGCTGTCGGATTTGGTGATCGCGGCCGTCGCGGCCGGGGCTGATCCGGGGGCCGCGGGGGTGTTGGCCCGGTATCAGCGGGCGCGGCGGCCGGATAACCTACTTATGCTGGGCGCGACAGATATCTTGGATCGGCTATTCAGCACGGATAATCCGTTGTTACGGGCAGTCCGGGATTTGGGGATGGCGGGTGTGGACCGGCTGCCGGGGCTGAAGCGGGCGTTTATGCGGCAGGCGATGGGGTAGGGTGAGTTTGCGGCGAACCGTCATAAATTCATCACGGCCTCTGCTATCGCTCTCCCGAGCGACAGCCTCATGCATGTCCGGTTCTTTTTGCCGGGGTGCGACGTCGGACCCGGGACGTAACTTTACAGTGGTATCGGGGTACACGACTTACCGCTTTACCGAGATGAGAAGGACTGGCGGGGTCCACGCCACTCTTCAGCGCCTAGGCCCGACGGCGGCGGATGAGGTCAAGGCCCGCGTACCAGCCGCCAACACGGTCGTCCTTGCAGGCTCCGGTACGGCAACGGTGAGCGGCGGGGTTGGATTGGTGATGGCGCCACGCCGCGCCGCACAGGCGGTGGTGAGCTTCGTACGCCAGACTTCCGCGGGGTAGCACTTCTGCAACTCTTCCTGCGCCATCGCCAGGACGCCAAGGTCCGGCCTGAACAGCATGGCGCGTGCGGAGGGTATACTTTCGTCCAGGGCCAGGAATCAGCCGCGCAGCAGCCAGTCGACTGCGGCGCCGGCATGTAGTGCGGTGGTATCGAACAGCGGCACGGCGCTGTCAGACGCGTCGACGAGCAGCATGATCTCGGTACAGCCGAGGATAATTGCCTGCAACCCTCGTCCACCAGACGGGCGATGATGGTGCGATAGGCAGCGCGGAATTCGGGGCTAATCACGCCCTGGACCAACTCGTTATAGATGACCCGGTGCACCACCATCCGATCGTCCGCGTCGGGGACCAGCACCGTCAGACCATGGTCAGCCAGGCGGCGGCGGTAAAAACGCGTGCTCCATTGTGAACGCCGTGCCCAGCAACCCAATGCGGGTCAAACCTGCTGCCTTGATTGCGTCCGCGGTGGGGTCGGCGATGTGTAGTAACGGCACACCGATCGCCGACTGCACGTCGGCCGCCGCGCGGTGCATTGTGTTGCTACAAATTAGAACCCGACCGGCGCCACACCGTTCCAGGTGCTGGGCGGCGTCGATCATTGCGGCGGTGGTGGCTGGCCAATCCCCTGCGGTTTGCATCGGTTCAATGACGGCGAAGTCAAACGACCACATCAGTATATGTGCCGATGCGACCCCACCCCGCCGTGCACGGACGCCCTGGTTGATCAGCCGATAGTATTCGGCCGAACTCTCCCACGATAGGCCGCCGATAAGGCCGATCATCCGCGCGAACGACCGGCCGTGGCGTTAGCGGTAGTAGCCCGGCGCCGGGGCGACGTAGCTGGGTGGTGCGTAGTAGGCAGGAGGTGCGTAATACGCGGGCGGAGGTGCGTAATAGGTCGGCGGAGCCGCGTAATAGACTGGCGGCGGTGCGTAATAGGCCTGGGGCGGGGCGTAGTACCGGGGTGCCGCAATGGCTGCACCAAGGCCAAGACCCAGGAGGGCTCCGCCGACGATAGCCGGACCGTAGCCGTAGCCGCCGCCGCGATACCCGCCGTAGCCACCACCATACCCATGCCCGCCGTATCCGCCGCCGTAGCCTCCCCGGTAGCCGCCATAGCCGCCACGGTAGAAGTCAGCGTGCGCAACCGACGGAGCCAACGCAAGCCCGGCGACGATTGGAATAGAAGCGATGAGAGTTGCAAAACGGGTCATAACTCGGACCTCAGATCATTATTTCTAGCAGCGCAGATGTGGACATCGTCCGCGGCAAAAGTAAGGCGGTACTGTCACATAATGTATCGGTCAGCCGCCCAGATAGGCCTCGATCACCGCGGGATTAGCGGCCACGCTGGTGGCGGGACCGCTCAGGACGATGTGTCCCGTTTCCAGCACATAGGCGTGATCGCACACGTCCAGCGCGGCGGATGCATTCTGCTCGACGAGCAGGATGGTCGTGCCCTCCGCTCGTAGATCGGCGATGATAGCGAAGATTTCCTCAACAAATAGCGGCGCCAAGCCCATGCTTGGCTCATCGAGCAGTAGCAGACGGGGCGCGCCCATGAGCGCGCGGCCCATCGCCAGCATTTGCTGCTCGCCGCCCGACAGCGACCCGGCGCGCTGCGACAGACGCTCCCGCAAGCGCGGGAACCGGGTCAGGACCTGATCCCGGCGCTGGGCGGCGGCGGCGGCGGGATCGAGGTAGGCGCCCAGGGCCAAATTCTCGTCCACCGTCAGCTCGGCGAAGCACTGCCGTCCCTCTGGCACGTGACGCAGGCCCATGGCCGCAATGCGGTGTGCCGGCCGCCGCGCGATGTCGATGCCGCCGTACAGCACCCGCCCGGCCCGCGCGCGCGTCAGGCCGGAGATGGCGCGCAAAATCGTCGTTTTACCCGCACCATTGGCGCCGATCAGGCACACGGCCGACCCCTGCGGTACGTCCAGGGTGATGCCGTTCACGGCCATCGTGCGGCCATAGCAGACCTGCAGGCCCTCGATATGCAGTGCCGTCACACGCCCCGCCCCGCCCGCTGCCCGGCCGCCAGGCGCGCGGCGACCTTGGGGCCCAGATACGCCTCGATCACCGCCGGCTCCGATCGGACGGCGGCGGGTGGACCTTCAAAAATGCGCCGGCCGAAGTTCAGCACCGTCACCACGTCGGAGATGTCCATGACGAAGCCCATGTCATGCTCGACCAGCAGAATTGTGGTTCCGGCGTCCCGCAGGCGGCGGACAAGATGGGCCAGCGCCGCTGTTTCGGCCGGGTTCAGTCCGGCGGCGGGTTCGTCCAGCAGCAACAGGCGCGGCCGGCCGGCCATGGCGCGCGCGATCTCCAGCCGGCGCTGATCGCCGTATGACAGGGCGGCGGCGGGTCGGTCGGCGAGGGTGTCGAGGTCCACAAGCGCCAGGGCTGAGCGGGCGGCGGCGACGGCGTTCTGCTCATCGGCGCGGAAGCGGGGTAGGCGTAGCATGGTCGGCAGTAGTCCCACCTGTGGGCGTGCATGCAGGCCGGTCAGCGCGTTTTCCAGCACGGTCATCGCGCCGAAAATACGTATATTTTGGAACGTCCGCGCCAGGCCCATGCGCGCGCGCTGATCGGCCGTGCGGGTCGTGATATCAACGCCGTTCAGCGTGATCGACCCGGCGCTAGGTGGCGTCAGCCCGCTGATCAGGTTGAATAGCGTCGTCTTACCCGCCCCATTCGGCCCGATCACGGCGTGGATCGTGCCGGGCGTCACGGCCATGTCCACGCCGTCCACGGCCACCAGCCCGGCGTAACGCCGCGTGAGCCCCGCCACGGTCAAGATCATGCCGCACGTCGCTTCATCCGCCACGCCAGCAACCCGCGCGGCAGGAACAGCACGGCGACCACGATGATCAGCCCGTTCACGATGCCCCGCGCGTCTGCGAAGCCGCGCAGAACTTCCGGCAACAGCGTCAATACCCATGCGCCCAGCACCGGGGCCAGCGGGGTGCCGACGCCGCCCAGCAGCACGTAGGACAGGATCGTAACCGCCGGCTCGAACCCGTACTCGTTGGGGCCGATGAAGCTGCTGACATGCGCCGACAGGCACCCGGCCAGCCCAGCGATCGCGGCCGATGTGACGAGCGCCGCCATTTTGTATCGCGCTATCGGCACGCCCATGACCTGGGCCGCGACCTCGTCCTCACGCATGGCTTCCATCGCCCGGCCGATGCCGCTGCGGCCGACGAGCCATAAGGCGACCAATGCCAGTAATAATGTGCCGTAGATCAGGCCGGTACCCGCCCGGTCGGGGATGCCCGACAGGCCCAATGCGCCGCCGAACAGGTCGATATTGAGGTAGACGGCGCGCAGCACCTCACCCAGACCGATGGTGGCGATGGCCAGGTAGACGCCTGACAGGCGCAGGGTGGGCACGCCGATGGCCAATGCGAACAGGACGGGCGTCACCATCGATAACGGCAGCACGGCCCAGAATGGCATGCCCAGTTTCAGCGTCATCAGC
>JANPPS010000077.1:0-4896 GCA_031428635.1 Rhodospirillales bacterium
GAAGCCGCCGCGCAGAAAATTGCGAACGACGCCGATGCGGTGCTGAAGGACGCGATCCTGAACTTCGCGACGTGAAGGCCGGCGCTAATTCGCCGCGCATACTCCGCTCACGCGCGCCAGGCTAGCCATGACGCCGCCCGAAAACACGATTCCGAAATCCATCGGCTCACCCGCCCGCTCCAGCCCGTCTGCCACCCATGAGTTGCAGGTATAGGCCAGCGAATACCCGCGCGTGGCCGCGTAAAACCGCGTATCGGCGTCGGGCGGTGCCGCGGCGACGATCGGCGCGCCATCCGGCCCCCGCGCGATCGCGGCGGACAGAAACCGCTGCAGCATCGCCAGGCTCGCATCCGTCAGCGGCAGCCGCGCCATCGGGCTGCCCGTAGATAGCGGCGGTGCAATCCGCAGCGTGACGGCCCTTACCGTGGCCGGCCCCGGGATCGCCCCCCGTACGAAGTCCCCAACGCCCAATGACGACACGGTCATGAAGTCGAGCTTGCCGAACCCAAACGACACCGCCGTCGCACCCGGGCTGCGAAATTGCGCCAGTGGACCCGTCAGTGCCGACGCGGCCAGGATAATCTCCGTATGCCAGCCGTAATTGGCGACCCACGCCACGGTGTCCCGGGTGGGCACGCACGGCTGCAACACCGGCGCGGCACAGCCAGCCAGGGCGAACGCCGCCGCGAGCGCTACGCCGGGGTGTATCGCCACACACTCGCCGGCGGCACGTTCAACGGCGTCCATGCCTCACGCTTGGCCCGTAGCCCGTGCTTGGCGGCTGGCAGAGGGGATGTCACGCAGTAGCTATAATGCAAAAAGCCACGGCCGGGTGCGACGGACAGCATGGCGTCGATAAAGCGCTGTTGCTCGGCCACCGATAGCAGCACGAGCGGGATGCCGCAGATGATGGTGCCGACCTGCCCGTGGCGCGGGGCCGGTATCAGCGACGGCAGGGCGCGGGCGTCACCCTCGATCACCTCGACCCCCGGCAGCGCCCGGCGCAAATGGGTTGCCATGGACGGTACAATCTCGACGACCGAGATCCGTTCTGGCGGTAGACCGCCCGCCAGCAACGCGCGGGACACAACGCCCGTGCCTGCCCCCAATTCGATCACCCATTCGTCATCGGTGCGCCGCACTTGCTGCACCACCCGACGGCAAAGTGCCGGGGAGGACGGCACGATCGACCCCATCTGCAGCGGGTTGGCCAGCCAACGCCGGAGGAACAGCGCCACCCCGGCCGCGTCCGGCTGCGTTTCTTGGGTCGCTACATGCATGGACATTATGCCGTCACCATTCTGTCGCACGCACGGGCATAGCGGACCCGGCGTAGGCTGCCGAGGCCATGGCCGATGAAGCTTTTACGTCACTAAAAAGGGATTATTCCGCCGCTCCGCCCCGATCGTCGTGGACGGGCCGTGGCCACACAGCACCGCGACGGTGTCGGCCAGTGGCAGCAACACCGTGCGGATACCCTCAATCAGCGCCGGCCCATCGCCGTAGCCAAAGTCGGTCCGCCCGACGGAGCCCCGGAACAACACGTCGCCCACAATCGCGAGCCCGTCGGCGGGCGCCAGCATCACCACGTGCCCCGGCGAATGCCCCGGCACCGCGCGCACGGTGAACGCATGCGCCCCGATCGACAGCGCATCACCGTCCACCAGCCACCGGTCTGGCACAATGGCGCGCGCGTCGGGGATACCGAACTGCCGCCCGGCCGCGGGCAGCGCATCCAGCAGAAACGCGTCCGGTTCGGCGGGCCCCCAGACAGGGACGTGCAGCGCGTCACGCAGGGCCGCCGCACCACCCGCGTGATCGATGTGGCCGTGGGTGAGCCAGATGTGGGTGACACGCAGTTTCAGGCTGGCGATCGCGTCAAGGATCCGGTCGATGTCGCCACCCGGATCGATAACGACCGCGTCCCGGCTGGCACTATCCCATAGCAGGGTGCAGTTCTGCTGGATGGGTGTGACCGACACGATCGCATGCTGCAGCGCGCTCATGGGACGCACGCATCATCGGTTACGGACGGGGCGTCAACGCCATGGGTTCGGTCGTATGGATTGGGTGGCGGCGACGTCCAGCCGCGTGGGGGTGCGGCAGGCCGGAACACCTCCACCAGCAGCGGGTGGCAGCGCGCGGTGTCGCTAGAGTGGACGGCGCTGCAATCGCCGCCGGGGCACGCGGATAGGGCGCCGAGCAGGTCGATCTCGGCAAACAGCTCCAGCGCGTCGCCGGGTCGCGCGGGGCTGGCCTTCATAAAGTACTGATGCGTGTCGGCGGTGAAGCCGGTGCACATGAACACGTTCAGCACGTCGTGAACGTGGTGCTCGGCCTCGGTGATCGGCAGCCCGGTATGCGCCGCCAGCGCGCGCGATAAGTTCGAGTGGCAGCAATGATGGTACATGCCGCCCGATAGCAGCCGGTGCGTGTACGGATCGCAGCGCGTGCCGATCACGTCGTGCACCCCGCCGCCGTCCACGTCGAAGCCATACCAATCCAGCGTGTCGTCCGTAATCGTGGCCATTGGGCGCAGATACGGCAGCGACGACCATAGGCGGTGGCCGGTGGTGACATGCGTGCCATGCAGCGCCCGGGTCTTACCGGAGTAAAATCGTTCGGACAGGTTGTCGGCCGCCCACAGGTTGAGGTCGCCGACCTGCGTGCCCTCGGTGCTGGTAATCCGCACAAAGCAGCCGGCCGGCACCGTGAATGTCCGGCCGTCACGCGGGGGTACCGTCACGGTGTCAATCTGCTGCCACCCCACACGGGCGGCGCGGTAGGCGGCGATGTCCGGTGGCGGCAGGGCGTCGACGGGATAGCAGATCACCGGCTGTCTGGACCACCGTGCGTCAGCATCGGCGGGCGGGGCATGTTCGGGGACGGGTCTGGCCATGGTGTACCTCGGTCATGTCACGCCCCGGCAGATGAGGGTGCTGCCCATGGTTAGCAGCAGGATGACCGGTTTGTGGAACCCCTGATCAGCCGAAGAGCCAATTTTTACCAAACCGTACAGGAATGCAGCAACGTCGAGCGACACGGTGGCACCCACCGCGCAATGCGAGCCGCTAAAGACAAAGCCATCCACCCCCGCGTATGACCGCCCTATGACCCTGACCGCCACCGCCATCGCCGCATTCCGGGGGGAGCGTCTGGTGCTGCGTGACGTCAGCCTGGCGGTACCGGCGGGGGGTGCGCTACTGCTGACGGGACCGAACGGGTCTGGCAAAAGTACGTTGCTGCGCATTCTAGCCGGGTTACGGCGGCCGGATGCCGGGTCGATCGAATGGCCGGGACCGGTGGCGTATCTGGGGCATCTGGACGCGATCAAGCCCGGACTGACAGCAGCCGAGAACCTGGCCTTCGCCGCCGCGCGCGGGGGGTCGCTCCTGGATGCCTTGGCCGCGATGGACCTGAGCCGCCTGGCCGATACGCCGGCGCGGTTGCTATCGGCCGGGCAAAAGCGGCGGCTGGCACTGGCCCGGCTGATGTTGGCACTGGCCCCGGTATGGCTTTTGGATGAACCGACGCTGGGGTTGGACGCGGCCTCCGTCGCGCGGCTGGGCATTGTCCTGGCGGCGCATCGGGCGGGCGGCGGCGTGGTCGTGGCGGCAACGCATTTGCCATTGCCGCTACCGGATGCGGAGACACTGGCGCTATGATCGCGCTGCTGATGCGGGAGCTACGGCTCGGTCTGCGCCATGGTGCGGACACGCTAGCGGCGGTGCTGTTCTTCGTTCTGGCCGGGGCGCTATTCCCGCTGGCGATCGGGCCGGCGCCCGAGACACTGGGCCGGATCGCGCCCGGCATCGTCTGGGTGTGCGCGTTGCTGGCGGCGTTATTACCTTTGGAACGGCTGTTCGGCGCCGATTACGATGACGGGTCGCTCGACCAGCTATTGCTGAGCGGGCTGCATCCGGCGGCGATCGCGGGCACGAAGGCGGCGGCGCATTGGCTATCGACCGGCGTGCCGCTGCTGCTGGCGGCCGGGCCGCTGGCGGTGATGCTGCGGCTGCCGGATGCGGGGCTGCCGGTGTTGTTGCTCGGGCTGGTGCCTGGCACGATGGCGCTATCGCTGTTGGGGACGATGGGTGCGGCGATCGTGCTGGGGGCGCGGCGGGGTGCGGTGCTGCTGCCACTGCTGGTGCTGCCGCTCGCGATGCCAGTGCTGATTTTCGGCACCGGCGCGGTCGAGGCGGTGACGTCCGGCCTGCCCGCGCGCCCGCATCTGCTGCTGCTTGCCGCGGTGCTGGCAGCGGCGGTACCGCTATGTCCCCTTGCAACCGGTGCCGCGTTGCGGTCGGCTGGCGAATGACCGTCAGTTTTCGCGACCCAGTATGCGGAAGCCCGGCACGCGGCGGCCCGACACCCACCCGGCCCAGCTGAGCACAATGATCCGGCGTATTTCTAGCGGCTGGCTGCCCCTCATGGCCACGCGCCCACCGTGGCAGTACTTCTCCATACGGAACGAACCCCGCCGAACAACGTAATTCCAGCACAGGAGCTTACCCATGCGTGACGACGACCTGCGGAAAAGCAACAATGTTGAGGACCGGCGCGGCGTTAAGGGCCGGGTTGGCGGTTTGGGCATCGGCGCCGTCGTGGTCCTGACGTTGATTGGCTGGGTGACGGGCATCAATCCGGCCACGCTTATTGGCGGCGCGGAGCAGCTCGGTGTCGGCCAATCCGCGCCCGCGCAACAAGCCGCTCTGGGCGCCCCCAGCGACGCGACGGGCACGTTCGTGGCGCGTATCCTGGGTGAGACGGAGGACGTGTGGGGGCAGGAGCTACCGCGCCAGGCTAACAAGGCGTACCGCGCACCGACGCTGGTTTTATTCACCGGTCAGACCAATTCGGGATGCGGGTCGGCGCGGTCGGCGATGGGGCCGTTCT
>JANPPS010000078.1:0-27020 GCA_031428635.1 Rhodospirillales bacterium
CGGCGGCGCGCGCTTCCTCGATCGCGTATTGGATCAGTGGCTTGTCCACCACGGGCAGCATTTCTTTGGCCATCGCCTTCGTGGCAGGCAGGAACCGGGTTCCCAGGCCCGCGACCGGCAGGACGGATTTGCGCAGTGTCTAGATAACGTGGTGGCGTCCCCCGAGTGGTGCGGTTCACACGCACGCGAGTGTGGCGGCTTCGAGCGGAATGCGGTCCAGGCCCCTGCAGCGCATTGGCCTCCATCGCCAGCACGGCGCTGACGTTCAAGATGCCGCGCGCGGTGACGCTGGGAACTAGTACATGCAGCGGCTTCGCAGCGCCCAGCAGTAGCGGCCCGATCGATAGTCCGTCGGCAGCGGCGGCCAGCAGCGTGAAACTGATGTTGGCCGCGTCCAGCGTGGGCATAATCAGCAGGTTGGCGGTACCGCTAAGCCGGCTATCGGGTACGGCCTTGTTACGCACCGCCTCGACCAGCGCCGCGTCGGCGTGCATCTCGCCATCGACCTCCAGCTCCGGGTACTGCGCGCGCACCAGCGCCAGGGCGGTCCGCATCTTGGCCGCCGACTCCGACCGGCTGCTGCCGAAGCTGGAGTGGCTCAACAGCGCCGCCTTGGGCACCACGCCGAAGCTACGGACGGCGGCAGCGGCCAGGCCGGTCATCTCGGCAATCTGGGCCGCGGTCGGGTCGAGGTTCATGTGCGTGTCGCAGATGAACAGCGCGCCTTCCTGCAGGATCAGTACCGACAGGCCGTACAGCCGTGAAACGCCGGGCCGGCGCGGGATGATGGGCATGGCGTAGTTCACGTGCCGCCACCAATCGCCCGTCCCGCCACACACGGCCGCGTCCGCGAGCCCCGCCTGCAGCATCATGCTGGCCGCGACGGTGCCCCGCTTTACCATGCGCCGGATCGCTGCGTCGGGGGGTGCGCCCCGGCGTCCGGCCAGCAGTTGGTAGGACGACACCAGCGGGTCGAACACCGCCCGGTCCTGGGTCGGGTCGAGCACTTGCACACTTTCGTCAATCGTCAGTCGTAGGCCCAGTGCCTTGATCCGCGCTGTGATCTCCGTCCGCCGGCCGAGCAGAATCGGCTCCGCGATGCCGTCATCCACCACGGTTTGCACGGCGCGCAGCACCCGTTCGTCCTCACCCTCGGCATAAACGATGCGGCGCAGCGATTGGCGCGCGGCCTCGAACACCGGGCGCATGGTCTGACCGGACCGGAACACGAACTTTTCGAGGTCGCGGCGATACGCGGCAAAGTCGGCAATCGGGCGTTTAGCCACCCCGCTGCGCATCGCGGCGGCGGCGACGGCCGGGGCGATTTGAAGGATAAGGCGGGGGTCGAACGGTTTGGGAATGATGTAATCCGGGCCGAACGTGGGTGCTACTCCGCCATAGGCCGCAGCTACAACCTCGCTCGCCTCGACCCGGGCCAGGATCGCGATTGCCTCGACACAGGCGACCTTCATCTCCTCATTGATTTCGGTCGCACCGACGTCCAGCGCGCCGCGGAAGATGAACGGGAAACAGAGGACGTTGTTGACCTGGTTCGGGTAGTCGCTGCGCCCGGTCGCAACAATGGCGTCGGGGCGGACGGCGCGCACGGCCTCTGGCAATATCTCCGGGTCGGGGTTGGCCAGCGCCATGATCAGCGGGTGGGGAGCGAGCAGCGGCAGCCACTCGGCGAGCAGAACGCGGGGCGCCGACAGGCCCAGGAACACGTCGGCGCCGGCCAGCACGTCGGGCAGTACGCGGGCGTCGGTGTGCTTGGCGTAGCGGGCCATGTTGGGCGCCATATCCAGCCTACCCGCATGCACGACGCCGTCGCGGTCGGTAAGCGTCACGTTGGCGACCGGCAGGCCCATGGCCACCAGCAAGTCGACGCAAGCGAGTGCCGCGGCCCCAGCGCCGGACGTAACGAGCTTCACGTCTTCCAGCCGCTTATTCTGTAGCAGCAGGCCATTGCGGATGGCGGCCGCGACGATGATGGCGGTGCCGTGCTGATCGTCATGGAACACTGGGATGCCCATGCGGGCGCGGAGCCGGCGTTCGATGTCGAAGCACTCGGGCGCCTTGATGTCCTCGAGGTTTATGGCGCCGAACGTCGGTTCCAGCGCGGCCACGACGCTTACGAACAGGTCGGGGTCGGTGGCGTCGACCTCGATATCGAACACGTCGATGCCGGCGAACTTTTTGAACAGGACGGCCTTGCCCTCCATCACCGGCTTACCGGCCAGTGCCCCGATATTGCCCAGGCCGAGCACGGCGGTGCCGTTGCTGATGACCGCAACCAGGTTACCGCGCGCGGTAAGGTCGCGCGCCGCGTCAGGGTCGGCCACGATCGCCTCACACGCGGCTGCGACGCCCGGGGAATAGGCCAACGCCAGGTCACGCTGGGTCACCATGCGCTTCGTCGGCTCGATTTGCAGTTTACCAGGCCGCGGCAGGCGATGGTAATCCAGCGCCGCCTTGCGGAAATCGTCGTCCATCGTAGTTAGCCTCCCGAGCCTGTTACCGCCAGGATCGGGCACCACCGCCCCATTGGCAACACCGGTGCCAAGGTTCACATCAGAGAGTATGCGGTCGAGAAGACTCGAACTTCCACAGGGTTGCCCCCACAAGCACCTCAAGCTTGCGCGTCTACCATTTCGCCACGACCGCACAGTTCGGACGAGCCGCTATAGCCGATGAGTCACGCGGCATCAATCGGTTGGGAGACGGCGCATGGCCTGGTCGAGTACCCGGCTGCAATAACGCGCATGGAAAAGCGAGTCGCGGCCATTCGCGACGGCTCGGCGGGCCGGCTGGTGTGGCTGCTGGAACACCCCCCTCTGTACACGTCCGGCACCTCCGCAGCGGCCGCGGATCTGCAGGATCCCGGCCGGTTCCCGACATTTGTGGCCGGGCGTGGCGGACAGTGGACGTACCATGGGCCGGGCCAGCGCGTGGGCTATGTCATGCTGGACCTAACCCAGCCGCACGGCATGGTGCTGGCCCGCGACGTACGTAGCTATGTGCATGGATTGGAGGAGTGGCTGATCCGTACGGTGGCCGTATTTGGCGTCCGGGGGGAACGGCGGGCCGGGCGTGTGGGAATTTGGGTTGTGACGAACGGCGGCGAGGCGAAGATCGCGGCGCTGGGCGTGCGAGTGACCCGATGGGTCAGCTGGCATGGCGTAGCGCTGAACGTATGTCCGGAGTTGGACCATTTCGGCGGGATCGTGCCGTGCGGGATTGCGGAGTACGGCGTGACGAGCCTGGCGGCGCTAGGGGTACGCGTGAGCATGACCGAGGTGGATGCGGCGCTGCAGAAGGCATGGGTCGGGGTTTTTGGACAGTAGGACCGGCCAACGGCCTCCCCCGCGCCGATGCCGAGGGTCGCGGCAACTCTGAACTTCGGGTCGCCTCCGCCGCAATGATGCGTGCGATGTGCTCGACCGTAGGATGGAGTTCGAGACGCGCTTATGCATGAAGGCCGACGCTGCCCCGGCCACACGGGTTAACCACGCCTCGTGCATGGGACTCGGGCAGATAAAACGAGCACCGTTGGTCCCAGCCGTGAAAGGCTAAACCATTCGCTTCACCGCATCGACAGCAACACGGAGTGGTCTCGTTACTCGCCAAATCGTGCTGTCGGCAATCTTCTGAAGAGCCGCGCGATCCCGATCGGAAGCCGCCGCCACCGCTGCCCAATGGCGGGCCTCCGCCAAGGCTGCCTCCCGCTCGGCCTCGGCCTGCGCGAAACTGGACAGCGCGGCATCCTGCGCCTGCTGCAGTTGCGCGATCCGGGCCAACGCCGCCGCCGCCCGTTGCGCTTCGGCGACTGCTAGCCTGGCCAGGTCGTCTTCACTCACCTGCCGCAAACGCGCCGTCGCAGCGAGAGCGGTGTCCCGTTGCGACTCGGCTTCGGCGATACTGAAAAGAGCCACTTCACCCTGCGACTGTAACCGGGCCTCGGTCTGTCGAAGGGTGGCGCGCGCATCGAGTGTTTCAGCCCGGGCCCGATTCGCTTCCGCTTCGGCAGCCGTGCGGGCGGCTTGCTCGTGCTCCATGCGCGGCAGCAGGTCTCGGATCGCAGTCCACGCCATTCGGTCAAGTATCGTCCGCGTCGCGTCGCGAAACTGGCTAATCCAGCCAGTCTGCTCGGTCATGGCGCGCCAGAACACGGCCTGTTTCGGCTCGCCCGCAGGGGGGTAGGTCAGCACCGGCGGCCACCCCGGCGCCTGCGCAATCGGCCGCCACGCCCGCTCGACCCGGCTGTCGGTATCCCGCCACGCAGCACGGAAATGCAGGTTCGTGGGGATGGGGCAATACCCCAGGCCGGGCTTCACCGCGGTCGTGAGTATCCGCTGCCAGCAGAGCCAGTCGGCGATATGAGCCTGGTCTTCGGGCCAGTAGCCGATCCGATGGAGCGCCGACCGAAAGTGGATCACACAACTCGACGGGATATCGTTTTCGACGTTCAGGAATCGGCTGAGCTGACCACGATCTGTCAGATCGACGGCAGACGGGCAAACCGTGCCGTCGGGTCCGATCCAGATCGGCCGGCTATACGCCCACTCGGCGTCCGCGCGGGCAAGCGTGTCGAGCAGAAGTTCGAGATGATCCGGAAACCACAGATCGTCATGCTGAGCATAGGCCACGACTGAGCCCGTAGCCTGGCGTAATACGACGTTACGGTTGGCATATCCACTCAGCGGCGCTTTGGGCAGGTCGAACCAGGTGATCCGGGCATCGTCGAAGCGGCCAACCACTTCGCGCGTCCCGTCAGTGCATCCGTCGCCGACGATCAGCAATTCCAGGTCAGACATATTCTGCGACAGCACGGACCGGATCGCATAGCAAAGCACATCGGCGCGGTTATGGGTCGGCAGTAGAACACTTACTCTCGGTGCCGCCACTCTAGAACCGGTAGGGAATAAGGTGCTGGGCTGCTTCGCTGTCCCAGGGCAGGTCCAGTGCATCGGGCGCATCATAGTCGTAGACTACTGTTGGCATGTTGATGATAATTGCCTCCGACACGCCGATATTCTTCCATCCGTGATAGAGATTAGGAGGAATAATCAGCAGGCCGGGGTTCTTTTCGCTCAACACCAGGTCTGTGACGCTGCCATACGTGGGCGAACTCAGCCGGCCGTCGAATACTGCGAACTTCACGAGGCCGCTGACGACGAACAGCCGATCCGTGCTGCGCTGGTGTAAGCCCCACGCACGATGACGCCCGGGAAACGTCGTCGTGGTATGGATTTGCACGATCGGCTGATCGATCTCGCCCCAGCCCAGCTGCGCGACCTCTGTTACATGGCCGTCTTCGTGTGGAACGGGCCGAGTCGGGCGAAAAATGACGTCATGGACTGGCCCGAGCTTAATCGACCCGCGCGCGTCGACGGCTGATCGCTTTTTCACAAGGGATTCGCAGCCGATGACTTCGGTCGGAAGCCGATTAGCCTGCGCTGGGTGCATGCTTACCCCTCCCAGTCGATCGTGGCAGTTGCTTCACCGCCGAGGTATGGTTGTAGTCTGCTAAATAACCTGTCGCAATTGACTCAGTCAGGCCCGGCGTCGCGTGCCGTCTGAGTTAGGCCGCTGCCGTAGGGCAACTCACCGCGTAAGCCGCAAGAACTGCTCCGCCAGCGCTAAATCCGCCGCCACATGCGCCCGTCGCACCACCGCCGACGAGTCCTCGCCCCACTGCTCAACCTGGAACAGCTCGTCCAAGCTCGACACCTCGAACGCTGTTACCGAGTCCAACTCGCCTGCGGCCATTGCTAGCCCCAGCACCGCACTACCCATCGCCGGGACCGCGATGCCGAGCGCCGCAAGTGCCGCGGGGTCCAGCGCGGCGTAGGCGGCGGCCAGCCGGGCCAGCGCGGCCGGGTCCTGGGCGCGATGGGTAATGCCCTCGGTTGGTTCGAGGCGCGCGCCATGCGTGACGGCCGCCCAGTCCAGCCAGGGTTGCCAGTACTGCCCCTGACGGGACGCGAGCGCGGCCGGATGGGTAGCGCGATAGCATAGCAGGTCACTCTGCGCGTATTCCGCTAACGCCGAGGCGACGGGGCCGGGGTTAGGCGCCACGCGGTCCTGCGCGGTGCCGGCCAGGCGGGTCAGTGGCAAGTCGTCCAGCGTGAACGTCCCGCCCGCGGCACCGCCGGCAGCCTGCCACTCGGCCGCGACGGCGTCGGCCAGGGCGGGTGTGGTCAGCAGCAGCGCTGGGCCGCCCGGGACGCGCATGGGCTTGCCGTCTAACAGGATTGCGGCACCGCCGGGCATGTCAGTGACGGTGGCGGTGGTCCAGAAACGTTTCATCGTAGCAGGCTCCGCAGCAGGTCGGCAGGTTTGGTGGATTTGGGCGGCTCGGGCGGGGGCGGTACCGTACCAGGGCGGCCGTTGCGGGCCAGCGTGAGCGCCGGGCCGCATTGATCGGGCTCGGACATCGTCGCGATACTGATGCCAGCGCGTCCGCCGTCGCCGTCCATTTTAATCGCGGGTTTTGCCCATGGCCCGGTCACCCGCAATGGCGAGGATACTGTGACGCTGCCCACGGCGACGGACGGGCGTAGCCGCAGCGCCAACGTTCGGTCGGTCATGTCCACGGTGCCCTCCCCCGTCGACGTCAGCCGTGGTGTATCGAGCACCAATGCCGCCAGCGTCGCGTGCCCGCCGGCCAGGTCCGCACGCAGCGCCAGGCAGCGTATGGGCGTGCGTCCCGGCACAACGCCCTTGGCTGGCAGCGGCGTACCACGGCTGATCTGCGCCAGCCCGGCCGTGAGCCCGGGAATGGCCGCCAGATCCGCCTCACCTCCGACCATCGCCAGGCCGACCCGGCCCGTGGCACTCGCCAACAGCGACGGCCAGTCCGGTCCGGTACCGTCCAGCGAAACATCTAGCTCAGCCCGGCCCGTCACGGCGGGCGCGACGCCGACCAGTTGCTCAATCGCCGCCGCGTCAGACCCCGGTGCTTCGAGGGTCAGGCTGGCATGTGGCGGCGCGGCATCGGCAACCAGGTGTGCGTCAACCGGCCCGCCACCTAGCATGGCATGGGCGCCGTCGATGGTGAGGGTACCGCGGTCCAACACGGCATGGACGGTCAGGCTCGTGAAGTCGGTCTTACGCCAACGCAGTGTTCCAGCGGTCAACCGCACGTCACCATCAGCCTCGGTCAACGCAGAGAATGGCAGCGGCCTGGGCGGCGCAACGGTCACGGGGGGTGCCACGGTCACGGCAGTCGCTGGTCCAGATACGGCAGGGCCCGTAACCAAGGCTTCAGAAGCGGCGACGGGCGCTGCGGGCCGGATCAGCAGTGGATCGAGGTCAAGCACACCCGCGTCGATCGTCCCGTCCAGCCGCCAGCGGGGCCAGCCGACCCCAAGCCGGAACGCGGCATCCGATCCAGCTAGTACAGCCGTGCCGACCATCGACGCGCCCTTGGCGGTCCGGGTCACCTGCACCGTAGCCTCACCGCCATGCCAATCGGGCCACACAAGGCCCAGGGCTGCGCCGAGCGTCGCCACGGACGGCACATGCGCACGCACGGTAATGTCGGGACGCCGAAGGTCCAGCCGGCCCTCTGCTACCGCCGTCGCATCGCCCAATGCCAAGCTGATGCGGTCAAGCACGCCATCCGCCGCCACGCCACGCAAGCTGGGCGCAGTCGCCGCCAGCGTGGCCGGGACACCACCGACCGTTCCCGTCCCATCCAGCCGCACCGGCGTGTCGGGGCCGTCCGCCGCCAGCGTCAGCCGCACGGCATCGGCCGCCATGGCCCCCACCGGAACCCGATCGGCCGTAACCTGCAGCGCCAAGGGAAAGGGGCCGGTACCCGTCACGCGCACCGGCACGCCGTCCAGGACGAGATCGGCCGCAACGCGACGCCCGTCCTCGATCGCGCCGCGCGGCATCTGTGCCGTCCAGGTCCGGTCTGCGTCGCGATAGGCGAGCGTTGCGTGGGTGATGATCGCGCTGTCGAGCGAGACCTCCATGCGGCGACCCGATGCGGAGGCGGTGCCCGGTTGACCAGTCGGCGCCGGTGCGGGCGGCCGTTCCCAGTTACCGCGACCAGTTCCATCCCGCTCGAGCAGCACGTCCACCGTGTCGAGTTGCACGCCGCGCAATTCGATCCGCCCCGATAACAACGACAGCCACGCCACCCCTATTTCCGCCGAGCCAACGCGCGCCAACTCCGGCCGTGACAGGCCGGGCGGGGCTAGTAGCCGCAGGCCCTCAATTCTAAGCCGCGACCGCCATGTGACCGTGATGGGTCCGTCGATCACCACCGGCCGGCCCGCCGCGCGGGTGGCAGCGTCCTGCAGCATTGCGCGCACATTGGCGGAGTTGAACAACCAAGCGTTGACCGCAATCAGGCCGGGCACCACGACCGCCAGCGCGATCAGGCTCACACGCCTCATCGCGTGCGGGCCGGGTCCGCCGGGGGTGCGGCTTGGAAGCCCAGCGTACGAAAACTCTCGATCATGTGCGGCGGCAGCGGTGCCTCGACCACCAGCCGCCCGCCCGCCGGGTGCGGTAGATCGAGCGCACGGGCGTGCAGGTGCAGCTTGTCCGGCAGGCCCTCGATGATCGCCGTGCCGGAACCGTTCTGGTCTGGCTCATGGTACTTATCGTCGCCAACGATTGGCGTGCCGATGCCGACGCAGTGCACACGCAGCTGGTGGGTGCGGCCGGTGATAGGCGACAGCTCCAGCCATGCCAGTTTCTGCCCGGCGTGATCGAGCGTGCGGTAGTCCGTCACCGCCCGCTGCGCCTCCGCATCATCCCGCGTGGCCGGCACGCTACGCTCGCCCCGGGGGCCGGTGTAGCGCAGCAGCGGCTGATCGATCCGGCCCTCACTCGGCACGGGGCGGCCTGCGACAATGGCCCAGTACGTCTTGGCCACGTCCCGTCCGCGGAAGCCGGCCGCGAGCTTTGCCGCCGTTCCGGGCGTGCGCGCCAGGACGAGGCACCCGGAGGTGTCCCGGTCCAGCCGGTGAACTAGCCGCGGACGATGCGGGCTGCCCATGCGCAACCCGTCCAATAGGCCATCGAGGTGCCGGCTAATGCCCGGGCCGCCCTGAACCGCCAGGCCGTGAGGCTTGTTGAGCACAATCACCTGCTCGTCCTGGTACAGGATCATCGCCTCCAACTCGCGCACGATGGCGGGATTGAACGGCGCCGGCTCAGCCTTTTTGACGGGCACCGAGGTCGGCAGCGGGGGCACGCGTATCATCTGGCCGGGCTCAAGGCGGGTCGAGGTTTCGGCCCGTTTACCATCGACGCGTACCTGGCCAGTCCGGCACATCTTCTGGATCGCGCCCTGCGTCAGGCCCGGAAAGTGGCGGCGGAACCAGCGATCGAGGCGCAGTTCGGCTTCATCGTCGGTCACGGGGCGGGTGGTAACGGTCATACAGGGTCCTGACGTTGTGTCCGCAGACCAGCCCAATGGGTCAGGCGACGGTTCACCTCCCGCTCATATCCGCGGTCGGGGGGCGTGTAGAAAGTGGGGCGGGCGATACCGTCGGGGAAGTAGTTCTGGCCACTGAACGCATCCGGCGTATCATGATCGTACTGATAGCCAGCTCCGTAGCCGAGGGCGCCCATCAACGCCGTGGGCGCGTTCAGGATGACGGCTGGCGGTGCCAGGCTGCCAGACTGTTTCGCAAGCGTGGTCGCGCGTTTGAATGCAGTGTACGCCGCGTTCGATTTGGGCGCAGTCGCCAGATAAAGCGCCGCCTGGGCGAGGGCAAGCTCCCCCTCCGGCGTGCCCAGCCGTTCGTACGCGTCCCACGCGGCCAGGGCCTGTGGCAGTGCGTGGGGGTCGGCGAGGCCCACATCCTCGCTCGCAAACCGGACCATACGACGGGCAAGAAAGCGTGGATCCTCACCGCCAGCCAAAGCGCGAGCAAGCCAGTACAACGCGGCGTCCGGGTCCGAGCCGCGCAGTGATTTATGCAGCGCCGAAGCAAGATTGTAGTGGCCGTCCCGGTCGCGATCGTGCTGCGGCGCGCGGCGCCCGACTAAGGCCGCCAGTGCTGCCGGGTCGAGCGGCTCGGGCCCGCCCGCAAATACCTGCTCGGCCATGTTCAGCGCGTATCGGCCGTCGCCATCGGCCATGGCACACAAGGCGGCGCGCGCGTCGGGCGTAAGCGGCAGCGGGCCGAGCATGTGTTCCGCCCGTTGTAGTAACGTATCGAGCGCCACGTCGTCCAGGCGATGAAGCACCACGACCTGGCACCGCGACAGCAGCGCGCCGTTCAGAGTAAAAGACGGGTTTTCCGTCGTCGCTCCCACCAGAGTAATGGTGCCGTCCTCGACCACTGGCAGAAAACCGTCCTGTTGCGCGCGATTGAAGCGGTGCACTTCATCGACAAACAGCAAGGTCCGAGCCGGACGACGGGCACGGGCAGCGTCGAAAGCACGTTTGAGATCAGCGACGCCGCTGAACACAGCCGAGAGCGCGTGGAATTCCATCCCGGCAGCGTCGGCCAGTAGACGAGCGATTGTAGTTTTGCCGACGCCCGGCGGACCCCATAGGATCAGTGAGGCGAGCGTGCCACGATCGACCATAGTGCTAAGTCTCGCACCAGGCCCTATCAACTGTGGCTGACCGACAACGTCCTGTAACACGGTCGGACGAAGTCGTTCAGCCAACGGCAACGTGGCGTTGCCCTCGAATAAGTCAGCGCCGGCCATGAGCCGACCGGGCGTTATGCGGCCTGCTGGTCCTCATCGACCGGGGCGGCACGTGGGCCGCTATCCTGACCCTTAGCAGACACGTCGCGATCCATCAGCTCGATCACGGCCATGTCGGCTGCGTCGCCATACCGCACGCCAGCCTTCAGAACACGGCAATACCCACCGGAACGCGTCTTGTACCGATCGGCCAACGCCGTGAACAGCTTGTTGACGATCCGCTCATCCTGCAGCTGCGCAATAGCCTGCCGACGAGCATGAAGACCGCCGCGCTTACCGAGCGTGATCAGTTTCTCAGCAACCGGCCGCAGCTCCTTCGCCTTCGGCAAAGTCGTCGTAATCTGCTCGTGCTTGATCAGAGCGACCGCCATATTGCGGAACATTGCCAGCCGATGGCTGGACGTGACGCCGAGTTTACGGCCGTGGACACCGTGACGCATTTTCCAATAATCCTAGAAAGGTTCGTCCAGGCGCTTGGCCAGGTCTTCAATGTTTTCGGGCGGCCAACCGGTCACGCTCATGCCAAGGCCGAGACCCATGGCAGTCAGCACTTCCTTGATCTCATTCAGCGACTTACGGCCAAAGTTCGGGGTACGCAGCATCTCCTGCTCCGACTTTTGGACCAGGTCGCCGATGTAGACGATGTTATCGTTCTTGAGGCAGTTGGCGCTTCGGACGGAGAGTTCGAGCTCATCAACCTTACGAAGCAGGTTGCGATTGAACGGCAGGTCGTCCTGAATCTCATCAGTACGGGCAAGCTGCGGCTCGTCAAAGTTGATGAACAGCTGCAGCTGATCCTGTAGAATTCGGGCAGCCAACGCTACCGCATCTTCGGGCGTTACGGCGCCGTTCGTCTCAACCTGCAGCAGCAGCCGGTCATAGTCGGTCACCTGACCCACGCGGGTAGGCTCAACCTTATAGCTCACGCGCTTTACGGGCGAATAAATAGCATCGATTGGAATCAGCCCAATCGGCGCGTCTTCCGGGCGGTTACCCATGGCGGGCACATAGCCCTTACCTAGGTTGACGGTGAACGCCATGCTGAGCTTCACGCCGTCATCCAACGTGCAGATCACGAGGTCGGGGTTCATCACGTCGATGTCGTGGCCGGTGTCGATCTGAGCGGCGGTTACCTCACCGGGTCCGGTCGCCTCGAGCACCATGCGCTTGGGGCCTTCGCCGTGCATCCGTAACGCAAGCTGCTTGATGTTGAGGACGATGTCCGTCACGTCCTCCCGAACACCAGGGATAGAGCTGAACTCGTGCAGAACGCCGCGAATTTCGACAGCGGTCACGGCCGCACCCTGCAAGCTTGACAGCAGCACACGACGTACTGCGTTGCCGAGCGTCATGCCAAAGCCGCGCTCAAGTGGTTCAGCCACAACGGTCGCGATCCGATGCGGGTCAGACCCGGGTTCGACGCCCAGTTTCTCGGGCTTGATCAGCGACTGCCAATTCCGTTGCAGCACCACGGCTGTGTCTCCAAAAGCATAAGGCGGGACCGCCCAACGACGGCCCCGTATCGATTTAGGCGCCGATGTCAGACCCGGCGGCGCTTGCGCGGGCGGCAACCGTTATGCGGGATCGGCGTCATGTCGCGAATGGCGGAAATACCAAAGCCAACCGCCTGCAAAGCGCGCAATGCACTCTCACGACCAGAACCGGGGCCGCTCACCTCAATTTCGAGTGTTTCCATACCATGTTCACGCGCCTTCTTGCCCGCGTCCTCGGCCGCGACCTGGGCGGCGTACGGCGTGCTCTTTCGAGACCCCTTGAAGCCCTGCACGCCGGCGCTGGACCAGGCAATCGTGTTACCTTGCGCGTCCGTGATGGTGATGACTGTATTATTGAACGTCGCGGCGACGTGAGCCACGCCAGCGATGATGTTCTTACGCTCTTTTTTCTTCGTGCGCGCGGCTGCGGGCTTCGCCATTACTTCGTAACCTTCTTCTTGCCGGCGATCGCGACCGCCTTACCCTTCCGGGTGCGCGCATTCGTGTGTGTGCGCTGACCACGCACCGGCAGGCCACGACGGTGGCGGAGACCACGGTAGCACCCGAGATCCATGAGACGCTTAATATTCATCGCGACCTCGCGACGGAGGTCACCCTCGACTCGGTAGTCGCGGTCGATCAACTCACGGATGCGCAAGACTTCTTCGTCTGACAGCTGGTTGACCCGTCGATCGTCGGGGATATTCAGCTTCGTGCAAATGGCGACGGCATTGGTCGGGCCGATGCCGTAGATGTAACGTAGGCTTATCAGCACCCGCTTGTTGGTCGGGATATTCACACCGGCAATACGCGCCACGCTTTAAACTCCTGACGCCTCGGAACATGCTGGAATGCCGAGACTATAATGAATTCCGCCCAGCTGCTGCACTGGAGGCTCTTTGCAATAGAAAATGCCAGCGAGCAACGCCGTGGCATGAGTGCCGCTGTATAGCGCGCCTGGGGAACGAGTCAATGCCCGCTAATCAACTCTTAGTGAACGCCATCTCCCGCACATGAGCGAGTGCGGCTTCGACTTTGGCCGTGACGTCATCCATAGGCTTCATACCATCAAGGGTAACAAGCCTGCCTTTCTCCCGATAATGCGGCAGAATGGGTGCGGTCTGACTGTGGTAGGCCTCTAGTCGGGCGGCAACTGTCTCCCGCTTATCGTCGGCGCGGCGCGCGAACTCGTGCGCACCGCAAATGTCGCAAGTCCCCTCAACATGCGGGCGATGGAACATATCGTGATAGCCGGCTCCACATTTGGCGCACGTGAAACGGCCCGCTATCCGATCAGTCAGCGCCGCGTCATCCACACACAATTCGATAACGATATCAATCTGCATACCACCACGGGCCAGCATCGCGTCCAGAGCCACCGCCTGCGGCACCGTGCGCGGAAAGCCGTCGAGGATGAAACCTCGTTCTGCGTCCGGTTGGCCGATGCGTATCTCGAGCATCGAAATGATAATTTCGTCACTGACGAGCTTGCCCTGCTCCATAACTGCCTTGGCGCGCTGCCCGATCTCAGATCCGGCCTTCACCTCGGCCCGCAGCATGTCGCCGGTCGAAACCTGCGCCATCCCGTGTAGCTGCTCCAGGCGCTTGGCCTGAGTACCCTTGCCCGCACCTGGCGGGCCCAACAAGATTAAATTCAACGCGGACGTCCCTTCACGCGGCCCTTACGGATGAGCCCTTCGTATTGATGCGCCAGCAAGTGTGACTGGATTTGCGTAACCGTGTCCATGGTCACCGACACAATAATCATCAAGCTCGTGCCACCGAAGTAGAACGGCACGCCGTACCGAGCGATCAGAATTTCCGGCAATAAGCAAACGATAGCAAGATAGACGGCGCCTACGGTCGTAAGCCGCGTAAGGATCGTATCAAAGTACTGGGCCGTATTGCTGCCAGGCCGGACGCCGGGGATGAAGCCACCGTATTTCTTCAGATTATCGGCTGTCTCCTCCGTGTTGAACACAATGGCCGTGTAGAAGTACGAGAAGAACAAGATCATACCGGCATAGGTGATCATGTACATCAGCTCACCATGCGCAAACTTCTGCGCAAACCACGCCAGCCAGGAGTTAGGATCGTTGCTAGCAAAGCCTGCGATCGTGGCCGGGATCAGCAAAATGGAGCTGGCGAAGATGGGGGGAATTACCCCGGCCGTGTTCACTTTCAACGGCATGTGCGTGCTATCGCCGCCAAACATACGCTGACCGACTTGTCGCTTTGGGTACTGGACCGTCACCCGTCGCTGGGCACGCTCCATAAACACCACGAACGCCACAACGGCTACGGCGATCACGATAAATAGCAAAATGAAGACGGGCGACAGCGCACCCGTCCGGCCAAGTTCGAGCAACCTCACCAGCGCGCTTGGAAGGTTTGCGACGATGCCGGCAAAAATGATCAGGCTAGTGCCATTGCCAATACCACGCGCGGTGATCTGTTCGCCGATCCACATCAAAAACATCGTGCCGCCCACTAGCGTCACGACGCAGGAGACACGGAAGAAAAGGCCGGGCTCGATTACGGCGGCGCCGAAATTACCATGCATACCTTCCAGCCCCACCGCGATACCGTAAGATTGGATCAGCGCAATAAGCACAGTAAGATAGCGGGTGTACTGGTTTAGTTTCTTACGCCCGGTCTCGCCTTCTTTCTTGAGCGCTTCGAGCGATGGGACAGCGCCGGCCATCAATTGGACAATGATCGACGCGCTGATATACGGCATAATATTCAAAGCAAACACGGTCATGCGACCGAGCGCGCCGCCGCTGAACATATCAAACATGCCCAGAATGCCACTGCCATGCTGAGCAAGCATTTCGCCCATCACCGAGGCGTCAACACCGGGGACAGGAATGTAGGTACCGATGCGGTACACGAGCAACGCCCCAAGCGTGAACCAAATTCGCGCTTTCAGCTCCGTCGCCTTGGAAAAGCTGCCGAGGCTCATGGACGATGCGAGTTGTTCTGCTGCCGAGGCCATCGGGTTTCCTCCGTCAAGCGTCGGACGGCGAACGGTTTACTCCCGCCCGCCGCCCTGTTTTCCTTTTCTACCCGCACTGTGCCGCGTGCGGGCGCCAAAGCGCAAGCTTACGCCGCCGGCTGCTCAGTGCCGGGTTGTTCCGAAGTCGCAACTGATGCGCCCAACAACGTGACCGTGCCGCCTGCCGCTTCGACCGCTGCGATCGCCGTCGCCGATGCGCCGGAAACAGTGACCCGGATCGGTTGGTTGATCGCGCCCATGCCAAGCAGCCTTACGCCATCAACCTTTGCCAAGCGTACGAGGCCGGCGGCTGCCAGAGCAGCCTCGGTCACCGCCTCGTTGGCGTTTAACCGACCTGCTGCAATCGCTTTGCTGATCGAACCTAGGTTTACCGGGGCGTATTCCTTGCGGAAGATGTTAGTGAAGCCGCGCTTCGGCAGGCGCCGATAGATCGGTAACTGTCCACCCTCGAACCCGTTCAAAGACACACCCTCACGCGCCTTCTGGCCTTTAACGCCCTTACCCGACGTCTTGCCCTTACCGGACCCGATACCGCGACCGAGGCGCTTGGACTTCAGACGCGCCCCCCGGTTATCGCGTAGTTCGTTTAGCTTCACTTCACATCCTCCGTCCGCACCAAGTGCTGGACCGTGCGGATCATACCGCGGACCGCGGGCGTATCTTCCAACACCCGAGTCGAGCGTATCTTGTTCAAGCCCAGACCGACCAGAGTGCCGATCTGGTTCTTTCTACGTCCCAGGCCAGACGCAACCTGCGTCACGCGAACTTTTCCAACGGGACTATCCGACATCGCCCGCCTCCAACTCATCGCGCTTGCCGAGAATGTCCGACACCTTCTTGCCTCGGCGCGCAGCAACCGACCGCGGGCTGGCGCAGCGGGTCAGTGCAGCAAATGTCGCCTTCACCATGTTGTGCGGGTTACGACTGCCAAAGCTTTTGGCCACCACGTCACCAATACCCAGTGTTTCGAACACAGCACGCATCGGACCGCCTGCAATGATTCCCGTTCCAGCCGTGCTGGATCGAAGCAGTACATGCCCCGCCCCGAACGTACCCTCAACGTCATGATGCAGCGTACGGCCTTCCTTCAACGGAACGCGTATCATAGTCTTTTTCGCCCGCTCCGTCGCCTTGCGGATCGCTTCTGGAACTTCACGGGCCTTTCCGGCGCCGTAGCCAACCCGACCCTTCTGATCGCCCACAACCACCAGCGCAGCAAACGCGAACCGGCGCCCGCCCTTCACGACTTTTGCCACGCGGTTAATTGTGACCAGCTTATCTATCAGGTCATCGCCGCCATCCCGGTCGCGCTCCCGACCGCCCCGTCCGCCGCCGTCCCGTGAATCCCGTGCCATCTTATTCGATCCTTAGAACGAAAGACCGCCCTCGCGAGCAGCCTCCGCCAATGCCTTCACCCTGCCATGATACAAATATGCACCACGGTCGAACACGACCAACGTCACACCGGCTGCCGTCGCGCGCTGTGCAACCAGCTTACCCACTGCCGCTGCCGCGTCCTTGTCCGCGCCGGTCTTGAGCCCGGTGCGCAGGTCCTTATCAAGACTCGATGCAGCGGCCAGTGTCCGTCCCTGCGCATCGTCGATCACTTGGGCGTAGATGTTCTTGCCAGACCGGAACACCGACAGCCGAGGCCGGCCGGCCGATTTCTGGCGTAGCTGATACCGCAGACGTTCACGACGCCGGGTCCGAAGATCCTGTGGAGCGCTCATCTTACTTCTTCTTGCCTTCTTTGCGGCGGATCTGCTCATTCTCGTACTTCACGCCTTTGCCCTTGTAGGGCTCCGGCGGACGATACGACCGAATTTCAGCCGCAACCTGACCAACTTGCCGCTTATCGACGCCCGTTACGGCAATCACCGTGGGCTTCGGCGTCGTGATCGTGATGCCCTCCGGGACCGGATAAACCACGTCATGAGAAAAGCCGAGGTTAACTACGAGGTTTTTACCCTGCACACTGGCCCGGAACCCGGTGCCGGTAATCTCGAGCACCTTCGTGTAACCAGCCGATACACCCTGGACCATGCTGGCAACGAGAGACCGCGTGGTGCCCCACATCATCCGGGCCGACGCCGCCGTGCCGATCGGCTTAACCGTCACTTTGTTATCTTCGACCGTCGCTTCAACTAACTTCGTTAGCTTGAGCGACATTGTGCCCAGCTTGCCCTGCGCCGACAGGATACCGTCGACAATCGCAACCGTCACACCCGCGGGGACTTCCACGGGATACTTGCCTACACGAGACATTACGTCCCCCTTAGAATACGCGGCAAAGCACTTCGCCGCCAACATTGGCAGCGCGCGCTTCGCCGTCGCTTAACACGCCACGGGGCGTGGACAGAATCGATACACCGAGGCCCGCATACACGCGGGGCAATTCTTTAATCGCAGAATACACTCGGCGGCCGGGCTTGGAGACGCGAGTGATCTCTTTGATCACCGGCTCACCCTCACTGTACTTTAGCTCAATACGCAGCTGAGCCACGCCGGGCCGGAGTTCCTCGGCAGCATAACCACGGATAAAGCCCTCGCGCTTCAACGCTTCTAGTACGCCGGCGCGCAGCTTTGACGCCGGTGCCACGCACATCGTGTGCCGGCTGCGCTGAGCATTTCGAATACGGGTGAGCATGTCACCCAACGGATCAGACATCGACATCGGCGGGCTTCCTTACCAGCTCGCCTTGACCACGCCGGGCAGCTGCCCGGAGTTGGCCAGTGAGCGGAGCATATTCCGCGACAGCTTGAACTTACGGTAGTTGCCCCGCGAGCGGCCAGTCAGCGCGCAACGAAGCCGGACACGAACAGCCGCACCATTACGCGGTAGCTGAGCCAATTTTACAGACGCTTCGAAGCGCTCCTCGACGGGCGTGCTTCGGTCCATAACCTGTGCTTTCAGTTCCGCCCGCTTCGTCTTGTCACGAGCCGTCATTCGCTCACGCTTAGTGTTGCGGTTAACCGACGATGTCTTAGCCATTCGAATACTCTCCTCGGAACTTATCCTGCATAGCAGGCAGTTTTCCCAACACGATTATTACGGCGCAAATGGGATATCGAATGCCTTCAGCAACGCCTTAGCCTCCGCATCCGTCTTGGCAGTGGTGACAAAGATAATATCCATACCGCGTACGTCGGTCACTTTCTCGTATGCAATTTCCGGAAAGATAATTTGCTCTTTCAGGCCCATCGCAAAATTGCCGCGACCGTCGAAGCCCTTCCCGTTCGGAATCCCTCGGAAGTCACGCACCCGTGGTAGAGCGATCGTAACCAACCGATCCAGAAACTCGAACATGCGAGACTTGCGCAGCGTCACCTTACAACCGATCGGCAAACCCTCGCGGATTTTGAAACCAGCGATCGCCTTCTTCGCAAGTGTCTTCACCGGCTTCTGCCCAGCGATCAACATCAGCTCAGCCACGGCGGCGTCGAGTTTCTTCTGGTCGCCGGCGGCCTCGCCCACGCCCATGTTGATGACGATCTTTTCTAACTTCGGCACACGCATCACGTTCGTGTAACCAAACTCCGCCAGCATTTTCGCCTTGATCTCGTCGACGTAACGCTGTTGCATGCGCGGCATCTCGCGCTCAGCCGCCGGAATGGTCTCAGTGTCGCTCATTGCCTCAGCCCTCAATTACGGTGCCGCTGCCGCGAGCGAACCGCACCTTGCGGCCGTCATCCAGCATACGGAAGCCAACACGAGTTGGCTTGTCTGTCTTTGGGTCCAACAGTGCCAAATTCGACAAATGGATAGTCGCTTCTTGCTCGATTATGCCACCAGGCTGGCCCATACCCTGCGCTTTCGTGTGCTTCTTGGCGATGTTCACGCCCTTGACCACGGCACGCTCATCCTTCGGCCGCACTTGCAACACCTCACCGCGCTTACCGCGGTCGCTGCCGGAGATAACCACAACCGTATCGCCCTTACGAATACGCGCGGACATCACAGCACCTCGGGCGCGAGCGAGATGATCTTCATGAACTTTTTGCCCCGTAGCTCACGAACAACCGGGCCGAAGATGCGGGTACCAATCGGCTCCTGCTGCTTGTTGATTAGCACGGCCGCATTGCGATCAAACCGGATGGCGCTCCCATCAGCGCGGCGCACTGGAAACGAGGTCCGCACGATCACTGCCTGATGCACGTCGCCCTTCTTGACCTTGCCGCGCGGAATGGCCTCCTTAATCGACACGACGATCACATCGCCGACCGACGCCGTCTTACGCTTCGAACCGCCCAACACCTTAATGCACTGCACGCGCCGCGCGCCGGAGTTATCCGCAACCTCAAGGTTGCTTTCGACCTGAATCATTTACCCTACCCCTACGCCGACTGGTCAGCCACAACCGCGACAGGCGCCTGAACGTGCGTCACGCGAACTGCGGCCACATAACCATGCGGCATTTCGACCGGCCCACCATTACGCTCAACCAACAACCAGGTTTTACGCTTGCTGATCGGACGACATTCTTCGATCCGGACTTTATCGCCTTCCTTGCACACGTTCAACTCGTCATGCGCAGCGTACTTCTTCGACTTACGTATGAACTTCTTATACAGAGGGTGGATCACGCGACGCTCGACCAAGACAGTAATTGTCTTGTCCATCTTATCGCTGGTCACCCGCCCGGTCAGGACGCGCCTTGGCATCTGTCTCGCCTCTACTTCTGTGTCGCCGTGCTGGCGGCGGGCCGCTTCAGCTCGGTCATGATTGTCTTCACGCGGGCGATGTCTCGGCGTACCTGCCGAACGCGGCCGACGCCCTCGGTCTGGCCGGTCGCGCGCTGGAAACGCAAGTTAAACTGCTCCTTACGCAACTCTAACAGCATCGCCGGTAAACTATCCGCACCCTTGGCGCGCAGATCGGTAGGCTTGGTCATCGTTCAGCCCTCCCCGAGCCGTTGCACGAACTTCGTTCGAATGGGCAACTTGGCCGCGCCCAGAGCCAGGCTTGCCTTCGCTAACTCCAGCGAGACACCGTCGACTTCAAACATAATCCGACCGGGCTTGATACGTACAACCCAAAACTCTGGGCTACCTTTACCAGAACCCATGCGGACTTCAGCAGGCTTTTGGCTCACGGGCACGTCCGGAAACATCCGGATCCAAACTCGACCGGCACGCTTCATCGACCGCGTGATCGCACGTCGCGCCGCTTCAATCTGACGCGCGGTGATGCGCTCGGGCTCTAACGCCTTCAGGCCGAACGCGCCAAAATTCAGCTGCGTACCGGACTTCGCCAAACCGTGGATACGACCCTTATGGGCCTTGCGGTACTTCGTCCGCTTCGGAGACATCATGACTCATACTCTCCTTAGCGCTGCGGCGCCTGTTCGGCGGCCCGGCGATCCTGGGCCATCGGGTCGTGCGTTAGAACTTCACCTTTGAAGATCCAGACCTTTACGCCGCAAGTGCCGTAAGTCGTCTTTGCCGTCGCCACACCAAAGTCCACATCTGCACGCAAGGTGTGCAATGGGACCCGACCCTCACGGTACCATTCAGTACGCGCGATTTCCGCCCCGCCGAGGCGTCCGCCGCAATTTATCCGAATACCCTGGGCACCCAGCCGCATAGCTGACTGCACGGCCCGCTTCATCGCCCGCCGGAAGGCGACCCGGCGCTCAAGCTGCTGAGCAATATTCTCCGCAACCAACGTCGCATCAATCTCGGGCTTGCGAATCTCGACAATGTTTAGTGTAACCTCAGACTTCGCCATGGCGGTCAGCGACTTGCGCAGGGTCTCGATGTCCTGCCCCTTCTTGCCGATCACAACACCCGGCCGGGCTGCATAGATGGTAATACGCGGCTTCTTGGCGGGACGCTCGATTACGACGCGCGAAACGCCGGCTCCCGAAAGCTTCGTACGCAGATGCGAGCGCAGCTTCAGGTCCTCAAGCAGCAACTTCGAGTAGTCGGCGCCCGCGTACCAGCGACTGTCCCACGTCCGATTGATGCCGAGCCGAAGCCCGATTGGATTGACTTTGTGACCCATATCCTACGCCGCCCTTGACTGCTTCTGCGACCCGGGCTCCGGCAGCTGCTGCTGCTCGGCCACAACGATCTTCAGATGGCTGAACCACTTCTCGATCCGCGATGCCCGACCACGGCCACGGGCCATAAACCGACGCATGACAATCGACTTGCCAACTTCCGCACGGGTCACAACTAGCCGGTCGACGTCCAGCTGATGGTTGTTTTCGGCATTGGCGATTGCACTCTCAAGCGCCTTTTTAACCTGATGAGCAATGCGACGCTTGCTGAACGTCAGTGTGGCTACCGCCTGGCTAGCAGGCTGGTTACGGATCAACCCCGCGACTAGATTCAACTTCTGCGGGCTGATGCGGATATTCCGTACCACGCACTGCGCCTCGGTCTCACTCAGCGCGCGCTCAGTCTTGGGCTTACTCATCCCCGCTTCGCCTTCTTATCAGACGAGTGACCAGTAAAGGTCCGCGTCGGCGAGAATTCGCCAAACTTATGACCTACCATGTTCTCGTTCACTTGGACGGGCAAAAACTTGTGCCCGTTATAGACCCCAAACACGAGGCCCACGAATTGCGGCAAAATCGTCGACCGGCGCGACCAAATCTTGATGATCTCGTTCCGGCCGGAACCGCGCGCCGCCTCCGCCTTGCCCAATAGATACCCGTCAACGAACGGACCTTTCCATACGGACCGTGCCATGATTAGTGCTTTCCCTTCGGACGGCGGCGGATAATCATGCTGTCCGTCCGCTTGTTCGCTCGCGTCTTGAAACCCTTTGTTGGCTTACCCCACGGCGTGACCGGATGCCGGCCTCCGCTCGTACGGCCCTCGCCGCCGCCGTGCGGATGGTCAACTGGGTTCATAACCACGCCACGGTTGTGCGGGCGACGGCCCATCCAACGTGCGCGACCAGCCTTGCCAAGGCTCTGGTTCTGGTTATCGGGATTACTCACCGCACCCACAGTCGCGAAGCACTCAGCGCGGATGATACGCAACTCACCCGACTGCAGCTTGACCTGCGCATATCCGGCGTCCTTACCGACCAATTGCGCATAAGTCCCGGCCGAGCGGGCCATCTTACCACCGGCGCCGAGCTTCATCTCAACATTATGGATAATCGTACCGACCGGGATCGCTGCCATCGGCATCGCATTGCCTGGCTTGATGTCCACGCGAGACCCGGCCACGACGCGGTCACCAGCCTTAACGCGCTGTGGAGCAATGATGTAACTTAATTCACCATCATCGTACTTTATCAGCGCGATGAATGCGGTGCGGTTCGGGTCGTATTCCAAACGCTCGATGACGGCCGATACATCCAACTTCCGGCGCTTGAAGTCCACATGGCGATAGGTCTGCTTATGCCCACCGCCGCGGAAGAACGACGTTGTACGACCGTGGTTGTTACGCCCGCCGGTCTTGTGCTGACCCTCGGTCAGCGTCTTTATCGGCTTTCCCTTCCACAGTTCACTGCGGTCGATCAGCACCGTTCCACGAAGGCTCGCAGTAACGGGTTTAAATTGCCTTAGTGCCATCGTTCAGTCCTCAAGCCAAACCGGTGGACATGTCAATCGACTGTCCTTCGGCCAGCTGCACATATGCTTTCTTTACGTCAGACCGAACGCCCGGCCGACCCTTGAAGCGCTTAGTCTTACCCTTCTGGATCAAGGTATTGACGCCGAGGACGGTCACACCGAAAAGCCCCTCGATCGACGCCTTGATCTCCATCTTGTTGGCATCAATCGCGACGCGAAACACAACTTGGTTCCGCTCCGTGGCCGCCGTCGCTTTCTCAGTAATGACGGGCGAGCGAATGACTTCGTACATCGCCTCCCGGCTCATCGTCGCGGCGCGCTTCCGCGCGGCCATTACCTGCCCGACGCTCATGCTAAATTTCCTTCAGGCACTGCCTGCTTGATCAGACGCGCCTGCAACCCGGCCAGCCCGGCGGTCGTCACCACAAGTAGGTCGTGGCGGATGATGTCGTGAACATTCGCGCCACCGATCGGCAACACACGGATACCGATAATGTTAGCGCTCGCTTGAGCAAAGTCCTCGTCGACAAGGTGGTCCACGACCAACGCCGACTTCCACCCTAGCGCGTTCAACTGCTTAACCAAATCGCGTGTCTTGCCTGTCCCACCGGCCACAGTGTCAACGACGACCACCTTACCATCAGCCTGCTTAAGGCTCAGTGCACTGATCAACCCAAGACGACGAACTTTTTTTGGTAAATCATACTCGTGGCTACGATTGACCGGGCCATGCACGCGGCCACCGGTACGAAACTGCGGCGCACGCAATGAGCCCTGACGAGCGTTGCCAGTGCCCTTCTGCTTGAACGGCTTCTTAGTCGTACCGGACACTTCGCCCATGCCCTTGGTCTTGTGCGTGCCAGCCCGACGTTTGGCCAGCTGCCAATGAATTACACGCGCGATTATGTCACGGCGCGGAGTGGCACCGAACAGCTCTGCCGGTAACTCTGCCTGTCCAGCCGAGCCGTTAGCCAGTGTTTTGATTTCAATCTGCATCACTGTCACTCCGCCTCGGCCGCAGTGCCTGCAGATGCCGCGGTCGCCATGAACCCAGCCGGATACGGCGCATCATCGGGCCGCTTCTTTTTCACCGCATCGCGCACAAACACGAACTCGCCTTTGCTGCCTGGCACCGCACCGCGAACCATGATTAAGCCGCGGTCAGCATCTATGCCGGCCACGACTAAGTTGAGTGTCGTTACCCGCTCCACACCAAGATGGCCGGCCATTTTCTTATTCTTGAATGTCTTACCCGGGTCCTGGCGGTTACCGGTTGATCCGTGCGACCGGTGGCTGACCGACACGCCGTGCGATGCCTCAAGCCCACGGAAATTCCAGCGCTTCATCGCACCCGCGAAGCCTTTACCCTTGGTCACGCCGCAAACATCGATTTTCTGCCCGACCACGAAATGCGCGGCGCTCAGCGTCTGCCCGCTCTCGAACACCGCATCGGCATCGACACGGAATTCAGCCACTCTCTTCTTCGGTTCGACCTTTACGCGGGCATAATGCCCCTTATTCGGTGCCGTGACGTTCTTCGCTTTTGCCCGGCCCCAACCAAGCTGAACGGCAGTGTAACCATCCCGCTCCTGCGTACGGACGTCGATAACCTGCACCTCGTCGAGGTGCAGCACCGTCACTGGCACGTGAGTCCCGTCTTCTTTGAAGATCCGGGTCATGCCCAGCTTCTTTGCAATTAATCCCGTGCGCATCGTGGCGGTCCTACAGCTTAATCTCTACGTCCACACCGCTGGCGAGGTCGAGCTTCATCAGCGCGTCCACCGTCTGCGGCGTGGGCTCCACGATATCCAGAAGTCGGCGATGGGTCCGGATCTCGAATTGTTCGCGTGACTTCTTGTCCACGTGAGGAGAACGGTTGACCGTGAACCGCTCAATGTGCGTCGGCAACGGGATCGGCCCGCGTACCCGCGCACCCGTCCGCTTTGCCGTGTTTACGATCTCTCGTGTGCTGTTATCCAGCACACGGTGGTCGTACGCCTTAAGGCGAATGCGGATATTCTGGTTGTCCATGACTACTAATCCAAGTTCGCGGCGTGAGGCTTACTTCGTGATGCTGGCAACGACGCCGGCACCAACGGTCCGGCCACCCTCGCGGATAGCGAACCGCAGCCCATCATCCATGGCGATCGGCGCGATCAACTCGACATCCATCGACACGTTATCGCCGGGCATCACCATCTCGGTGCCCTCGGGCAGCTGAACTACGCCCGTCACGTCGGTCGTGCGGAAGTAGAACTGCGGGCGATAGTTGGTGAAGAAAGGCGTGTGACGACCACCCTCTTCCTTCGTCAAAATGTAGGCTTCGGCCTTGAAGTTTGTATGCGGCGTGATCGTGCCCGGCTTGGCGAGAACCTGGCCCCGCTCGACGTCTTCACGCTTCGTGCCACGCAACAAAGCGCCGACGTTGTCGCCAGCCTCACCACGGTCAAGAAGCTTGCGGAACATTTCCACGCCGGTCACGATCGTCTTAACCGTGTTTTTAATGCCGACGATCTCGACTTCGTCACCCACGTTAACAATACCGCGCTCGATACGACCCGTCACAACGGTACCTCGCCCAGAAATGCTGAACACGTCTTCGATCGGCATCAAAAACGGACGGTCGGTGGCACGCAATGGCTGCGGGATGCTCGCGTCGACAGCGGCCATCAGCTTGAGGATCGCAAGCTCACCCTGCTCCGGGTTCTTATCTTCCAATGCCATCAGTGCGCTGCCATGGATGATCGGAATGTCGTCGCCCGGAAACTTGTAACTCGTCAGCAGCTCGCGGACTTCCATCTCGACAAGCTCAAGCAACTCGGGGTCATCGACCATGTCGACTTTGTTCAGGAATACCACCAACGCCGGAACACCGACCAGGCGTGCGAGCAAGATATGCTCACGCGTTTGCGGCATCGGACCGTCGGCGGCGCTCACCACCAGGATCGCTCCGTCCATCTGCGCAGCACCCGTGATCATGTTCTTCACGTAGTCGGCGTGGCCTGGGCAATCGACGTGGGCGTAGTGGCGGTTGGCAGTCTCATACTCGACATGCGCGGTCGAAATCGTAATCCCGCGTGCCCGCTCTTCAGGCGCCTTATCGATCTGGTCGTAGGCGGTGTAAGTCGCGCCCCCCGATTTTGCCAGGATCTTCGTGATCGCAGCCGTGAGCGACGTCTTGCCATGATCGACGTGACCGATGGTGCCGATGTTGCAATGCGGCTTGTTGCGCTCAAATTTAGCCTTACCCATGATCCGGTCTCCGATGCCCGCGTACGGGCCTTCTAGTGATTTGGTTCGCTACCAACGGTAGTGGCTGAACGCCTTATTGGCCTCGGCCATACGATGTGTGTCTTCGCGCTTCTTTACGGCGGATCCGCGATTGTTCACCGCGTCAAGCAACTCGTTCGATAGCCGCTCTTCCATCGTGTGCTCGCCGCGCTTGCGTGAACTGTCGATCAGCCAGCGTATCGCCAGAGCCTGCCGTCGGTCGGTCCGAACCTCGACTGGTACCTGGTACGTCGCACCACCAACTCGGCGGGACCGTACCTCGACTGCCGGCTTTACGTTATCCAACGCCTCATGGAACATGCGGACCGGATCGGCCTGGGCACCGCCCCGCTTACGCAAGCTGTCCAGCGCGTTGTACACGATCGTCTCGGCCGAACTCTTCTTTCCGTCATACATCAGCGCATTCATAAAGCGCGTGATGACAGTATCCCCGAACTTCGCATCCGGCAGAATTTCACGCTTTACCGCGCGGCGACGCCTGCTCATTTCTGCTCTCCTCTACTTCGGACGCTTCGCGCCATACAGCGACCGGCGCTGACGGCGTTTCGGCAGACCCTGCGTGTCCAGCACGCCGCGCAGAATGTGATATCGCACGCCCGGCAAGTCCTTCACGCGCCCGCCACGGATCAACACGACGCTGTGCTCCTGCAGGTTGTGGCCCTCACCAGGGATATAGCTCACGACCTCAAACCCGTTAGTCAGGCGCACCTTGGCAACCTTACGCAACGCTGAGTTCGGCTTCTTCGGCGTTGTTGTGTAGACACGCGTGCACACGCCACGCTTCTGCGGGCAGCCTTCAAGTGCTGGAACCTTGTTCCGCTTCGGCGCAGGCTCCCGCCCATTGGCGATCAGCTGGTTAATGGTCGGCATAGGCGAGTTCCGATCCTTAAATCTGTCCATCCAACCAAAACAGCCCGCAGGTGATCTCACCTGAAGAAGCCACGGAAGCGCGGGACCTGAGCCCTGAGAGAGGGCGGCATCCCGTGCGCGTCACTGTTA
>JANPPS010000079.1:0-5224 GCA_031428635.1 Rhodospirillales bacterium
CCAGTCAGAACCAAAACTAAAACCCCATGCCTAACAACTAAGCCAGGCACAGCACAGGAGCGCCGCCAACCTATCTCTTCCAAAATAACTCAAAACCAGATGCAATTGTCAACGAACACCCGCTACTCCGAAACACCAGGTTTACCCGCAAACCAGGGACAAACCCATCGTCCGAAACACCGGAACCCTAACCGCCGCAACCGGCGGGAGGGGAGAACCAGACCCGGGGGACAACATCGCTACCCGTCCGGGAGAGCGGTATCTAGTAGCCCCCCCGGATGGCGTCAAGCGCTATTTTTAGCCTCCGCCGAATATGTCTTGAACCACTCTACGAACCGCGGGATGCCCATCGATAAGGGTGTCGATGGCTTGTAGCCGGCATGCTCAGAAATCGCCGTCAAATCAGCGCATGTCTCCGCCACATCTGCGACAGGCCGGGGTGTCGACACGATGATTGCACGCCGCCCTAATCCTTCTTCCAACAGGCGAACCAGCTCCGAAACCCACTCCGCACGGTTATTGCCGATGTTGAAAACCGCCGGCGCTGCGCCCGCCGCCGGCACGACGTCCACACAGCCCAGCACGCCCTGCACAATGTCGTCGATGTACGTAAAATCGCGCCGCAGCCGCCCGCCCTCATAAAGCGTGATGGGTTCACCCCGCATGATTTGCTCGGCAAAGCTGAAATACGCCATGTCCGGCCGCCCCCACGGACCGTAAACCGTGAAGAACCGCAGCCCGGTTTGTGGAATACCGTACAGGTGCCCGTAGGCATGGCTGATCAGCTCATCCGCCCGCTTTGTCGCCGCATATACCGACACGGGCGTATTGACCGGATCCGTCTCGGCGAACGGTAGTTTCGTATTACCGCCATAGACGGATGACGAACTGGCATAAACGATGTGCGCCAGTCGCGGTAGGGACCGCGCGGCCTCCAGCACTGTCACGTGCCCCATGACGTTGGTGGTGACATAGGCGTACGGGTCAACCATCGAATGCCGTACCCCCGCCTGCGCCGCCAGATGCACAATGACCGTCGCGTCCGCCGTCCGGGCGAATATGTCCGTCATCGCTGCACGATCCGCGATATCGGCGCGATAGAACGAAAAGCCTGGCCGCTCCTGCAACCGGGCCAACCGCGCTTCCTTCAACGGCACCGAGTAGTAGGCGTTAAGGTTATCGATCCCGACCACAGCCTCCCCCCGGGCCAGCAAAGCCTCGGCTACATGATAGCCCACGAACCCGGCGGCACCGGTGACAATCGTGGTCATCCGGCAGTCCAACCGCCGTCGATCGACAGGGCCGCCCCGGTCACGGTGCGCGCCGCGTCGGAACACAGGTAGACGACCATGGCGCCGATCGCCTCGGGCGTCGTGAACTGGTGCATCGGCTGTTTCTCGGCCAACAACTCGGTTATGACCATGTCGATCGGCTTATCCTCTCGCGCCGCCCGCGCTTCCAATTGCGCGTCGACCAACGGCGTGCGAACCCAGCCAGGACAGATGGCATTCACCGTCACACCCGCGTTCGCAGCCTCGATCCCGCCGACCTTTGTCAGCCCCACCACGCCGTGCTTGGCCGCCACATACGCCGCCTTCTGCGCGCTTGCGACCAGCCCGTGAGCGGACGCGATGTTGATCACCCGGCCCCACCCGGCGGTCACCATTCCCGGCATCGCCGCCTGCATCGCGTGAAAGATGGCTGACAGATTGATTGCGATGATTGCGTCCCACCGCTCGGCCGGGAACGCGCCGATGGGTGCCGTGAACTGAATGCCAGCGTTGTTAACCAGGATATCCGGCCCGCCCAACTCTGCGCCCGTACGCTCGATCAGGCCCGTCACGCCCTCAGCCGTGGACAGATCTGCGCCGTCGAAGCGCACCAGCACCGAGTGCTGCGCCGCCACGTCCCGTACGATTGCGTCGATGACCGCCGCGTCACCCAGCCCGTTCAGCATCACATCCGCCCCAGCGCCCGCCAACGCATGCGCAATCGCAAGTCCGATCCCGCTTGTTGAGCCCGTGATCAATGCGGTCTTGCCCTTCAGGCTCATCCGTCGTCTCCATACCCATGACGCCCGCATGTGGCAGGGAGGGGCTATGGTACGCAACCCGATACGCGCGTTATGCGCCGCACTTGCGCTGATGCCCGCCGCCGCGTGGGCCGTGACCTACCCTCTTATGCCGCCCAGCGCAGAGGTTCGTTTTCGTGCCTACGGACTAGGCTTCCTGCCGATCGATGGCACGTTCGCCCGACTAAAGGGGCAGATCACCCTCGATCCCCTTGACGCGTTTGCCTGCCACGTCGCGATCACGGCCGATACCGCCAGTCTGCGCATGCCGAGCCAGGCGATGACGGATGACGCGCAGGGTTCCGATCTGCTTGACGTCAAGAACTATCCGCGCTTTGAGTATGACGGCCAATGCGTGGGTGCCACGCTGCAGGGCGAGTTGCTGCTGCACGGCATCCGGCTGCCGCTCAACTTGACCATCACCCGCTCACCAGGCCACTGGACGGCGGAGGGCTCGATGCTGCGCGCGGCCTGGGGCATGGGCGCCCGGCCTGGCCTGGCGGGGCCCGAGGTGCAGATCCGTTTGACCACCACCCTGCCGCGCTGATGCGGCCCGTTTGATGAAATTGCCGCCTGCCCTCTCGCCGCTACGCCACGGCGTGTTCCGCATGTTGTGGATCGGCAACGTTGTGACGGCCATCGGCACCTGGACGCAGAATACCGGCGCCGGCTGGCTTATGACGTCGCTATCGCCAGCCCCGCTCAGTGTCAGCCTAGTGCAGGCCGCGACCATACTACCCACATTCCTGTTCGCGCTGCCGGCTGGGGCGCTAGCCGATATTTTTGACCGGCGCCGGTTTTTGATCGCGGCCCAGCTGTGGATGCTACTGGCCGCCGGCTCACTGACGCTGCTCACGTATTGGCACATGATCGATGCGGCCGGGCTGATCGGCCTCACGTTCGCGATCGGCCTCGGTACAGCGATGTACCAACCCGCGTGGGGTGCGACGGTACCGGAGGTCGTGCCCCGCCCGGACTTGGTCAGCGCCATCGCACTCAATGGCATCGGCTTCAACTTGGCGCGTGCGCTGGGGCCGGCGCTTGGCGGCTTTCTGCTGCTCGCGGGCGGGGCGTCAACGGCGTTCCTGGCGTTTACTTTGTCATTTGTCGTCAGTATCGCCGTCCTGCTCGCCTGGCGGCGGCCGCCAACGCGTCACGTGCTACCGCGTGAGAACCTGGTTGCCGCCATGCGGGCCGGCATGCGGTTTGCGCAACACACGCCGGCGATGCAGGCGGCGATGCTCCGTTCGGTCGCTTTCTTTCTGCCAGCGTCGGCGCCCTGGGCGTTACTGCCGCTGGTGGTGAGACAGCAACTGGGGCTGGGTGCCGGCAGTTTCGGGCTGTTGCTGGGGATGATGGGCATCGGTGGCGTCACGAGCGGCATGCTGCTGCCGCTGCTGCGCGGCCGGGCCGGGCGGGGCACCACGGTGTTCGGCGCTAGTCTATGCAGCTACGCCGGCATGGCATTGTTGGCATTCAGCACGCATTGGGCGCTGGCGGCGGCAGGCATGGTGCTGTTCGGGCTGGGCTGGGTGGCGGCATCCAGCACGGCGCAAACGGCGGCACAGCTGGTGGCACCGCCATGGGTACGGGCGCGGGCGCTTGGGATCTATCAACTGGCGTTCAACGGCGCGCTGGCGGCGGGATCGTTGCTATGGGGATACGCCGGCAGCGTATTCGGCCTGCCGGTCGCGATGGCCGCGGCAGCCGGCACGGGCGCCGTGCTGGCGTTCGCAGTGCGTGGTTACGGTCTCGACCAATCCGGCAGCGCCGCGCCGTTCACCACTGTAATTCCAGCGCCCGAAGCACCCGCCGCGGAGCTGGCCGGCGACCTGCCAACCACACGCGGCCGTATTTTGGAGAGCATGCGCTACCATGTCCGGTCCGGCGATCGGGGCACGTTCCTGACCGCGATGGCTGAGGTCCAGCACGTCCGCGGCCGCGCCGGTGTTCTATTCTGGCGCCTGTATGAGGACGTGGCGCATCCGGAGTGCTGGATCGAGCTATGGGCCGTGCAAAGCTGGACCGATCATTTGCGGGAGCAGGACCGGCTATCCGATCACGACCTGCGCTTGCTGGCCGCCGTTGCAGGCTTCCACGACCGGGATCAGCCGGCGCCCCGACGCTACATCGCCGTGAACCCGGAGCATCCCGATCCGAAATGGGCCGGAAACATCCGGCCCGGTGCAGCGTTGGAAAAGCCCACACCCAACGGAGGCCGCCATGAGCAAGAAGCCATTATCCCCGAGCGATTTGCCGGACCAGACCCGCCACGCCCATATGCATGAGACGCATAACGACACCAAGAACAACGCCAAGGCCGTCAGTATGCAGGTGCTACAGGCCCGCATGGCCGATGGGATCGACCTGGCGCTCGTTACAAAGCAGGCGCACTGGAACCTAAAGGGGCCGCAGTTCATCGGCGTGCATTTGATGCTGGACGGGTTCCGCGACGAGCTGGACGAGTATGTTGACATGATGGCCGAGCGCATCACGACGCTGGGTGGCACCGCGCGCGGCACAGTGCAGGAAGTAGGGCGCGAAACCAGCTTGAAGCCATACCCGACTGATATCTATGCGGTGGCCGACCACGTGACCGCGCTGATCGAGCGCTACGCCGCCGTCGCCAACGCGATCCGAACGGGTATCGACACCACCGACGACGCCGGCGATCGGGGCACGTCCGACCTGCTGACCGAGGTTTCGCGCGGTATCGACAAGCAGCTTTGGTTTCTCGAAGCCCACGTTCAGGAACCGAACCAGTTCAAGGGCGGCTAGTCGCTAATCGGGGTGGGGCACAGCGCCTCACCCCGCCTTGCCCATACTCCGTCTTGCCCGGACTTCGCCAAATGACTAGGGTGAAGCATGGCTAAGAACACACCATGAACGATTTATTAACAGGTCTGCCAGAACAGACCGGGGCCGCCAGCTACACCGCTCAGGATCTCGAGGTACTGGAGGGCCTGGAGCCCGTCCGTCGACGCCCCGGCATGTATATCGGCGGCACAGATGAAAATGCGCTTCACCACCTGGCGGCCGAGGTGCTCGACAACGCGATGGACGAGGCCGTAGCCGGTCACGCAAGCTGGATTGAGATGACGCTAGAGCCCGGCAACTGGCTAAGCGTGCGCGATAATGGCCGGGGCATCCCGG
>JANPPS010000080.1:0-13756 GCA_031428635.1 Rhodospirillales bacterium
CGGCCGCGGCCACGACAGCGTTGAGGAACGCGGGCCGGGTCATGATGTCGGACGGGCGCAGATTGTCACGCACCATCTGCACAATCCGCACGCCTGTCTTATGCGCCATCCAGCCCCGTTCCTTGTGCGGCCCGGGTATCGCGGCGCAGCCGGGTAGGGACATGCCCAGCGCCTCCGTCAACGAGTTCATGCTCAGCGCCGTGCCCATGGTGTTGCAGTGCCCGGCGCTGCTGGCGCTGGCGGCGACCATGTCGATGTACTCGTCGTAGTTTATCTTTTCCTCGGCCAGCAGTTTGCGGGCTTCCCACACAATCGTGCCCGATCCGGCCAGCCGCCCGTGGTACCAGCCGTCCAGCATCGGGCCGCCCGACAGAACGATGGCCGGGATGTTGACCGTGGCGGCGCCCATCAGCACGGCCGGCACCGTTTTGTCGCACCCGGCCGTCAGCACGACGCCATCGAGCGGGTAGCCATGCAGTACCTCGACCAAGCTCAGGTACGCGAGGTTACGATCGAGCGCCGCCGTGGGACGCTTGCCGGTTTCCTGAATGGGGTGGATCGGGAATTCGAGCGGCACCCCGCCCGCGTCGCGGATACCGTCACGCACGCGGTCGGCCAACTGCACCAAATGGCGGTTGCAGGGACTAAGATCGCTGCCGGTCTGGGCGATGCCGATAATGGGGCGGCCGGATTGCAGTTCGTCCCGGGTCAGGCCGAAGTTCATGTACCGCTCTAGGTACAGGGCGGTCATGCCGGGGTTTTCGGGGTCGTTGAACCAGCGGCGGCTGCGGAGGGGGTGGGTCATTCCGGCACTGTAGATTGCATGTGCCGATGGTGTCACGGGCGTCGCGGGTCAGTCGGGCGCGCAAACCACCGACATTCGATGCGGATTTGTCAGAAAATGTTGACTACCGTAATGAATAATGCGTTTCTGTCGGGGAACGATAAGGGAAAAAATGATGTCATGGCATTCAACGATCCGTCGGTCGACCGGCACGATCACCGCGGGCTCCGTCGCAGTCCTGCTGCTCGCTGGACCGACCGAGGCCGCTACGATTTATCAGGTCAACCAGACGATCGTGAGCGCCAACCCGACTAACAATCCCTTGCAGTCCGACAGCGTGAAAGGAACAATCACCACGGATGGAACGATAGGCGTGCTGGCCACCAGCAATATTCTTAGCTTCGATATAAAGCTGATCGATAATCTGAAGCCGTCGAACAATTACGAACTGACACCGTCCACAGGTGCCATTGATATCAACACTGACGGCGGATTGTCGGCGAGTGCGACAGGCCTGAGCTTCGATTTCAGCGGGACGAAGATTCTCCTATTCCAGGCCTTCGTCCCCGGTTTTGGTACTGGCCAGCGTTATCTGTGCTACTCCGGGTTTTTAGGCACGTGCTTTGCCGGCGAGACCATCTCGCCGGCTTATGTGTTTACCGATGCGGTCGTCCTGACCGGCGCGTTGACCCCGGTCGGGATGCAACCGCTCGATCAGACACCGGTTCCGGTTGTCACACCGGTTCCGGTTGTCACACCGGGTCCGGTCGGTGTGCCGGAGCCGGGCACGATCACGCTCTTGGCCGTGGGCCTGTTCGCGATCGCGAGCCTTCGCCGGCGTACGATGGGCTGACTAGCTCGCGCCGGCGTCGGATTTGGCGCAGGCATTACTGCACGGCTTGAATGTCCGGCGTCCACCCGGTCCGCGACGGATGGCATACGTGCCGACCTACCCTGGCCAAGCCGCGCTACCTCCGGCACCTTCCGCGGTGACAACCACGGAAATGCTCGCCATGAATGGTGCCGAAAGCCTGGTCCACACGCTGCTCGCCTGCGGGGTCGACACGTGCTTTGCTAACCCCGGAACGTCGGAGATGCATTTCGTCGCCGCCCTCGACCGCATCGCCGGCATGCGCTGCGTGCTGGGCCTGTTCGAGGGCGTAGTAACGGGCGCCGCCGACGGGTACGCACGCATGGCGGACCGTCCGGCGGCCACGCTGCTGCATTGCGGACCGGGTTTGATGAATGGGTTGGCCAACCTGCACAACGCCCGGCGGGCCCATGTGCCGGTCGTGAACCTCGTGGGCGATCAGGCGACGTATCACCGCCCCCTCGATGCCCCGCTGACGGCGGATACCGATGGGCTGGCACGCACCGTCAGTGCCTGGGTGCGTACCGCCACCCGCGCGGATCAAGTGGGTGCCGACGCGGCTGCGGCCGTGCAGGCGGCGCGTACGGCGCCGGGTGCCATCGCCACGCTGATCCTGCCATCCGACACGTGCTGGGACACGGGCGGTCAGGTCGGCACCCCGCTCGCCCCACCCGCGCAGCCCCAGGCGGATCAGAGCCAGATCGATGCCGCAATGCGCGCGCTGCGGTCCGGTTATCCCACGCTGTTATTGCTTGGTGGTGCCGCGTTGCGGGCCGGGGCGCTGACGATGGCGCAGCGGATCACGGCCGCCACGGGCGCGTCCATGCTAGCCGAAACCAGCAACTGCCGGATCGAGCGCGGGGCGGGGCGGGTACCGATCGACCATGTGCCATATCCCGTCGATGCGGCCGTGGCGACGCTGGCCGGGTTCCGCCACATCATCTTGGTAGGCGCCCGCGCCCCGGTCGGATTCTTCGCCTATCCCGACAAGCCCAGCCGCCTGGCGCCCGATGATTGCCAAATCCATGTCCTGACCCGGCCAGAACAACACGCGGCCGACGCGCTACATCGCCTAGCCGACGCCCTGGGGGCCGAGCGTGTCGAGCCTGTGGCCGCCCTACCGCGCCCCATGCCCGGCCGCGGCGCGGTGGGACCGAAGGCTATGGCCGCAACCTTGTGTGCGCTGCTACCCGACGGCGCGATTGTGGTGGATGAGAGCATCAGCTTCGGCCGCGGCCTGTTTCCGGCCACGTTCGGTGCCGCCCCGCATGACTGGTTACAACTGACGGGTGGTGCCATCGGTGCCGGGATCCCGCTATCGACCGGTGCCGCGATCGGGGCGCCTGGCCGCCGGGTCGTTACGCTGCAGGCGGACGGATCGGCCATGTATACGGTGCAGGGGCTGTGGACCCAGGCACGGGAACGACTGGACGTCACGACGATCATCCTCAGCAACCGCAAATACGCGATCCTGATGGGCGAGTATCAGGGCGTGGGCGCCAATCCCGGCCGCACGGCGCTCGATATGATGGATCTGGCGAACCCGACGTTGAACTGGGTAGGCCTTGCGCAATCGATGGGTGTCGAGGCCGCGCAGGCCGACACCATGGAGCGGTTCGCCGATCTACTGGCCCAGGCTAACAGCCGGCCCGGGCCGTTCGTGATCGAGCTGCTTACTTAATTGCCGCCGGCGCGTGGCTGTAGTCCATGTAGGCCAGTCGCAAAGCGTGAAACGGGTTACCAACCAGGATCGTCGCCAGCACGACCGAAATCGCAAACGTCCCGATGATCGCGATGGCTGTTGGATTGAACCGGGGCGCGGGCTTAGACGGCGGGGACATGGTAGGCTTGGTCGCCATGGCGGTGCTTCTCCTGTAACTTTCCGTCTATAACCCGGTCCGGTTGTCAAGTAAAAGAACTGGACAGCGCTAGCCCCCCCCTGTATACGCCCATCCTCACTCGGAACGCGGGAGACGGCAGGGGTCGTCGATGGAACCGCGGTCCCTCCAATCGAGGGTCGCATTTTGGCTAAAAAGATCGTCGGCTACATCAAACTGCAAATTCCCGCGGGGAAGGCGAACCCGTCCCCGCCAGTCGGCCCGGCGCTTGGTCAGCGCGGCCTGAACATCATGCAGTTCTGCAAGGAATTCAACGCGTTGACGCAGCAGATGGAGGTCGGGATGCCGATCCCGGTCGTCATCACGGCATTCGGTGATCGGACATTTACGTTCATCACAAAGACACCGCCAAACACGTATTTCCTAAAGAAGGCGGCAGGTATCACCAAGGGCACGACGACCCCCGGTAAGGGCGCTTCCGTGGGCCGGGTGACAATGTCGCAGCTGCGGGAGATCGCGGCGACCAAGATGAAGGACATGAATGCCAATGAAGTGGACGCCGCCGTCAGCATGCTGAGCGGCAGTGCCCGTTCCATGGGCCTGACCGTAGTGGAGGGCTAAGACATGTCCGATGTGACGAAGGCGAACGGTAAGCGGTTGCGGGCCGGATACGAAGCATTCGACCGTACCAAGAGCTACACCATCGATGAGGCGGTGAAGCTGGCGAAGTCAAACTCGAAGGCAAAGTTCGATGAGACGATCGAGTTCAGCATGAACCTCGGCATCGATCCGCGCCACGCGGACCAAATGGTGCGCGGTTTGATCAGCCTACCGAACGGCACGGGTAAGACGCTGCGTATTGGCGTGTTTGCGCGCGGTGCGAAGGCCGATGAGGCACGGGCCGCTGGTGCCGACGTGGTGGGTGCCGAGGATCTGGCCGAGCAGGTGCAAGGCGGCACGTTCGGGTTCGACCGTTGCATCGCGACCCCAGACATGATGGCGCTGGTCGGCCGGCTGGGTAAAATCTTGGGGCCGCGCGGCCTGATGCCGAACCCGAAGCTCGGTACCGTCACGATGGACGTGAAGGGCGCCGTGTTGGCCGCCAAGTCTGGTCAGGTGGAGTTCCGGGCGGAGAAGGCTGGGATCGTGCACGCTGGCATCGGCAAGGCAAGCTTCGATGAAGACAAGTTGCTGGAGAACATCCGCGCTTTTGTCGACGCAATCCAGAAGGCCAAGCCCGCGGGTGCCAAGGGCACGTACGTGAAGAAGGCGTCGGTCAGCTCGACAATGGGCCCGGGTATCAAGATCGACATCGCCAGCTTGGGCGCTGCCTAACGACATTCGCCCCGGGTTTTGCCCGGGGTGGCTAGGGCCGGTGTAAGCCGGCTCGAACCTGTCCGAGACTGCATGTACCCCATCATGGGGTTTGATGGACTACTTAGTCCGCACGCAGGAGACGGGACGGCCATTCGGTTAACCGGATGGTTCCAGCGGATGGGCTTGGCACGCACGGGCGGGCTAGGTCCCGGACAGGCGAGAGCGGTGTACCCACGGTGGGTGCGCCGGGGAACCGGTCGGGCATGCCCGACCATAGGAGACGAGACTTGGACCGTACGGAGAAGCGAGCGTTTGTCGCTTCGCTCGGTCAGGTGTTCGCAGAGACATCGATGGTGGTCGTAACCCGTAATAACGGGATGACGGTCGCCCAGGTGTCTGAACTGCGTCGCCGGATGCGCGCGTCGGGATCGACGTATAAGGTCGCAAAGAACCGGCTGGCCGTGCTCGCCCTGGATGGGACCCAGTTCGACGCCCTGGCACCACTGCTGAAGGGTCCAACCGCGCTTGCGTGGAACACGGACCCGGTAGCGGTGGCGAAGGCGGCTGTCGACTACGCCAAGACCAACGAGAAGTTCGTCGTGATCGGCGGCGCCCTCGGTACCCAGATGCTCAATGCAGATGGGATCAAGGCGCTGGCCGATTTGCCGTCACTGGACGTGCTACGCGCCCGTTTGCTGGGGATGATCCAAACCCCGGGTACGCGGATTGCAAGCATCCTCCAGGCACCGGCCGGACAACTCGCTCGGGTTTTCGGGGCCTATGCCAACAAGGAAGCGGACACGGCCGAGACGGCCGAAGCAGCCTGACCCACGCTGCGGCCCGGGGCAGTTGGCCCCAGGGTTGCATGGAACCACCACCGGCTACATTTAGGGATATATGACAATGGCTGACATGGCACGACTGGTAGAAGAGCTTTCGGCGCTAACCGTACTTGAGGCTGCTGACCTATCGAAGATGCTCGAAGAGAAGTGGGGCGTTTCGGCCGCCGCACCGGCAGCCGCCGCGCCGACCGGCCCGGCCGCCCCGGCCGCAGTTGTTGAAGAGCAGACCGAGTTCACGGTCATTCTCGCCAAGGTCGGTGAGAAGAAGATCAACGTGATTAAGGAAGTCCGTACGATCACGGGTCTAGGGCTGAAGGAAGCCAAGGATCTGGTTGAGGCCGCGCCGAAGCCCGTCAAGGAAGGCGTGAATAAGGATGAGGCTGCGAAGCTTAAGAAGCAGCTTGAAGATCAAGGCGCCTCTGTCGAGATCAAGTAACGCCCGCGTCGGGCAACCGGCGCCGTGAAACGGGAGCGGGTGGAAACCAAAGTCGGTTTCCGCCCGCGTACCCGTTTCTGCCACCGTTAAAACGTGCCGTGCCTTACGTGCCTGCCGTAACCGAGAAGGACCAGCGATGAACGCGATTACGACGAAATCGTTCACGGGCCAGAAGCGTATTCGCAAGAGCTTCGGCCGTATCCCCGAAGTTGTGTCGATGCCGAACCTCATCGATGTGCAGCGCTCGAGCTACGAGGGCTTTCTGCAGATGCATACGCCGCCCGATAGCCGGACCAATACTGGTATTCAGGAGGTGTTTAAGTCTGTCTTCCCGATTGACGATTTTGCAGGGCGTGGACGGCTCGAGTTCGTCAATTACGAACTTGAAGACCCTAAGTATGACGTCGAGGAGTGCATCCAGCGCGGACTGACTTATGCCGCGCCGTTGAAGGTTATCCTGCGTCTAATCGTTTGGGATCTCGATGAGGATACGGGCGCACGCTCGATCCGGGATATCAAGGAGCAGCCGGTGTACATGGGCGATATGCCGCTCATGACCGATAACGGCACGTTTATCATCAACGGTACCGAGCGTGTGATCGTAAGCCAGATGCACCGCTCGCCCGGTGTGTTCTTCGACCATGACAAAGGCAAGACGCATAGCAGCGGCAAGTACCTATTCACCGCGCGCGTCATTCCGTACCGCGGCAGTTGGCTTGATTTCGAGTTCGATAGCAAAGACCTCGTATACGTGCGGATCGACCGGAAGCGTAAGTTGCCGGTGACGACGCTTTTGTATGCGCTGGACAATGACCGCACGATCCAGGCCCGTGCCGACCGTGCGGCCGCCGGTGAGCCAATGGATCTGAATGAGATCAAGGGCCTAGACCCAGAAGAGATCCTCGCCGCATTCTACACCCAGGTGCCGTTCACTCGCACCACCAAGGGCTGGGCCCGTGCGTTCGACGCAGAGGCCTATCGCGGCATCACGCTGGCCGAGGCGTTGGTCGACGCCGACACCGGTGAGATTGTGGCCGAGGCCACTACTAAGATCACAGCCCGGTCGGCGAAGAAAATTGGCGAGAACACGAAGACCGTGCTCGTCGGCCGCGCCGATCTGCTGGGTCGTTTTGTTGCCCGTGACTTGGTCAACGAAGCGACGGGGGAGATCTACGCAGAGGCCGGTGAGGAGTTGGTCGAGGCGCGGCTGCTGGCACTCGAAGATGCCGGCATTACCGAACTGCCAACGCTGGCTGTTGATCAGTCGAACGGTCCTTGGATACGCAACACGTTGGCCGTCGACAAGAACAGCAATCGCGACGACGCGCTGGTCGACATCTACCGCGTAATGCGACCAGGCGAGCCGCCGACACCCGAGACAGCCGAGGCCCTGTTCCGCGGCTTGTTCTTCGACGGCGACCGCTACGACCTGTCGGCAGTCGGCCGGGTTAAGATGAATATGCGCCTAGGCATTGAGGCCGAGGATAGTGTTCGCGTGCTTCGTCGCGATGACATTCTGAAGACTGTCAAGACGATGTGCGAACTAAAGGATGGCCGCGGCACGATCGACGACATCGACAACCTGGGCAACCGCCGCGTGCGGTCGGTGGGCGAATTGATGGAAAACCAGTATCGCGTCGGCTTGCTACGGATGGAGCGTGCGATCCGGGAGCGGATGGGCAGCGTCGATATCGACACTGTCATGCCGCACGACCTGATCAATGCGAAGCCGGCAGCGGCGGCCGTGCGGGAGTTCTTCGGTTCGTCCCAGCTCAGCCAGTTTATGGACCAGACCAACCCGCTATCGGAAGTGACGCATAAGCGCCGCTTGTCAGCGCTTGGGCCAGGGGGTCTGACGCGGGAGCGCGCGGGCTTCGAGGTGCGCGACGTGCATCCGACACATTACGGCCGCATCTGCCCGATTGAGACGCCGGAGGGGCCGAACATCGGCCTCATCAATTCGCTGGCGACTTATGCGAAGGTGAATAAGTACGGGTTTATCGAGACCCCGTATCGGCTAGTGCGTGACGGCCAGGTGCAGGAAGGGTGGAAGTACCTCTCGGCGATGGAAGAGGAGAAGCTCGTCGTTGCGCAGGCGGATGCGCCGACCGACAAGGAGGGCAACTTCACCAACGAGCTGGTGAGCGTACGTAAGCAGGGCGACTTCCGTCTGGTGAAGCCGCAGGACGTGACGGCGGTTGACGTGTCGCCGCGTCAGTTGGTGTCGGTCGCGGCCGCATTGATCCCGTTCCTGGAAAACGACGACGCGAACCGGGCGTTGATGGGTTCCAACATGCAGCGTCAGGCGGTTCCGTTGATCCGCGCCGACGCACCGTTGGTGGGTACTGGCATGGAAGCAGCGGTTGCGCGTGACAGCGGAGCCACGATCGTCGCAAAGCGGCCCGGCGTCGTCGACCAGATCGACGGTGCCCGCATTGTGGTGCGCGCGACGGCAGAAGACGGCACCACCTACGGGGTCGATATCTACCGGCTGCGCAAGTACATGCGCAGCAACCAGAGCACCTGCATCAACCAGCGTCCGTTGGTTAAGGTCGGTGATCGGGTCAACACGGGCGATATCATCGCCGACGGTCCGTCGACGGATTTGGGTGAGCTGGCGCTGGGTCGTAACGTGCTATGCGCGTTCATGCCCTGGAACGGCTACAACTTCGAAGACAGTATCCTGATCAGCGAGCGGATTGCCCGCGACGACGTGTTTACGTCCATTCACATCGAAGAGTTCGAGTTGATGGCCCGCGACACGAAGCTCGGCCAGGAGGAAATTACGCGCGACATCCCCAACGTGGGCGAAGAAGCGCTGCGGAACCTGGACGAGGCTGGCATTGTCTACATCGGGGCCGAGGTAAACCCGGGCGACATTCTGGTCGGTAAAGTGACGCCCAAGGGTGAAAGCCCGATGACGCCCGAGGAAAAGCTGCTACGCGCCATCTTTGGTGAAAAGGCGAGCGACGTGCGCGATACGTCGTTGAAGCTGCCGCCGGGTGTGACGGGTACCATCGTCGACGTGCGTGTGTTCAGCCGTCGTGGCGTGGACAAAGACGAGCGAGCGATGGCGATCGAGCGGTCGGAGATCGAGCGTCTGGCTAAGGACCGCGACGATGAGCGGGCCATTCAGGAGCGTAGCTTCCTGAACCGGATGCGCGAGAAGCTGCTGGGCCGCAAGGCGTCCGGCGGGTTCAAGGGCATCAAGGCCGGCACGCAGATCACCGAGGAGGTGCTGGCCGAGCACCCCCGCGGCGCCTGGCGCAACATCGGCGTGTCCGATGACCAGGTGATGGCCGAGATCGAGACGCTGAAGCGCGAGTATGACGACGCGGTGCGCCGTCTGCAGGCCCGCTTCGACGGTAAGGTCGAAAAGCTACAGCGCGGTGACGAGTTGCCGCCTGGCGTGATGAAGATGGTCAAAGTCTTCGTAGCTGTGAAGCGTAAGCTGCAGCCCGGCGACAAGATGGCCGGCCGCCATGGTAACAAGGGCGTCGTGTCACGGGTGACGCCCGTGGAAGACATGCCGTTCTTGGAAGATGGCACGCATGTCGACTTGGTGCTCAACCCGTTGGGCGTGCCAAGCCGCATGAACGTCGGCCAGATCCTGGAAACGCATCTGGGTTGGGCTTGCGCGACGCTGGGTCAGCAAGTTGGGGAGCTAGTTGACGAGTATCGCCGTACCGGTGCGCAGCGCGAGAACCTGCTGGAGATGCTGCGTGACATCTATGGTGACGCAGTGTTCGCGGCAGAGATCGAGCCGATGAGCACAGAGCAGTTGTTGGAGCTGTCGGATAACCTGAAGAAGGGTATCCCGATTGCGACACCGGTGTTCGACGGCGCCCGCATGTCCGATATCGAGGGAATGCTGACAAAGGCTGGGTTGAACACGTCCGGTCAGGTGTTCCTAACCGATGGCCGCACGGGTGAGACGTTCGAGCGCAAGGTGACCGTCGGCTACATCTACATGCTGAAGCTGCATCACTTGGTGGACGATAAGATCCACGCCCGCTCGATCGGGCCGTACTCGCTGGTTACCCAACAGCCGTTGGGCGGTAAGGCCCAGTTCGGCGGCCAGCGGTTTGGTGAGATGGAGTGCTGGGCGCTGGAGGCATACGGCGCCGCGTACACGCTGCAGGAGATGCTGACCGTCAAGTCGGACGACGTCTCCGGCCGTACGAAAGTCTACGAGGCGATTGTTCGCGAGCAGGACACCTTCGAAGCGGGCATCCCGGAAAGCTTCAACGTGCTGGTCAAGGAGTTGAAGTCACTCGGACTCAACGTTGACCTGGATATGCGGCCGACCTGAACTGCTCGACTGTTTACTCCGTAACTTGCTGCCGCGCCCGACCGGGCGCGGCAGCCCTTGGGGTTAAAGACGCATGAATGAACTAATGAAGATTCTTGGTCAGGCTGGTGCAGCCATGACCTTCGACCAAATTAAGATCCAGATCGCGAGCCCGGAGCAAATCCGCAGCTGGTCGTATGGCGAGATAAAGAAGCCAGAGACCATCAACTACCGGACATTCAAGCCGGAGCGGGATGGTTTATTCTGTGCCCGGATTTTCGGCCCGATCAAGGACTATGAGTGCCTGTGCGGCAAGTACAAGCGCATGAAGTTCCGCGGCATCATCTGCGAGAAGTGCGGCGTTGAAGTCACGCTGGCCAAGGTGCGGCGTGAGCGCATGGGCCATATCGAGCTGGCCAGCCCGGTTGCGCATATTTGGTTTTTGAAGTCGCTCCCAAGCCGTATCGGCCTCATGGTCGACCTCACGCTGAAAGAGCTTGAGAAGATCCTGTATTTCGAAAGCTACGTTGTGTTGGAGCCTGGTCTGACCGACCTGAAGCTGCACCAGCTGCTGACCGAAGACCAGTTGATGTCCAAACAGGACGAGTTCGGCGAGGACGGTTTCCGCGCGGGCATTGGCGCTGAGGCGATCAAGGGCATTCTGCACGGCATCGACATCGGCAGCGACCGGGTGCTGCTGCGGGCGGAGCTGAAGGAGACCAACTCCGAGGCTAAGCGCAAGAAGCTGGTCAAGCGCTTGAAGCTGATCGAAGCGTTTGGCGAGAGCGGCTGCAAGCCCGAGTGGATGATCCTGGACGTTGTGCCGGTAATCCCGCCAGAGCTGCGCCCCCTTGTGCCGCTGGATGGTGGCCGATTCGCGACGTCGGACCTGAACGATCTGTACCGCCGGGTCATCAACCGTAATAACCGGCTGAAGCGCCTGATCGAACTGCGCGCACCCGATATCATTGTGCGTAATGAGAAGCGGATGCTGCAGGAAAGCGTTGACGCATTGTTCGATAACGGCCGTCGTGGCCGTGCGATTACTGGCGCGAATAAGCGTCCGCTGAAGTCGCTATCGGACATGCTTAAGGGTAAGCAGGGTCGCCTCCGACAGAACCTGCTGGGCAAGCGCGTCGACTACTCGGGCCGTTCCGTCATCGTCGTCGGGCCAGAGCTAAAGCTGCACCAATGCGGTCTGCCGAAGAAGATGGCGCTCGAGTTGTTCAAGCCGTTCATTTACAGCAAGCTTGAGAAATACGGTCACGCCACCACCATCAAAGCCGCCAAGCGCATGGTGGAAAAGGAGCGTCCCGAGGTTTGGGACATTCTGGAGGAGGTGATCCGCGAGCATCCGATCATGCTAAACCGTGCACCGACGCTGCATCGCCTCGGCATTCAGGCGTTCGAGCCGGTGCTGATCGAGGGTAAGGCCATTCAACTGCACCCGCTGGTTTGTACCGCGTTCAATGCCGACTTCGACGGTGACCAGATGGCTGTGCACGTCCCGCTTAGCCTGGAGGCGCAGCTAGAGGCGCGCGTGCTGATGATGAGCACGAACAACATTCTAAGCCCGGCCAATGGTAAGCCGATTATCGTGCCTAGCCAGGACATTGTTCTGGGGCTGTACTACCTGAGCCTCGAGACACCCGAGTTCCGTGACGCGCCCGACACCGCTATCTACAAGGGCGAGGGTGCAAACCAAGTCCTAGTCCGTGCCGGACCGTCGGCATTCGGCGGCGTTGGTGAGATTGAGTACGCGCTACAAGCCCGGGCGATCCAACTGCACCAGAAAATCCGCTGCCGGTATGAAACGGTGGATGCACAGGGCAAAATGGTCCGCTCAGTCGAGGTAACGACGCCGGGCCGGATGCTGATCGCCAATATCCTGCCGCGTAACCCGCAGGTACCGTTCAGCCTGATTAACCGGACGCTGACGAAGAAGAACGTGTCCGACGTGATTGACGCCGTGTACCGTCACTGCGGCCAGAAAGAATGCGTGATCTTTGCTGACCGGCTGATGGGCTTAGGCTTCGGGCAGGCCGCTAAGGCTGGTCTGAGCTTCGGCAAAGACGACCTGATCATCCCGGACAGCAAGCCCGAGCTAATTCTCAAGACCCAGAACGAGGTCAAGGAATTCGAGCAGCAATACCAGGACGGCCTGATCACCGCCGGCGAGCGCTACAACAAGGTCGTGGACGCCTGGTCGCGCTGCACGGACGAAGTGGCCGGCGCGATGATGAAGGAGATCAGCAAGCAGGAGATCGGCACTCCCACCAACTCGGTGTGGATGATGTCGCACTCCGGCGCACGTGGATCGCCCGCGCAGATGCGGCAGTTGGCCGGCATGCGTGGCCTGATGGCCAAGCCATCCGGTGAGATCATCGAGCAGCCGATCATCGCCAATTTCAAAGAAGGCCTGTCGGTGCTCGAGTACTTCAACTCGACCCACGGTGCGCGAAAGGGACTTGCCGATACAGCACTTAAGACCGCCAACTCCGGCTACCTTACCCGGCGTTTGGTCGACGTGGCGCAGGATTGCATCATCGTGGAGAACGATTGCGGTACCGACCGTGGCTTGACGGTCAAGGCCGTGCTGGATGGCGGTGAGACGGTGGCGAGCCTGTCCGAGCGTACGCTAGGCCGCACGACGGCCGAGGACGTGCTCGATCCGGCGACCAACGCTGTCCTTCTGCCAGCCAACACGCTGATCGAAGAGCCGGAGGCCGATATGCTAGAGCAGTCGGGCGTGGAGGCGGTGAAGATCCGCTCGGTGCTGACATGCGAGAGCCGCGTCGGTGTGTGCGGCATGTGCTACGGGCGCGATCTGGCCCGTGGTACGCCGGTCAACATCGGTGAGGCCGTGGGCGTCATTGCCGCACAGTCGATCGGTGAGCCCGGTACGCAGCTGACGATGCGGACGTTCCACATCGGCGGCGCGGCCCAACGTGGCGCCGAAGTAAGCGCCGTCGAGGCCAGCCATGACGGCACGTTGCAGATCAAGAACCGCAACGTGGTGCAGAACAGCCAGGGCGTCCCGGTCGTTATGAGCCGAAACTGCGAAGTGGCGATCATGGACGATAAGGGGCGTGAGCGCGCGCGCTTCCGCGTACCGTACGGCGCACGCCTGCTGGCCGATGAAGGCCAGAAGGTACAGCGTTTGCTGAAGCTGGCCGAGTGGGACCCCTACACGCTGCCAATCATCACCGAGCGCGGTGGTGTGGTCGAGTACCTCGACATGCTCGACGGGGTCACGATCATTGAGAAGATGGACGAGGTCACCGGGATCACGACCAAGGTGGTGGTTGACTATAAGCAGGCGACCAAGGGCGTGGATCTACGGCCGCGGTTGCAGCTGAAGGACGTCAAGGGTGAGG
>JANPPS010000081.1:0-3083 GCA_031428635.1 Rhodospirillales bacterium
TTGCCACTGGTAATGCGGGCGCATGCGACCGAGCCTCCACAGGCCGACCGCGCCCACTGGGACAACACGTTCTCCATTGTGGCGCGGGATCCGGCCACCGGCGCGGTCGGCGCCGCAGTGTCTACCGCCCGGCTGGCGGTAGGCAACCGCGTGCTGCAAGTTGAATTCGGCGTTGGGGCGGTGGCCAGCCAGGCCAATACCAACCCTTTGCTGGCCCGTCAGGCACTTAATCACCTGCGTCAGGGCGCCACTGCCAAAGAGGCAATGGACGCGGCACTGCAAACTGACGAGAAACGCGAAGAACGTCAACTCTCGATTATCTCGGCGAATGGGAGCCAGGCTGCCTTCACCGGCACCAAACCGGACGATTTCAAGTCCCACATCATCGGCAAGAACATGGTGGTCGCCGGAAACATCTTGGTCGGCCGCGAAACCCTGGAGGCCATGGCGGCTGCCTTTGAAGCCACGCCCGGTATCCTGGCAGACCGCATCATGGCCGCTTTGGAGGCGGGGCAAAAAGCTGGCGGGGATCGACGCGGCAAGATTTCAGCGGCAATTATGGTGCTTAACGAGGCGCCTAGCACTAGTGGCTACGCGCGAAACATCGACCTGAGAATCGACAGCAGCAACGATCCAGTAGGCGAGCTGCGTACGCTGTTCGAAGCCTATAAGGCTGCGTTCAAAATCCAGTAACGCCGCAGCTGCAAGCGCGAAAGTCAATCCACCTGAGCACCGGAATCCTTGACGATTTTCGACCAGCGCACTAGGTCGTCCTGAAGCAAGCTAGCCAATTGCTCTGGGGTGCTCGGCGCGCTCTCGACGCCTAGGCCAGCTAGGCGATCCTTCATGTCGGGAGCATCCATGACCTTGGCAATTTCTCCGTGTAGTTTCGCGATGATGTCCTTGGGCGTGCCCGCCGGGACGAACAGGCCGTACCAGGCGTTGGCGTAGAGGCCGGGGATGGTTTCGGCGAGTGTCGCAAGGTCGGGTGCGAGCTGTGTCCTCTTCTCGGTGCAAACGCCGATTGCGCGCAGCTGGCCAGTCTTCACGAAGGGCAGAAGGCCCGCGATGCTGGCGAAGGCCATCTGCGCCTGGCCGCCGATCACGTCGGCGGCGGCAGCAGCGGCGCCGCGGTACGGCACGTGCACGATGTCGATGCCCGCGGCCGTCTTGAGCATTTCGCCCAACATGTGGTTGACGGTGCCGTTGCCGGCCGACGCGTAGTTGATCCTGCCGGGCTGCGCCTTGGCCAGCGCCACCAATTCGCGCAAGTTCTTCACCGGCAGTGCCGGATTCACAGCCAGCAGGTAGGGCGCCACGCCCACCACCATCACCGGCTCGAAGTCCTTCACCGGATCCCAACCGACCCTGCGGTACAGGAAGGGGTTAATGGTCTGGACGCTTTGCGCATTCAGCAGAAGGGTATGGCCGTCTTTCGGCTGCCGCGCCACGTAGCCGGTCCCCACGTTGCCGCCCGCGCCTTGTCTGTTCTCCACGATAACTGGGCTGCCAAGACGGTCCGCCAGCTTCTGTGCCAGCGCGCGGCCGATCACGTCGTTGGCGCCGCCGGGTGCCTGCGGCACCACGATCGTGATCAGCTTGTTGGGATACGGATCCGCCGCGAGGGACCGCCCGCTTAAAAGTACCGGAGATGCAAGCACGGCCACACGGGCCAGGACGGTTCGTCTGTTCGTCGTCAAGAGAGTCACTCCTGTTTCGCTGCCGCTTATGCGTATATTGGAGTTTGAATATAGCAGCCGATGCCCACTTCAACAACCCGCATACATCTCCTGGGCTGACCCTGCCGCCGAAGTGAAAGCTGAGATCCAGCTGGTCCCTGCGAGTTTCTGCGGGCGATCAAGGCATCGCGGCTATGCGAGTGCCGATCAAAAGAATGTTTACTCAGGCAAGCGCCAAGGCGGACGCAGTGTCCCGTAGGTCGTCAGCAGTCTCAATCCGGTGCAAGCAGCCGAGAGCCCGTGCCGCGCCAGGCGCGCCCAAAATAGGTTCGCACTGCTTCAAGAATTTGTGCTCCAGTTGAGAGTCCGTCATGGGCCGGTCGCGACTGCCAATGCAGTGGTCTACCGACATCAGGCGTTGGGTGCCGTCGACGAGCGTGACCGTGATTTGGGCCGCATCCATTGCGAGGCCCGGGTCAGCCTCAGCACGGACTTTGTTGCGCAGCGCGATGACCACGTCAGCGTTGACGCGCAGGTCTGCATACTGGGCCTCGCCACCATCGCCGTCGATCAGCGCCACCGCGGCAGAATGAAAGACACTGAACTTGCCTTCCAGTCCTGAGCGCGGATGTGTATTTCCGGTTAGCTCCAGCACGAGTGGGTGCACCCGCAGCGCGATGCTCTCGACGTCTTGCGGCCGCACGCCGTCAGCGCGCAGCCGCAGGCAGCCGTCGATTACCGGATGGATGACGAGTCCGCAAGCGAACGGTTTATAAGTGTTGCCGAGTAGCTCGTAGCTCCCGCCGAGACCCGCGACACACTTTGCCAGATCAACCGTAGTCGACAGCACGTTCGCGAAGCCGCGTCGGCCTTCAATTGCGGTGGAGGTACTGGTCAGACCGGCTTGGGCTAACAGCGCAGCCGCCAGGCCGTTCTGCGCCGCCCGCCCAGGGTGCAGACTCTTGGCCATGCTTCCAAACATCTCGCGCAACCCTGACGCTTGCGTTGCGGCCAGTCCCAGCGCCCAGACGGTCTGTGTTTCGTCGAGTTGCAACAAACGCGCGCTGGCTGCCGCAGCTCCGAACACACCGGCTGTGGAGGTGATGTGCCAGCCGACGTCGTAGTGGGACGGCAGCACAGCCCGCGCCACCCGACACTCGACTTCGACCCCCGTTACGAAGGCGTTGACCAATTCCTGCCCCGAGGCGGCGCGGTGCTCTGCCAGCGCGAACAGTGCGGACGCTACCGGTCCGCTGGGATGGACCAGGGTGTCGGGATGGGTGTCGTCGAAGTCGAGAACATGCGAAGCAATCCCATTCACCAGCGCTGCATGCATGACGTCAGATCGTTCCTGTCGTCCCAGCAAGGTCGCTTGCGGGGGGCCAGCGAAGGGACGCATTGCGC
>JANPPS010000082.1:0-15005 GCA_031428635.1 Rhodospirillales bacterium
AACCCGGCACTATGGCGGGGTCATCTCGATCAGCTGTTGCCGAAGCGATCCCGGGTGCAGAAGGTCGTGCACCATCCTGCGTTGCCCTTTGACGAGATGGGCGCGTTCATGCGCGAACTCGGCGCAGAAGTCGGCAACGAGGTCAGAGGTTTCGAGTTACAGATCCTCACTGCAGCCAGCACCGGGGAGGTCATCGGCGCCCGCTGGGACGAGATCGACGAGGGCAGGGCGCTGTGGGTGATACCCGGTCAGCGAATAAAGGCCGGTAGAGAGCATCGCGTGGCGCTTTCGGAGCGAGCCATCGCCGTGCTGTCAGCAATGCGAGCTGAGCGTCAGTCGGAGTTCGTGTTTTCCGGCCGGCGCATAGACCGGCCGCTGTCCAACATGGCGCTCCTTGCCGTCTTAAAGCGGTTGGGGCGACCGGACCTGACCGTCCATGGGTTTCGATCGTCATTCCGGGACTGGGCAGCTGAGCGCACCAACCACTCCCGCGACGTTGTTGAGATGGCTCTCGCCCATTCGATCGGGGACAAGGTCGAAGCGGCCTACCGTCGGGGTGACTTGTTCGAGAAGCGGGCCCTGCTGATGGGATAGTGGGCCCAGCACTGCCTTTCGTAAACGATGAGAGCCGCATTAAGGTTCCCCCGTTCTTGTGGGCAGTCTTCGGGCTTGCTGGCTGCGGCTCGATCAGGACGACGGGCGTTTGCCGCGGCCCAGGGGTGAACGTTGGTGGCTGATCGGGACAGGCGCCACCCAAACCGAACGGCACGATGGCGGCCGCCTCGGCATGGCGCCCGGCGACGCGACCGGCACTCCTGGAATTATCGTTCGTCATCCCTGGATACCAGTGCTCGAACAAGGGCCGAAGCGTGCCGCCGAGGGCGCTAGTGCGGGTGGGCGCCGCGCTGGGCTCATTGTATGTGCTGGCGCTCGGCAAAACGCTTACTCACCAGCACGTTGACCGTGCTTTTCGCCATAGCCGACGAGATACGCTCGCTGTGGCGGCTGAGGCTATCGCCTTCGCCGCCCACACCGCCGTGCTGGTCGGCGGCCGCATCGTGCTGCAGGGTGGCCGAGACGGGCTGATGGCCATCGGCGAAGTGGTGCGGCACACGCTAGGCATCAGGGATGCGACTGCCGCAGCAGCCGACGCACACTTCACGGAGACGTTCCATGCCTGACCTGTTCAGCCCCTTCACACTCAAGGGCGTCACGCTGCGCAACCGCATCGCCATGTCGCCGATGACCATGTACCGCTCGGTCGACGGCAAGGTGAATGACTACCACGTCATGCTGATGGGCTCGCGCGCCGCCGGTGGCTTCGGCCTGGTATTCCCCGAGCAGATCGCCATCACGCCGGATGGCCGTACCGGCACGTGCTGCGCCGGTATCTGGGATGATGACCAAGTGGAGGGCCTGGCCCGCATGTGCGCCATGATCAAGGAGATGGGCGCCGTGCCCGCCATCCAGCTTGGCCATACCGGACGTAAGGGTAGCGAGCAGAAGCCCTGGGACGGCAAACTTCAAATTGACCCGGCGCACCCGGATGGCTGGCAGGTCCGCGCGCCTTCCGCCATCACCTACGGCGGGCGCTACACCTATCCGGTGCAGGAGCTCTCGGTCGCCGAGATCCACGAGCTGCACCGGGCCTATGCCGACGCGGCACGCCGTGCGTTGGCGGCCGGGTTCGAATGGCTAGAGATGCATTTCGCCCACGGCTATCTGGGTGCCAGCTTCTTCTCTCCGCTGGCCAACCAGCGCACCGACGACTATGGCGGCAGTCTGGAGAACCGCTTGCGCTTCCACCGTGAGGCGCTGGACGCGGTGCGCGCCGTTTGGCCGGAGCGCCTGCCGCTGACCATGCGGCTCGGCTCCGACGACTTCCATCCGGACGGCGTGCAGTTCGACGACTCCGTGTGGGCCGTGGCGCAGTTGAAGCAGCACGGGCTGGATCTCGCTGACATGAGCCTGGGCATGAACACCGACGACCTGCGCGACCCGCCCTTTGGCAAGGCTGCGTTCATGGTGGAGCGCGGCGCACGGGTGCGGCGGGAGTGCGGCATACCGGTCGCGGTGAGCTGGAACCTGGGCATCCCCGCCGTGGCGGACCGGGTGATCCGGGATGAGCTGATCGACCTCGTATTCCTCGGTCGTCCGGCACTGGCCAACCCGCACTGGCCGGTCTGGGCGGCACGGGAGCTGGCGCATAACGACCCGTTCTCGCTAATGCCACAGGACTGGTCGTGGTGGCTGAACAGCCGCCCGGGCTCGGAAAACTCGCACGGGTGGCCAGCGCCCGCTGTTGCCACGGCGTGACCGGCGGGGTGCATCCGGGTAAGCGGAGCGCCCAGAAGACAACAGGGTCGACGATGTGTCAGCCCAGCCCGGGTTGGCCGCTGTTCACGGCCGCCTATGATATGCTTCGCAGATCTATATGCACCGGGCGCCCTGGTACCCGGCGCACGGCTGGTCTGGGGCGAGCGCGCGGATCGGCTACGTTCGTACCGGCCGGCGTGGCCTGGTGTTGAGCGCACTGGATCCTGGCTTCATGTTGCAGCCATCCGAGCTTCGCGCCTCGGTGGACCGCATCACCAGGCCGTGCCGCTGTCCGGGCCCAGCCGCCCGTAGACGAGCCGCCCGTGGACGAGGCGCCTGGGGTCGCCATCGTCTGGCGTGGGCGCAGGGGCCTTGCCAGCCGCAGCCTGAATGCGATCGCTGACGCCGACCGAGCCTTTCATAGCTGGATCTAACAGTTCGGTGGCAACCCGTTGATCGCGGCCTGTGGTGGGCCCCGCGGGCACCATTTCGGTCAGGTTTTACGGACGTTGATGGAAATCGGGCCGGAGCTGGCGTTGTGTCAAAAAGCCTCGTCACCATCCTGCAGGCCGTGATGGATGGTGACGAGGTGCTGGCGCGAAAGCATAGGGTCCGGTAGCGGCGGAACCGAAATTGCGGTTCAGCCGGCTAACGCCTAATGGCCGCCGCTTCCGACCCATCTCACGTCATTTCAGGTGCGTGAACGAGTTTCGGAAAACCGACGCACCGCCGCTCGTTTGCAGGAACCAGAAACGTTCCGCATGAAAAGCCGCGTGAACGGGTCATCCGCTTCATTCCGGCAGGCCGCAGGCACGCAGCGCCTCGCTTAGCACTGACGCCAACTCCGGCGCACAATCCACGCCCGTGAGCTGGCGGCTGAATCGAAACCCCGGCTGGAGTGTCATCACGCGCTCTGCCGCGATGCGGGCGGCATCGTGGCTGCCGACCTGCGCCAGTGTCGCGGCGAGGATCATGTGCGAGATGCTGTGCCCCGGAAGCGCATGAACGCCTTTGTAGGCGACCGCGGCGGCCTCCTCGGCCCGGCCCTTGACGAGGTGCCCGAGCGCCAGGGCATGGTATGCCGCGAACGCCCAGGGGTCGAACGGGCTGAGTCGCAGGGCGCGATTGCCCCAGGCGATGGCCTGCTCTGCGTGCGCTGCCCAGCCGTGAACTACCCCGCCCAGAATGTAGGTAATGGCGGAGGACGGGCTGACCGCCAGCGCCGCTTCGAAGGCGGCCGACCCGGCACGTCGGTCGTGCGCGTCCATTGCCAGCGAAAAGCCTGCGAATGTCAGCGCGAGCGCGTCGTGGCTCCCATGAGCGATTGCCATCTCCGCGTGCTGGATCGACCCCGCACGGTGCTCCGCAAGCAGGCCCGATCGGAGGAACAGGTTGTGGTGGCACATCGCCGCGAAGGCGTGCGCCAATCCATAACGCGGCTCCAGTTCCAGCGCCCGGCCGAGTAGGCCCAGGGCACGCGAGGACTCCGCCGGCATGCCGGTGAAGACGTCGGGCTGTGCCCGAAGCACGAGGTCATAGGCATCAAGGCTTTCGGGCCGCAGCCGCCGGACTCGCTCGACCTCGGCCTGCCGCAAGTTCGGCTCGATCGCGCCCACGACCGACAGTGTGACGTCGTCCTGAAGTGCGAACACGCCCTCCAGCGCGCGATCGTAAGTCTCAGCCCATACCAGGGCGCCGGCATCGCTCTCCACCAACCGGAGCGCGATGCGGATACGTCCAGCGTCCTTGCGCAAACTGCCCAGCAACAAATACTGCACCCCGAGCGCGCGGCCGGCCTCGCAGGGATCGATGTCGAGACCGCGGTAGACGCCACCGGACGAGCGAGCCGTGACGAACAGCCAGGGGATGCGGGCGAGCCCGGCGGTGATGTCCTCCGCCATCCCGACTCCGAAATAGTCCTCGGCAGGATCGCCGCTGAGGTTGCGAAGCGGCAGCACCCCGACCGAAGGGCGATCCGGAAGCCTCGGCAAGGTCCGGTGCGGGGCTGGCGCAGCGCCGAGCGGCCCGACATACCGGTAGCCGCGCCGGAATAGCGTCTCGATCCAACGGACACCACTTTCGCCGTCGGCCAGCGCGCGGCGCAGCGCGGCAATCTGGACCGTCAGGTTGCTGTCCTCGATCGCGAGACCCGGCCAGGCGGCGCTGCACAACTCGTCCTTCGAAACCGGCAAACCAGCGCGTTCGACCAACGCCCGCAGCACTGCCACCGCGCGGGAGCCGAGCGCTACCGGCGCGCCGTCGCGCAGAAGCAGGTTCATCTCTGTATCGAGCCGAAATGGCCCGAGGTCCAACCATTGCGCCATGACGCGATGCGACTAGAAAAACGAGGTTTTCGCAACTTTTTCGGAACATCTTCACGACCTGCGCTGGCTTGCCGGGCTAAGTTGCCGTGGTAGCGACGATCCGTCGAAACATTGATGGATCCCCAAAATGAGTGCTGTCATTCACCTGCCGGACGAAGCGCCTCTCCTGACCGTGGCGGGCTACCCAATGCTGGTGCTGTCGAGCGCCCACGAGACCCGTCATACCTCGATGTTCGACTGGACCGTGCCACCACGGTTTGCGACCGGACTTCACGTGCACCGCGTGCAGGAGGAGACCTTCTACGTCCTCGACGGCGTCTGCGAGTGGCAAATCGGCGAGCGGGTCGTGACCGCTCTGCGCGGAGCGTATGTATTCATCCCGCCCGGCGTCGCGCATGACATTCGCAACCCAAATGAAACGCCGGCACGGCTGCTAATGACGGTGTCACCGCCGGGTCACGAGGACTACTTCGAAGAACTAGCCGTACTCACTGCGGAAGGGCGACCAGATCCGCAGGCCTTGGCCGCCTTACGGCCGCGCTTCGACACCGACCAGCTCTCGACCTTGACGGTGGCCCGGTAAACGCCGTTCAGCGGATGCACGGAACTGCCGTGCCATGACAGGCGGAGGCATCCGAGCCCTGCTCGCGTCCCCCAGCTTGCAACTGATCGGCCAATTGTCTGAAGCGGGCCACCGCAACCAGCCGGACCACTAACCACCCCAAGCGGTCTTAGCTCCGCTTGGGTAGACCATTTTGGCATCCCCGCGTGGAACGCTTTCGACTTGCCATTAGGGTTGCATCCGTTATTACTGGATCAGCAACGTTCCGGGTCTTGACCCTTTCGGGACAAAATAGCCTCCTACGGCCGCGAACGCGTCAGCACCCTCGACCAAGATCTTACGATCTAGTGTGCGGCCCTCAAGGCGGCGGGCTGCAAAGTCGTTCGCGCCGAGAAGGCAAGCGGCTCCCGCCGCAACGGACGAACCGAGTTGCAGGTGTTGCTCGACTTCGTGCAGCCCGGTGACACCCCGGTTATGACCCGTATTGATCGCCTCGCCCGCTCGATGAAGGACCTGCAGGACATCGTGCATGCGTTGAAGAGCCGCGGCGTGGCGCTGCGCGCGACCTAGCAGCCCGTGGACACCGGAACGGCGGCTGTGCAGGTAGACAGGGACGAACTCGTCCTGTTCGCCTTCGACGAGCTGGAGGAGCCGCCAAGCCTGGTCGCGTTCAAGGCGGCAGTTGCTGCACGCATGCCTCTGGTAGATTTGCCTGAGATGCTGCTCGAAATGCATGCTCGTACCGGCTTTGCCGACGGGTTCACGCATGCCAGTGAGAGCGGCGCACCGAGACGATCTTCGGCATCTTTCACCTCCTGCGCTACTAGTTCAGCCCGCGGCTGGCCGACATAGGCGGCACCAGGTTTTGGCGCGTGGACGGCCGCGCCAACTATGGCGCCCTGGACGACCTGGCCGCCCAGCGCATCAACATGAAGCTCATCGTCCAGCACTGGGAGGATCTACCCGGCTCGCTCGGCCTGATGGTGAACGCCATCGTGCTGTGGAACACAATCTACATGGATGCTGCGCTGAACCAGCTCCGTGCCGACGCTTCGACGTGCGCGCGGAGGATGTGGCCAGGCTGTCGCCGGTCTGGTTCGACCACATCAACATGCTTGGCCGCGCAGCGATCCCACGATCGTGGAGGACGAGAGCTGAATTGCAATTTCGGTTCCGCTGCTACCGGACCTCCAAGCTGTGCTGGGGCCACTCGATGGGCTCGGGCCCCAGCCTACTCCGCCCAGCCTCTGCGCTAGTTCGGCCGCCGCCGGACGGTTACTCTGCCGCCCGTAGTGCCGTAAGGGGCCGCACCGTACCGTAACCGGGCCAGGTGACGTGGGTCGCGCGACTGTATTGTTTTGGCACGGCGACGGTGGCCCCCAGCGCCGCGGCGGCGTGCCAGCCCCAGCGTGGGTCGTTCAGCATGGTCCGGCCTAGCGCCACCGCGTCGGCCCGGCCCTCGACCAGTAGCGCTTCCGCCTGGTACGGCGTCAGGATCATCCCGGTCGCCATAATCGGCCCACCTATTTCGGCCCGAAGCCGCTCGGCAAAGGGCACCATGTAACCCGGCTCCACCTTGGGCGCGCGGAACTGGCTGTCCAGCATGCCGATGGAGGGCACAAGGTAGTCCACGCCCTCCGCCCGCATCGCCCGGCCCAGCACCACGGCGTCCTCCACCGTCAGTCCGCCTTCGATGAAGTCACTGCCGGGCAGCCGCACGCCCAGTGGCTTATGCGCCGGCCAAGCGGCACGCACCGCCCGCACCATTTCAAGCGGGAAGCGCATCCGCCGCACCGCATCGCCGCCCCACGCATCGTCCCGCGTGTTGCTAATCGGTGAGAAGAAGGTGTGCATCAGGTAGCCATGCGCGCCGTGTAGCTCCAGCAGGTCGAAGCCGCTGCGGTCAGCCCGCGCCGCGGCGTCGGCGAAGGCCGCCAGCACCCGGGCGATCCCGGCCTCGTCCAGCGCCTCCGGCCGGTGCACGTCGCCGCGATAGGGCTCGTTCGTAGGGCCATGGATTTCCCAGCCCCCCTCGTCCAACGGCAGCTTCACCGAGTCTGCCCCCGCGGGCCGGGGGTCCCACGGCTTACGGACAGAGGCGCGGCGACCGGAATGCACGAGCTGAATGCCCAGCGGCGTATCGGTGTAGGTGCGAACGTCGCGCACCAGCCGGGTCATCGCTGCCTCGTTTGCATCGGAGTAGAGACCCAGGCATCCGGCGGTGGTGCGGGCCGAGGCCTCTACGGCCGTCGCCTCCATAATCACCAGCCCGGCGCCGGAAACCGCCATGGAACCCACGTGCATGGCGTGCCATGGCACCGGGCTACCCTCCTCGCCGCTATACTGCGTCATCGGTGACACGATGATGCGGTTCGGTAGCGTGAGGTCCCGCAACCGCAGAGGCTGAAAAAGTGCGGCCATTATTCGGCCGCCACTGGAACGGCACTACCGGATACAGCGGCCCAGGCGGGGCTATCCTGCTGCGCGTCGTAGTCCATGCGGTCTAGCCGCGCCTGGGCGCTGCGGTCCAGCAGGGACACGCCGATGCATATTGCGAAGGCTAGCGGCATGGTGATCAGCGTTGGCGGGTCGAGTGCCACGATCGGCGTCGCGTGACCGAGCACCCGTACCCAAACCGCCGGGCCAAGCACCGTCAGCGTGACAGAGGTGACCAGCCCGGTGACCCCGCCCAGTACGGCGCCGCGCGTGGTCAAACCGCGCCAGTAGATAGCAAGCAGCAGCAGCGGGAAGTTGGTCGACGCCGCGACGCTGATCGACAGCGACACCAAGTAGGCAATGTTCTGCGTACGGAATGCGATACCCAGCAGCACTGCCAGCACGCCGATGCACAGTGTCGCGCCCTTGGAAATCAGCACCTCCCGCTTCTCGTCAGCCTGCCCCTTACAGATGATGTTGGCATACACGTCGTGGCTGACAGCGGAGGCTCCGGCCAGCGCCAGCCCGGCGACCACCGCCAGAATAGTGGCGAAGGCCACTGCGGACACGAAGCCCAGCAACAGATTGCCTCCCACCGCATGGGCCAGGTGCACCGCCGCCATGTTACCGCCGCCGCGTAAAGCGCCAGTGGCGGTCAGGTACTGCGGGTCCGAACCCACCAGGGCCACGGCCGCCGGGCCGATTATCGAGATCAGCGCAAAGAAGGAGCCGATGAACACCGAAGCCCACATCATGGAGTTACGCGCTGTCCGCGCATCCGGCACCGTGAAGAAGCGCATGATCATGTGTGGCAGCCCGGCGGAGCCGAAGAACATGGCAAGGCCGAGTGAGATGGCGGAGAACGGGTTAGCAGCGAACGACACTGGCGCCAGCATCGCCTCGTGCTTCGGGTGCACGGCGACAGCCTGGGCGATCAACGCGTCGTAGGAGAAGTTGAAGGCGGACAACGCCAGCAAGGCGACGACAGAGCCTGACACAAGCATCAGCACCGCCTTAATCATCTGTACCCACGTGGTGGCCATCATGCCGCCGAAGATGACGTAGCTGACCATCAGCAGGCCGACGCCGAACTCGGCATAAATATAGTCGAGCCCAAAAAGCAGCTCGATCAGCTGTCCAGCGCCCACCATCTGCGCGGTGAGAAAGAACACCACGATGATGAGGGTGGAGGTGGCAGCGAACAAGCGCATCGGCGTTTTGGCAAGGCGCGACGACAGCACGTCCGCGAAAGTGTACTTGCCCAGCTTCCGCATGCGGTCCGCGAACAGCATGGTGATTACCGGATAGCCCACGCTGTAGCCGGCGGCGAAGACCAACCCGTCGAAGCCGACGCCGAACACAAGGCCTGTCAAGCCGAGGAAGGCACCGGCCGAGATCAGGTCACCGGCAATGGCCAGGCCGTTCGGCAGCGCGCGCATGTTGCCGCCCGCGGCGTAGAAGTCGGTGGCCGAGCGGGTGCGCCGCGCCGCCCACCACGTGATGACCAGTGTGCCGGCGACCAACACCAGAAACAGCACTAGCGCGGTGACGTTCAGCCGTGCCGGCTCCGGCGCGCCGGCATCGGCAGCCGGTGCCGCGAAGGCCAGGCAAGGTAGCAGCAAGGCAAGCGCCGCCAATCCCATCAGACGCGCAGCCCGATCCGCCGCACGATTGGTTACCACCACGTAGATCAGGCTAAGCAGTAGCGAAAAGCCGATAAGGCCGAGCCCGTAGGCATACCAGATCGTGGGCCCGCCGCTGGTCGATAGCGGCACGCGTAATGCTTGCGGGTTCCACGCGGCGAAGGAGAAGAAGACCAGCACCGGCAAAGCCAGAATGCCCGTCAGACAGGCACCTAGACGCCCTGATCCAAGCTGAGCCCCGCTTGCTCTCGATTGTCTGGGAGATTGGTGTTCGATCATTGCATCGTGCTCCGTGGTGGTTATTACGCCGCTCGATGAATTCTCCTCAGTAGTCAGCGCTGGTCAAAGCCGCACCGTTAATTGAAACGTAGCTGATGGGTCGGCAGTCGGTCCAGACTTTTTTCGCACTTACAGCAACGAATTTACTCTATTCGATATGAATTCGTAAGGCCGAAGCGACATCGTATCGCAGGTCATGGGGCGCGCGGCTCACGCGACGAGCGCAGCTGCACAGCGTAAAAACGGCATGTGACCGTGTTGCAGGGACCGGCGACGCGGGCGCGATGACCGCCACCCTGTCCGGGTTCAGGCAATGCGGACGGAGATAGGGCGTGCCAAATCCAGTATGCGGTTCAGCGTATAGACGGCGACGCCCCCTTGGTCGCGCGGCGCTGGTCCGTGCGCGAGCGCAACCTGCCATTGATTACCGGCTTGAACCGGCCGATGGAAGCTCCGTTTCGGGCACGGGTGTTGTGTCCTGAGGCTTTCTGCCACCTCATCCTTGCCTTTTCCGTGATGAACTGGAGGTGCCCGTCCCGCTGTGTGGGTGCGGTCTCGACCGCCTCGCTCGGCACGGCCTTAGAACGTGGCGGCACAATGATCGCCGCTTCCGGATAACGCTCGTTGACGGCTGTGGAAACGCGCTCTCGGTCGTATGCGCCGTCGGCGGTGAAGGACGCGACCGGTCCCATGACCTGGTCGAGCAAGGCGCCGGTCTGGGTGCCGTCGTTCGTCTCCTTCGTGGTAAGCGCCGCCGCGACGATCTGCCCGGTCTCGGCGTCCAGGCCGAGGTGCAGCTGTCGCCAAGTCCGGCGGGTCTTGGTGCCGTGTTTCTCGATCAGCCGTTCGCCGGCGCCACAGAAATTCAAGCCCGTGCTGTCCACCAAAAGATGGAAAGGCTCGTCGTCACGGCGCGGCCGCGGTCGTGGCATCTCCAGCGTCTTGAACCGGCGGCTCAGCGCGGAGTGGTACGGGACGGCCAGGGTGAGCCCGAGCAGGTGGATGATCGACCCGATCAGCCTCTCGGTTTGTCGCAGCGCTAGACGGAACACAGCCCTGAGCGTCAGCGCCGTCGAGATCGCCAGGGGTCAAGCAATGTTTGCCGCGGGTCGTGCGTGGCGCGGCTTCCCAGGCTGCGACCGCCTCGTTCAGGAACCACACCGTCAGGAAGCCGCGCTGACGCAGAGTCGCATCATACGCGGCCGAGTTCGTGACCCTATGCTTCTGCTTCGGACTGTGGTGACGGCGGTCCTAGTTTAGCTTGAACGGTAAAATGCATTCCGAAGATTAGAATACGGTACACCGTCCTACACCGGCCCAGCCAGCCGCGCCGCCAGCCCATCCTTGCAACAACGCCGCGCACGCTGTCGAACACGACACATTCGATTTACGGCAGGCTCGGCTGCTTATGTCTTTGGAACCGAAAGGTTCGTCAGTACCCACAGATCAGCTGGCGTTACCAGCCAGCCTACCAGCCTACCAGCCTACCAGCCTGCCAGGCCGACAGTAAGTTGATGCCGAATGTGGGTTGGAGCGCGGGAACTACTTTTATTAAAACCTGATAATTCAATAATATTTAGATGTTACCGACGTATTATGGCGGATGGGGTGAGATTCGAACTCACGGAACGCTTGCACGTTCGGCGGTTTTCAAGACCGCTGCCTTAAACCGCTCGGCCACCCATCCGTATGCCCAGCCTACACGCGAGGCACCCGCTCCGGCAACGGGCACAGATCACGGTCGCACTATCGCCGGATCGTAGCGTTCGGTATGGCTGCGTAGCATTACGCGGGGTGTGGCATGGGTCGGTTTGGGTGGGCGGCAGTCATTGCGGTGGTGTTACCGGCGGGCGTCGCCATCCCGCTTGCCACGGCAGCACCGCCGGCATCCGCGCCGCCGCCGGCCGATCCGGCCAGCATCGTCACGATCCAGGTCGAAAACGACGCTGTTTCCACGTATCACGGCACGTCTGATCAATATTACACGGCCGGTCAACGCATCAGTTACACGTCGCCCACGACCGTCGTTCCAGAGTTTTTGGCGGAGTTCGGTCGTAACGTCTGGGGCGACGGCACACAGCGGATTAGCGTCAACCTTGGCCAGTCGATATTTACCCCACGCAACACGCAAGCCCGCCAGCCCGACCCACGCGATCGGCCCTACGCCGGGTACCTGCACCTCGATGCGGCGCTGCTGCACGACACGGCCGACACTCGTAGTCTGATCGGCGTTTCACTGGGCGTCGTCGGCCCGTCCGCGCTGGGCGAGCAGGTGCAGAACGGCTTTCACAGCGTGATCGGCGATACCCCTAACCGCGGCTGGAAATCGCAATTACCGGATGAGCCGGCGGTCGAGGTGTTGCTGGAGCAAACGTACCGCCTGCCTCTTACTCGGTTTGGCGGGTTCGAGGTCGACGTCCTCCCATCGCTCACGGCCGGAGTCGGCACCGTGCGCGACTACGTGCAGGCCGGCGGCGTCGTCCGGATCGGGCAGGGACTGGACAGCGATTTCGGCGCGGCCCGTATTCGCCCGGGGCTGTCGGGCAGCGACGCCTACACGCCGACCCGGCCGTTCGCCTGGTACGCCTTTGCCGGGCTGGATGGGCAGGCGGTGGGACGCGACGTGTTCCTGGATGGCAGCACGTTCCGCAGCAACTCGCCACACACGACCAAGCGGTTCTTTGTCGGAGAGGCACAGGGCGGCCTGGCGGTCATGGCCTACGGTCTACGGCTGACCTACACCCAGACGTTCCAGACGCCATCATTCGACCGGCAACGTAGCGGCGTGTTCAATTTTGGATCGGTCGCGCTGTCGGCGCGGTTCTAAAGCGATACCCATTCCGATGGCTTCGGCTGACATAGACACTACGCCTTAGCGGGCTCCAGCGACGCACTAACCTGGGCAGGGTCGCCCAGCGTCTGCCACACGCCACCGACCAACACCTCGCACGGGCGGAACCGGGCCTTGTACGCCATCTTACGGCTCTCCTCGACCCAGTAGCCCAAGTACACGTAAGGCAGATTCTCCAACTGCGCGCGCCCGATCATCCACAAAATAGCCCAGGTACCGAGTGATTGCCGGTCCAACGCCGGATCGAAGAAGCTGTACACGGCCGAGAATCCGTCCCCCAGCCGGTCCGTCAGGCACCCGCCAACCAGAACCCCTTCTTCGTCGCGGAACTCGGTGATCGCCGTCTCGATCGGCGTATCTTCGATCATCGCCCGAAAATCATAGAAGCTCATGGTCGCCATGTCGCCATCACCGTGGCGGGCGCGCTGGTAGCGCTGGAATAGCTGGAATTGCTCGGCGGTCGCGCGGGCAGGAACGTCGGCACCGGTGACGGCAGCATTGGCGCGGGCGATGCGGCGCAGGCCACGGTCGGGCACGAACTGCGCAACCGGAATGCGGATCGGTACGCAGGCCTGGCAGTTCGGGCAGACGGGCGCGTACGCGATGTTGTGGCTACGCCGGAACCCGGCACGTGACAGCCGGTCGTGCAGGCCCTCCGCGTCCGGGCCGGTGATCTCGGTCACGACCTTACGCTCCGTCCGGCCTGCGACGTAGGGGCAGGGCAGGGGCGCGGTCGTGTAGAAGAACTGCGGGCGGCGGGGCGGCTTGTAGCTCATGCGGATCCGATGCTGCTACGCCATCGTCCCGAAAGCCGGGGCCCGGGTCAACGCCTGCGTGCGTACAATAACAAGTCCAGACACTAGATCATGAATGGCGCGCTTTTGCGGCAGAAACAGCGCCGCCACTAGCCAAATCACTCCGGCGCTGAGCGTCAACCATAGTCCGACTGTAAACACTAAAGCTTGAACAAACGTGGGCGGCGCCAGCGTATCCATCTGCCGCACCGTGATGCCCATGATGCCCTGGCCCGGCGTCGCCGACCGTCCGCCCGCGATAAATAGCGCATGATAGGCAATGGGTACCACCGGCAGCAGCCCCAGCAACGGTAGACCGAGGCCCAGCGTGACCAGCCCGAACCCCAGCAGTACGACCCACAGCACCACGATAATGACGGCGATTAGAGCCGCGTCGATAAACCACGCCATGACCCTGCGCCACAGCACGCCCTCGGTCAGAAAGTCATCTGTCATGGTAAAAGCTCCATCGTATCGACAACCGCCGGGGTGGGACCAAGCAGCAACGTGGTGCCGTCGCGCCAACGTTGCATCAGGCTGCCGGCGGTCTTTAGCAACGGGTGGCCGGATTGGCCCGGCGTCATCGCGAACCGGCTGCGGTCGAGATCGCCCAGGTCATATACGCCGCGGAACCCGGCACCGTGTATGCTAGTCCACGGCCCGCTATCTCGCACGCCGCCGCGGTTCACGGTCGTGCTGTTTCCACCCTGCTCGATCGACCAGGTGAACAGGCCACCGATCACCGGCAATCGACCTAGCAACGGGTGGGCGAATTGTGCTTGATGCTGCTCACCCCACCGCAGGCTAGCCGGATCGGGGCCGAACGCGGTCAGTGCCGTCCGCGCGTCGGCCAGCGATGACGTGAGCATGGGCGTGCAGTCACCCCCGCAAGCACGCCGGTCGGCCAGGGCGGTCGCAACGAAGTCGGGCCGGTAGCCTGATATCGCTTCTGTTCCTGGAGCGTGATCCAGCAGCCTTTTTCCGAACGCGCGCATCCACGCCTCATAGATCAATGGCTGCGGCCGATCCCGATCCATGGTGCCATCCCAGCCACGCAACAGCCCCCGTAATCCGCCCGGATCATCGATATCGATCGCCATCAGCGATGGTAGTATCTGCTGCGCCTGAGTACTGGTTACATCAAGTTGCAGTGCGGCAAAACTATCCAGCGTCTGCGGCTCATTCACCTGCAAGGCCGCGCGAATGCGGCGGGCGCGCCAATCAAAGTTCCAATCACGTCCGAGGAACACAGGGAAATCGGGCGGGGCCACGCGCTCATTTGCGTTCACGATACGACCGCTAGCGGGGGCGACGATGTGCGGCAGTTCGGCGCCATTGGCGAAGCCGATCCAATCATGCGCGCCGTCGGCCCCTGGCTGCGGCATGCTGCCGTCACCCGCGCGCCGGATCGGAACGATACCGGTCATGAACTGCGCGATACGGTAGCGGTCAGCCGTTAGCAGGTTCTGCACGGGCGCCGTGACCAGCGCCGCCGCCGCCCCGGCCGCCTCCACGTCCGTCGCGCGGTTCAACGCAAGCAGCCCGTCGGCACTTGTGTCATGCGGCTGCAAATTGGCCATGGCCACCGCTATGACGGAGTCGCCTTCTTTCGCGTCCAGATCGCTCAGGACTGGGCCGTGCCGGGTTTCACGCACAGTCAGAACCTCGTCGGCGGCACCCCGGACCCGGATACGCTCCTGCCGGGTTTCGAATGGGCGGGGGCCGTCGGGCGTCGCGTATTGGCCGTCGGGCAGCACGGTTTCCACAAACACGTCCTGCGTGTCGGCGCCTGTTGTCGTG
>JANPPS010000083.1:0-3694 GCA_031428635.1 Rhodospirillales bacterium
CTCAAACCTGTTCTGCGGGAAGGGCGAACCCCACCCGCAGAACTCATCCAATTTCCACCACGAGCGCGGACGCTACCGTAACCCCGGGCCTTGGATATCGCGGTTGATCTCCCCGGTATTACGTTCGTCGTGATCATCCGAAGCCCAACGTAAGCCGCCGATCATTTTGACCTGATGACGCGCTCCGTCCTGATCTCACGCCGCCACCCCGTTCGAGTCCTACGGTTTTAACAGTAGGTGGGCAGGCTCAACAAAAGGCCAGGCCATGCAGGTCAAATACTAGGAGTAATAGCGCGAGTTTTTGATGCTGCTGTTCGTGACTTACGACCGGGAGAGGGCCAGAGTATTTGCTTTTTATGCCGTGACCCCTGGCCGATCGGGAACCGGTTGATGGCGGTTCGACCGAGATGTCTGCCTCTTGAACACCGTTTCCTGTCGAGGCATAAAACCGCTTAGGCCGTCCGCCCAACTCACCCCGAGTTGAGCGTTTCGGCGTTCCAAGTGTCATTACGACACGGGGGAAGTCCAGCCATGCGGCAGCTTTCGATCCGGTCCAAGATCATCCTGACGCTGCTGCTAACGGGCCTCGTGTGCTTGGCTGCCGGGGGCTTGATCGGCTACAGATCCGGCGCCACGGCGCTGACCGGCTCGGTTGCCAAGCAACTCACCGCACAACGCGAAATCAAGAAGCAGCGCGTCCAAGCCTATATTCGTAACCAGCTTCGTTTCACCCAGGCAGTCGGTGGCGCCCCCGAAACGATCGCTGCCACCAGGGCGCTGATTGCGGCGTTCCACGACATGCATGCCGACCTGGCGGCAAACCCCGATGGTGAAGCTACGGACACCGTTGCGCTCACCGCCTGGTACAACCAAGATTTCCTGCCACGCATCGATAAAATCGCTGGCAGCCACACGCCGCTCGAAGGCTTGCTGCCCGTCGACCCGGTCGCTCGCCGTCTGCAGGCGGACTACATCGCCCGCAACCCTAATGAAGACGGCAAGCGATTCCAACTCGACGCCGCGCCCGGCGGGTCACGCTACGACATAGCCCATGCCCGCTATCACCCGATCATGAAGCGCGTCAACGACACGATCGGCTTCTGGGACATCAACCTGATGGACGCGCAGACGGGCGACGTCGTCTATGGCGTCGACAAGGAAGTCGATTTTGGCAGCAATATGTACCATGGCGCCTTCACCCAGTCCGGATTCGCACGGGCGGCACGGCGCGCCCTGGACCCCACGAATGGCGGCAAGGCGATCATCGAGGATTACGCGCTCTATATGCCGTCGGCGTTTGCCCCGCAGATGTTCACCGCCGTGCCAGTCATCGCTGACGGGCAGATCATTGCGGTACTCGTCGCCCAAGTCGACGTCAGCACACTCAATAGCTTACTAACCGACAACAATGGCTGGAACCTGACCGGACAGGGCGATACGGGTGAGGTGCAGCTCGTCGGCGAGGATCACCTGTTGCGCAGCCAGTCGCGCTTCATGGCCACCGAGCCGGCCACGTTCCTCGCCCAAATCCAAGCGAACGGCACGCCTACGCCCGTGGTCGACCAGATACGCGCCGTCGGCACCACCATCCTGTATCTGCGCGTTCGCAACGACGCCATCGACTTGGCGCTCCGTAACCAGACTGGCGTCGCGCAGTCCACCGACACGCGCGGGATCAACTCAGTATTCGCCTATGGCCCGGTGGAGGTTGCCGGCCTACGCTGGGCCATCCTCGCCAAACAGGACGTGGCCGAGGCATTCGCGCCTTTGACCCGGCTCAACCGGGATCTCCTTGTCGCCGGCTCGACGGCTGCGATCCTCCTCACCTTCTTGGCTTTGGGCTGCGCCGGGCTGTTCATGCGTCCGCTGCGCCGGGTGATTACCGGCATGCAGGCGATGATCAGCGGCGGCAGTGCAGAGCCCCTACCGGTGCAAGGCACCGATGAATTTGCCGAGCTAGCCGTCGGCTATAACGCGATGGGCGCGACGATCCAGCAGCGCGACAGCCAGGTCGCGACCGCAGAAGCGCGATCCAACGATCTGCTCGGCAACCTCTATCCCGCCGGGCTTGCCGATCGCATGCGTAGCGGCGCCGAACTCACGGCCGAGACCGTCGCGAACGTCACCGTCGTTGTCATGTGGATGGACGGCCTCGATGCGCTCGCCGCCGACCGGACCGCAACGGAGATGAGCGAGGTCATGAACGCTCTGCTGGACGTGGTGAACACCGCCGCAGCCAGCCACGGCGTCGAACCGGTACGCTCTCTGGGCGAGACACAGATCGCAGTCTGCGGTCTGTCGTCCCCCCGTCTGGACCACGCAGCGCAGGCGCTTGCCTGGACCCAGAGCGCTGCCCTAGCGGTCCAGCGGCTCGGCGCCGATTGGGCTCCGGGGATCAACCTTCGCTTCGGCATGGCATCGGGTGAGATCGACGTGCTGCTGCTCAAGCGGGGACACGCTGCCTACGACATCTGGGGACGCACACTCGCCGTAGCCCGCCGGATTGCCGTCGATACCGAGCCGGGACTCGTTCGCGTAAGCGAAAGCACGTACGAACTACTGACCGATGTCAAAGAGTTCGAGCCCGCACCCCCCATCGCGGCACCGGTGTTGGGCACATTCAAGGTCTGGGCACGCCCGATCCTAGCGCAGCCGGCGCTTACCAAGGCTGGCCCGGCGCCGCGCTCCCAGGCAGCCGAGTAGCCCGGGATGACCGACCTTCTTACCTGGTCCGGCCTGTCTAGCCACTCGGCCCTCGGTATTCTAATGGCACTGGCCTATCCAGTCCTGGCGATCGCGTCGCTCGAGATTGCCCGCGCTCTATCCCCGCAACGCATCCTGCTCGCCAGTTCGCTCCGCCAACTCGCCTATTTGGTACTTCCGACCGGCGCGATCTGGCTGATCCTGAGGATACTCGCTGAGTTGCCGCCGGAGGATTGGGCCGTCCGCAGCGCGGAGACCGCTTTCGCCTTAACCGGCCTCTATCTGCTACTCCGAATCGCCCAGGCGGCGCTGATGACCGTGGTCGATGACGGGCAGCAAGCACCCAAGCTGTTGCTTGATATCCTCCGCATCGGCCTCGCGTTGATTTGGGGCGCGGTCATCGTCTCCAGCATCTGGCAGGTCGATCTCGGCAGCCTGTTCGCCGCCATGGGCGTCGGCTCCATCGTGCTCGGCTTCGCCTTGCAGGAATTCCTGGGTAACCTGCTCGCGGGCCTTGGCTTACTCTCGGCGCATAAATTCGGCATCGGGGATTGGATTGTCGTCGACGGCGCCGCCGCCCGGGTCGTGGAAATGGACTGGCGCACAGTCACCCTGGTCAAGGGCGGTAGCCGTATCGTGGTCGCGAATAGCACCTTGGCCAAAGGTAACCTGGTGTTGGCCGCCCGCGCCGGGGACACGGGATCCATCACAATGGAGCTCACTTTCGGCCTGGATATCGCGCCCGAACGGGTTCGCGACGCGGTCATGGAGACAGCGCGAGCGCTACCGGCACTACAGGGCGCGCCCGCTGTGAAATGCCTCGTTACGGGAGTGACCGACGGGGCCGTCACCTACTCGGTGGTTCTGCCTGTGGCGGACCCGGGTGTCGGCTCCGGACCCAAAGACGAGTTTCTGAGCCGCTTCTGGTACGTGGCCCAACGCCGCGGACTGCGGCTCGGCACCGTGGCGCAGACATCGCTCGAGGCTGGCA
>JANPPS010000084.1:0-2861 GCA_031428635.1 Rhodospirillales bacterium
AGAGCGCTGGGGCGTCGTTCCTGCGGCGTGACGGATCGGTCTGGACGACCGACAAGGACGGCTTGATCCTCGGCCTGCTCGCTGCCGAGATGACGGCGCGGACCGGCAAGAACCCGGCCGCATCCTATGACGATCTACAGCGCGAACTTGGGACACCCTACTACGCACGGGTCGATGCCCCGGCGACGGTGGCGGAGAAGGCTGTGCTGAAGGCACTCTCGCCGGCAACCCTTGCAATGACCGAACTGGCTGGCGAGCCGGTTCGTTCGACGCTCACCGCGGCGCCGGGCAATGGCGAGTCTTTAGGTGGAGTGAAGGTCATCGCCGTTCAGGGCTGGTTTGCAGCCCGGCCGTCCGGCACCGAGGACGTCTACAAGGTCTATGCCGAGAGCTTTCGCAGTAAAGAACATCTCGAGCAGATTCAGTCACAGGCACAAAGCGCGATTACGGCAGTATTCGGTCAGCCCCCCGTCGCAAACCCAGGGTAGAGCGTCATGCCGCCATCGACGAACAACGTCGCTCCGGTCACGTAATCCGAGGCGTCCGAGGCAAGCCACACCGCGGCCTGCGCGATGTCGTCGGGTTCTCCAATTCGCTTGTACGGGACCAGTGTCATGAGGTCCGCATAAGCTGACGGTGTGTCCCAAGCCGAGGTATTGATCGGCGTACGAATTGCGCCGGGCGCAATGCTATTCACTCGGATGAGATGCGGGGCCAGCTCCTGCGCGATGCTCTTCATCAACAGCATCACGCCGCCTTTGGATGCCGCGTAGTTGGCGTGCCCGGCCCAGGGAATTTGCTGGTGGACCGAGCTCATGCAGATGATTTTCCCTGCCGCTTGCGACACGGACGGCACGACGCCGCGCTGCTTAAAGATCCGGGCCGCTGCCCGCGCACACAGGAATTGCCCGGTGAGATTGATCCCGATCACAGTGTTCCATTGGTCCAGCGTCATGTCGGTAAACGCCGCGTCGCGCTGAAGCCCGGCATTGCTGACGACAATATGCAGGGTCCCGAAATGCTCGACCGCGGCGGCAAACATGCGTTCGACCTCGTCCTCCTTGCTCACATCGGCCTTGATCGCGATGGCCCTGCGACCGATCGCCTCGATGTCATGCACAACCGCTTCGGCCTCGCCCGGATTGACGACGTAGTTCACCACGACGTCCGCGCCGGCCCGGGCTAGGCCAAGGGCGACCGCCTTACCGATGCCGGAGTTTGCACCGGTCACGAGGGCCGGCTGCCCAATGAGGACCGGCTGATACGGAGCATGCGGCAGACGGTTGTTGTCGAATGAGGCCGGCGCAGCAGAGTCTTTAATTTCGGGGTCGGACATGATGCTACTCCGGTGAGCATTCGGATCGGATAACGGTATTCGCCGCACATTGATGCGCCGGGCAAGCAATATTCGTCAGGTGGTCGCTCAGTCGCCCGAGCGGTGAAGGGTCACGAATGCTAGACGCGACACCGAACGGCTGGGCGCACGTCCTGCGTACCGGTCGGATCGGGTGGGAAACGTCTCTGCACGCGCCTGAACGGCTAGGATAACTTTGCCTGCTCACCGTGGCGTCCGGACCGCTGCGGTATCAAGAAAATACAGCCAAGGATCAACACGGCCAAAACGGCAGACGCTGCAAAGCGGCCTAGCGCCAACCCGCCATTCGCGATCGGCTTATCGAGAAAATCGCCCACCGTTGCACCGAGCGGCCGGGTCAGAATGAAAGCTGTCCAGAAAAGTAGAGTGCGTGAGATGCTTGTCGCGAAGTACAGCGCGGCAACCACCGCGAGCCCGGCGGCGAACACCACCGCACCGCCCTCGTACCCCAGCCCAGTCGTGTCGGCCATCCAGTCGCCCAACGCCGTGCCAAGCGTCTGCGAGAACATGATCGTGGCCCAATAAAACATCTCCGCCCGATGAGACGTCAGGCTGTCGACCGCCACCGAACCCAGTGTTCGATACCAAACACCCAGCGTCGCCAGGACGAGTGCGAGTAGTATTGTCGAGCCGCCCGCGTAGCCGATCCCGAGCGAGCGGTCGAAGAAGTCGGCCAACGTCGTGCCGGCTGTTGTCGTCGCGATGATAACCGCCCAGTACAAATACGGGTGGAACTGCTTGGCCGCGATCTGAGCGGCTACGGCCATGATCAGAATTGCAGCGAAGATCGCCGTTCCGGCCAAATAGCCCAGCCCAAGCGTCATCGTAACCGCGTCGCCGGCCGTTTCCCCCAACGTTGTCGCAAATATCTTAATAATCCAAAAGCCAAGCGTGATCGCCGGAACCTTGCTCAGGCTGGGTTCGACAGTTCTGTTCATGTGCAACGCCCTTCGACCGGTGACCTCAACGCCTTTTTGGTCTGGCGGTTGTGTCGCTCGGCGTGGGGTGCGGTTTGAAGCCTGGCACTGGTCACTGGCCCAGACATACGCTGTCATCGCATGACGGGCGGCGGGCATCGGTTGCCCTCGGCGCTCGAAAGTGCCATATCCCAGCCGCTCGCACGGACACGGGCAAATTCACACGCGGGGCGCTTTCCCGGGGCTAACCCCCCCAGGTTCCGGTGCCGCAAGGCTATTCCCGCGGAGGCATTAACCGGACCACCAGGAAAGACCGTCACATGGCTATACCCGATTTCAACCTGCGCCAGCTACTCGAGGCCGGTGTCCACTTCGGCCACCACACCCGGCGTTGGAATCCCCGCATGGGGCCGTACCTCTTTGGTATTCGCAACCAGGTCCACATCATCGACCTGCAGCAGACAGTGCCGATGCTCGACCGAGCCCTTCGCGCTGTACGCGACGTAACCGCGGCCGGTGGGCGCGTGCTGTTCGTCGGCACCAAGCGTGCGGCGGCCGAATACGTGGCC
>JANPPS010000085.1:0-7888 GCA_031428635.1 Rhodospirillales bacterium
CTTGATCGGTTGGTCATACTCAACGCGCCCTCTGCCCGGGTCGTGCGCGAGGGCCAGGTTCAGGACGTGCCGGTTGCCGCCGTGGTGCTGGACGACGTGGTCGAGTTGCGGCCCGGCGACCAGGTCATTGCGGACGGCACCGTACTGGTAGGCGCCGAGCTGGAACTGGATGAGGCCCTTGTAAGTGGTGAGGCGGTGCCGGTGGTCAAAGCGCCAGGCGACCGTGTGCTGTCTGGGAGCTTCGTCGTGGCCGGCAGCGGGCGGTTCCGGGCGGATAGCGTGGGAGCCGCCGCCTACGCGCAGCAGCTTGCCAGTGCCGCCCGACAGTTCAAGCCGGCGCTGTCGGAACTACGGACCGGCATCAATCAAATCCTAAATTATTCGTTTTGGGCCATCGCCATCGCGGCGCCGGTGCTGTTCTTCAGCCAAATGCGGGCGCAGGGATCGCAGGTCGCGGAGGCGCTACGCTCGACCGTCGCCGGCATGGTGCCGATGGTGCCGGAGGGGCTGGTGCTGCTTACGAGCGTGACACTCGCCGTTGCGGTAACCCGTCTGAGCCGGCGCCGTGCGCTGATACAAGAGTTGCAGGCCGTCGAGACCTTGGCGCGCGTCACCACGCTCTGTTTCGATAAGACCGGTACGCTGACCACGGGTAAAGCTGTGATCGAATCGACCGAAATCCTGGACCCGTCCGCGGACGTGGCAGGGGCGTTGGGTGCGCTTGCGGCAACCGACCCTACGCCAAACGCCACGCTGCGTGCGATCGCCAGCCGATATCCAGCGCCAGCCGGCTGGATTGCAACACACACACAGGCATTCTCGTCGGCGCGTAAGTGGAGCGGGGCCGGGTTCGGAAGCCACGGGGATTGGCTGCTGGGTGCGCCGGACATCCTGCTGGATGATACGACCCATGCTGGGTTGCTGGCGCAGATCGCGACCTACGCGGCGGCCGGGCGGCGGGTGACGCTGCTGGCCCGCACCGGGGCGCTACCGGACACGGGCATGCCCCGCGACATCCAGCCGGCCGCGTTGGTTATCATGGCCGAGGAGGTGCGGCCGGACGCGAAAGCCACCGTCGCGTTCTTTCTAGACCAAGGCATCGCATTGAAGGTGATTTCGGGCGATCATCCCGAAACGGCGGCCGCGGTGGCGCGCAGCGTGGGTATGCCCGGGGCGGACGCGCCAGCCGACGCGCGCACGCTACCGGCCGAAGACGGCGCGCTTATAGCATTCATGGCGTCGGCAACCGTGTTCGGGCGGGCGTCGCCGGACGGTAAACGGGCAATGATCGCGGCGCTACAATCCCAGGGCCACGTGGTGGCCATGACCGGGGACGGCGTAAACGATGTCCTCGCCCTCAAGCAGGCCGATATCGGTATCGCGATGGGCCGGGGTAGCGGGGCCGCGCGGGCCATTGCTCAGTTGACGCTGCTCGATGGGGAGTTTGCCTCCCTACCAAACGTGCTGGCGGAGGGGCGCCGCGTGATCGGCAATGTCGAGCGGCTGGCCATCCTGTTTGTTACCAAAACGGTCTTTGCGGCGACGCTTGCCACCGTCGTGGCCGCGACCGGACTGATCTACCCGTTCTTGCCGCGGCATTTAACCCTGACCGGAACGCTGACGATCGGTATTCCGGCCTTTTTTCTTTCGCTCGCGGCTAACGCCGCACTGGCCCGTAGCGGGTTTGTCCGGCGGGTGGTCCGTAACGCGGTGCCGGGTGGGCTTATTGCGGCCGCGGGCACTTTCGCCGCGTCCGTTATTACGACGTACCAATTCGGCGATACGCTCGCGGAAGGACGGACGGTCGCCACGATCGTATTCTTTGTGATCATGCTTACGATCATGTCCGGCCTGGCACGCCCGATGACACCGCCCAAACTACTGCTGATCGTAAGCATGATCGCGATGTTTTCGCTTGTGCTCGTGGTGCCGTTCGGGCGGGAGTTCTTTGCGCTTACGCTTCTGTCCCCACGCCTATGGCTACTGACGGCGGCGATTGCGTTGCCGTGCGCGTTGGCTGTACTGGCCTGCAAGGGGCGAGACTTATCGCGGTCGCAGTAGCCACTACTCGGCCGGGGCCAAGTTCGTTGATCCGATCCGGTTACGGCGCCCGCGCGCGAGCCGCTCCATGAACAGGTAAATCACCGGCGTTGAGTACAGCGTGATGATCTGCGACAAAATCAGTCCGCCGCAGATGACGATGCCTAGTGGACGCCGGAACTCGGCACCCGTCCCCGTTGCAAACGCGAGCGGCACGGCGCCCAGGAATGCGGCCAGGGTCGTCATAATGATGGGCCGGAATCGCTCCATACACGCGTCCAATATCGCCTGCTGCGGGGTCAGGCCGCGATCCCGCTCCGCCTCGAGCGCGAAATCCACGATCATGATCGCGTTCTTCTTCACGATACCCATCAGCAGCAGAAAGCCGATGATCGCCAATACGCCGAGCTCGGAACCCGTCAGCAGTATTGCCAGTAGTGCCCCCAGCACGGCCGACGGAATCGTGCTGATGATGGTAATCGGGTGCAGCAGGCTTTCGTACAGGACGCCTAGGATGATGTAGATCGCGACCAGGGCCGCAGCCAGCAAAGCGGGCTGGGAACCAAGCGATTTTTGCAGAAACTTGGCGTCGCCGCCGAATTGGGTCTGCACACTTTCGGGCATACGCAACTCGGCCGCCTTGGCCGCGACGAGCTTCACCGCGTCACCCGCGCTGGTGCCCAGTTTCAGGTTGAAGCTGATCGACGACGACGGATACGCACCCTGGTGATGGACCGATAGCGGCGATGTGCTGCGATCCAACTTCACCACTGTCGTTATCGGTACTTGGCCGTCGCGGCCCTGCACAAACAGGCGATCCAGCAGCGCTGGATCGGTTTGCAGTCGGGGCAGCGTTTCCAGCACGACCCGGTATTGATTACGCTGGGTGTAAATAATCGACACTTGCCGTTGGGAGTAGGCGTTATCCAGCGCCGCATCAATCGCATTGACCGAAACGCCCAGTCGCGCCGCGGCCACCCGGTCGATCACCACATTCGCCTGCGGTCCCGGCCGGTCCTGATCGCTGCTGACGTCCTCGATCCCATCGACGGTGCGCAACGCTTCCTCCATCTTGGACGTCCACGTTCGCAACTCGGTCAGGTCTTGGTCCAGCAGCACGAAGCTAAAGCCGGAGCCGCCCCCGCCCCCGCCACCACCGCCGCGGGTATCCTGCGCGATCGATATGAATGTTTGAATGCCCGCCATTTGTGTAAGTTTCGGCCGCAGCCGCGCTAGCACTTCGTCGGCGGAAACACCCCGCTCCGATAACGGCTTGAGTTGGATCGTCAGCTGGCCACGGTTGACGCTGCTCCATCCCGACGTGATGCCGATCTTACTGGCGATGGTCGCGATCGCGGGGTCGGCCAGCAGCACGTCGACAACGCGCTTTTGCCGCTCCGCCATGCCGTCGAAGCTGATGTCGGGACTGGCGATCGTGTTGCCCACGAGCAGCCCGGTGTCCTGGGTTGGTAGGAACCCCTTCGGAACCACGCCCCATAGATAGTAGATCCCGAGTATGGTGCCGCCCATCACGAATGGCATGAGCCAGCGAAGCCGCAGCGCCCAACCCAGGCTGCGTCCGTAGCCGCCCTGTGCCCATCGGAAGGCCCTGTCCACACCCCGGTCTACCCGGCCCCATATTCCTGTGGGCGGTGCCTGATCGCGGATGTAACGCCCGCATATCATGGGCGTAAGCGTCAACGAGACGACGGTCGAAATAACGATCGCGACCGTCAGCACGACCGCGAACTCATGAAATAACTTACCCAGTATGCCGCCCATAAACAGGACGGGTATGAACACGGCCACGAGCGACAGGCTGATGCTGATGACGGTGAACCCGATCTGCTTCGACCCGGCCAGCGCCGCCTGCATCGGGGTCATGCCTCGCTCCTGAAACCGGGCCACGTTTTCGATCATGACGATCGCGTCGTCGACCACGAACCCCACGGCGATCGTCAGCGCCATCAACGAAAAGTTATTCAGGCTGAACCCAAGCAAATACATGGCACCCAGCGTGCCAGCCAGGGATAGCGGCACGGTCACGGCAGCCGCCATCGTGGGTACTAACCGGCGCATGAACAGGGCCACGACGGCCAGCACCAATACGACCGAAATCAGCAGCGTTTTCTCCACATCGGCGACGCTCGCGCGGATTGTGGTCGTGCGGTCGCTGATGGTGCGGACGACGATGTCGGGCGGCAGCCACGCCAGTAGCTGCGGCAATTGGGCCTGCACCCGGTCCACGGTGTCGATCACGTTGGCGCCGGCCGTCTTGGTCAGCGTCAGCAGGATCGCCGGCTGCTTTCCGTCCCACGCCGCGAGCTTGGAGTTACTTACGCCGTTCAGCACCTCCGCCACGTCACCCAGGCGTACGGTCGCGGTGCCCGATACTTTCAGCACTAGGCGCGCGTAGTCCACGGCATCGTAGATTTGGTTGTTGAGCTGCAGCGTCTCCGCCCGCTCCGGCCCTTCGAACCCACCTAGCGGGCCGTTTACGTTGGCGTTGCGGATCGCGGTGTACACGTCCGCGCTACTGAGGCCCGCGGCGCGCAGGGCGGCGGGGTTCAGGCGCACGCGCACGGCGGGCTTCTCGGCGCCGTCCACCTGTACCTGCGCAACGCCCTCCACCTGCGCCAGCCGCTGCGCCAGAATCGTGTCGGCGGCGTCGTAAATCTGGGCGGTGCTGAGGGTATCGCTGGTCAAAGCGAGCGTCAGTATGGGCGCATCGGCCGGGTTGAATTTGCGGTAGAACGGCCGGATCGGCAGATCGGATGGCAGGTCGCTATAGGCGGCGTTGATCGCGGCCTGCACGTCGTGGGCCGCGTCTTCGATCTTTCGGTCCAGCTCGAATTGTAGAACGACGCTGGTGCTGCCGGTGCTGCTGGTGCTGTTGATCTCCGACACGCCGGGGATTTCGCCCAGGCGACGCTCGAGCGGGGCGGCGATGGTGGCGGCCATCGTCTCTGGATCGGCGCCGGGCCGGCCGGCAATGACGACGATGAACGGAAAATCGACCGCTGGTAACGCGGCAACCGGCAAATATCGTACGGCTGTTACCCCACACAGCATAATCCCGAGCGCCAGCAGAAACGTGGCGACCGGCCGGCGGATAAACGGCGCTGAAATGTTCATTCGGCCGGCACCGGCTGACCGTCAGGCGCAAACCGCAGCCGCAGGCGTTCGAACGCCAGATAGATGACCGGCGTTGTGTACAGCGTCAGCACTTGGCTCAACAGCAACCCACCCACAATCGTCAGGCCGAGCGGGTAGCGCAGTTCCGACCCGGTGCCGCGTTCCAGCACCAGCGGCAGCGCGCCCAGCAACGCGGCGGCGGTCGTCATCATGATCGGGCGGAACCGGAGTAGCGACGCTTCCTCGATCGACTCCAACGGTGACAGGCCACGGGTTCGCTCTGCCTCAAGCGCGAAGTCGATCATCATGATCGCGTTCTTCTTCACGATACCCATCAGCAACACGATGCCGACCAGGGCGATCAGGCTCAAATCCTGTCCGGCCAGCGTTAGCGCCAGCAGTGCGCCGATCCCGGCTGATGGCAGGGTGCTGAGGATCGTCACCGGGTGGATCGTACTTTCGTACAGCACGCCCAGCGTGATGTAGATGACAATGACCGCTGCCAGGATCAGCCACGGCTCACTGGCCAGCGACGCCTGGAACTCCGCCGCGTCGCCCGAGTAGCTGCCGATAATGGTGGATGGCAGCCCCATTTCCCGCTCCGCCTGGGCCACGGCTGCCACGGCGTGACTGAGCGAACTGCCCGGCGCTAGGTTGAAGCTGATCGTGGTGCTCGGGAACTGCGACTGGTGCGTAACCGCCAGCGGCGCGGTGCCGGGTACGATGCGGGCGATGGCCGATAGCGGCACCTGCGCCGTACCATTTCCCGGTAGTCGCAGCTGATCCAGGCTGCGCGGATCGGCACGCCAGGCGGGGTCGGCCTCCAGGATCACGCGGTACTGGTTTGCCTGGCTGAAGATGGTGCTGATCTGCCGTTGGCCGAACGCGTCGTACAGCGTGTCCTGCACCTTTTGCATCGACACACCCAGCCGCATGGCGGCGTCACGGTCGACGATGACCTGGGTGGCAAAGCCCTCGGTCTGTTGATCGCTGGCCACGTCCTGCAGGTCCGTCATACCGCGTAGCCGGTCCACCAAGCGCGGCGCCCAGGTGGCGAGTTCCTGCGCATCCGTGTCGATCAGGGTGTACTGGTACTGCGTGCGGCTGATGCGGGTGCCGATCTGGATATCCTGCACTGGCTGCATGAACACGCTGATACCCGGCACGCCGGCCATGGCGGCCTGTAACCGGGCGATAACAACCGGCGCCGGGTCGCGCTCGGTGCGGGGCTTCAGCGCCATTGTGATGCGGCCCGTGTTGGGCGTGGCATTGATCGTGCCGGCACCGATGAAGCTGACGACGCCCGCAACGGCTGGATCCTTCAGCGCCACATCCGCCAGCTGGGTTTGCAGCTGGGCCATGCGGGGTATGGACGCCGATTGCGCCGCCTCCGTCACGGCCACGATCAGGCCGGTATCCTGCTGTGGCAGAAAGCCCTTCGGCACCAACACATAGAGCACGATCGTGCCGACCAGCGTGCCGATTGCGATCAGCAGCACCAGCGCCTGCGCCCGCAACGCCCGGCGCAGCGTGCGGGCATAGACGGTGGTCAGCCGCTCAAACCCACGCTCGAACCACGCCGTCATCCGCCCTGGGCCCTGATGGGCGCGTAGCAGCCGCGCGCACATCATGGGGGTGAGGGTCAACGAGATAACGGCCGACACGATGACGGAGGTGCTAAGCACGACCGCGAACTCGTTGAATAACCGCCCTACCACGCCGGTCATGAACAATAGGGGAATGAACACCGCGACCAGGCTGACGGTCAGCGACACGATGGTGAAGCCGATCTGTGCCGCGCCCTTGTAGGCGGCCATCAACGGCGTTTCGCCCATTTCGATATAGCGAACCACGTTTTCGATCATGACGATCGCGTCGTCGACCACGAAGCCGGTCGCAACCGTCAGCGCCATCAGGCTGAGGTTGTCCAAGCTATAACCGCACAGGGCCATGACGCCGAAGGTGCCGATCAACGATAGCGGCAGGGCAACGGCTGGAATGATGGTGGCCCGCGCGCTACCGAGGAACAGGTAAATGACGAACACCACCAGCCCGATCGATAGCGCGAGCGTCGCCTGCACGTCGTTCACGCTGGCGCGAATCGTCTCGGTCCGGTCGACCACGACAGCCATGGACACCGCGGCAGGCAGGGCGGCCTGCAGCTGGGGCAGCGCTTCGCGGATCGCGGCGACGGCGGCAACGATGTTGGCGCCGGGCTGACGCTGTATGTCGAGCACCACGGCGGGCTTGCCGTTATACCAGGCCGCAACCTTGTCGTTCTCGACCCCGGCGATGACGCTGCCAACGTCCTGCAGCCGGATGGGCGCCGTGCCGCGATAGGCGATGACCAGGTCGCGATAAGCGGCAGGCGTCATCAGCTGGTCGTTGGCGCCCAGTGCGTAGGACTGCCGTGGCCCGTCGAACCCGCCCTTGGCGCCGCTCACGTTGGCGGCGGACACTGCGGCGCGCACGTCTTCCAGCGATAATCCGTAGGCGGCCACGCGTGCCGGATCGACCCGCACGCGCACGGCGGGGCGCAGGCCGCCCTGGACCGTCACTTTACCCACCCCGTCGATCTGACTGAGCTTTGGTTGCAGCAGCGTGTCCGCCACGTCGCTGATGCGGTCGATGGTGACGCTGTCGGACGTCAGGGCCAGCGTGATAATCGGCGCGTCGGCCGGGTTTACTTTGGAGTAGATCGGTGGATACGGCA
>JANPPS010000086.1:0-8549 GCA_031428635.1 Rhodospirillales bacterium
CCTTCGGCAGGCCGGTGCTGCCCGACGTGCTGACGATCAACGCGGCCCCCCGTAGCAGGTCGCGCGGCGGCGGCGCGGCCCCGGCGATGCGGCGTACAACGGCGCCATCGACGAGCAGCCGCGCCTGGGTGAGCGCCGCCAATCGCGCGATCGTTGCGTCTTGTGCACCGATATGCACCAGCACGGCCACGCCGCCAGCCATCCAGACAGCCAGCAGGGCCGCGAAATCCATCGGCCGGTTGCCGATCACGACATGGACCGGCTCGTCTATCCCCAGCCGCTCCGCCATGAGGGCGTCGGCGACCAGATCCGCCGTGCGGCGCAACTCGGCATACGCGACCGGCGCGCTCTGCCCGTCCAGAATTGCGCCGTCTTGCGCCAATGCCTCGTGCAACAGCACACCGAGCGCGTTCATGCGGGCGTGCCCGGGAAACGCGCGTCGCGCCATGCCAGCGCCGCGCGCAACCCGTCCTTGCGGGCGATGTCCATGAAGGCGCGTTTGTCCGGGCTGCCTTCCGCCTCGATCAACATGTCCGACGCCAGCGCCGCCTCTAGCGCATCGAGCATGCCGCGGGCCTCGATACTACGATTGATGCTTCGCTTCGTCTCGCGCATGAGCAACGGGTCAATTGTCGCGATGTGGTTCGCCAACGCCATCGCCGTCTCGTCCAGCACCGCGGCCGGCACAACGCGGTTGACCATCCCGATCTCACGCGCCCGTTCCGCCGTAATGCGGTCTTGGCCCAGTAGGATGATCTCCTTGGCCACTTTCGGCCCGACGATCCAGGGTAGGATCATGACCACAATTCCCGCGCCGAATTTCAACTCCGGCTCACCAAAAAACGCGTCATCCGCCGCAATCGTCATGTCACACGCCAGCGCCAATTCGCAGGCCCCGGCGAGGCACGCACCGCGTACGGCGGCGATCGTCGGTTTCGACAGATGCCAGAAGCGCATCGGCACATCGAAGTCCTTGCGCAAGATAGACCGCCATTGCGCCACCCCCTCGGGCCGGAGCGCCATCTGGTCCTTGAGGTCGAAGCCCGAGGAGAACGCTGATCCGGCGCCCCGAACCACCACAGCCCGGACCGCTTCGTCGGCCTCGATCCGGTCGAGCGCCGTCCATAACTCGTCCAGCATGGCGGCGCTGATCGCATTGGTCCGCTCAGGCCGATTGAGCGTGAGCCGGGCCACCTGGCCGATCGTTTCATACGTTATGGTGACGAAATCCATGCGGAATAACTCCAGGTCGGGCGAGGGTTCGACGCAGCCGGGCCATGGCGACGATGCCGAGTGCCGGGCCGATCGCGAGGCCGACGAAGGCGTAGCGCCAGCCCACGATCTCGACAGCCACAGGGATCATTTGGATGCTGGCCATTGTCAGCAAGAATCCGGCACAGGTCTGCGTGGTCACCATCGTGCCCACGAGCGCGGGCTCGCTCAGCTCAGCGACGGAGGCGGAGAATTGCGCTGAGTCGGCGACGACGGAAACGCCCCAGACAAGGCTCACCAACAGCAGCGCCCAGGCCGGGCCGCCGAATAGCAGACCGATTCCGGCGGCACAAAGCGCGCTGATCGCCATCGCCACAATGGTGATGGTCGCGCGCCCGTAGCGGTCCGCGGCCCAGCCCCCCACGAGCGCGCCCACCGCACCGGCCGCGACGGCCAGGAACGTCGCAAGCTCCGGCGGGAAAGGCGGCGCGTCGCCGTAATGCGCGCGGAAGCTTGCGGCCAGGAACGTACCCAGCCACGCCCACATCGCATAGAGCTCCCACATGTGACCGAGGTAGCCGAGATTTGCGAGCCGCACAGGGCGGTTGCGCCAGGCTTGGAGCACGTTGCGGGGTCTGAAGACCGCCATGGCCGGAAGGTGCGGCCCCACTGTCGCAAACCTGATCAGTACCGCCGCGATCCCGGCGCCGCCAGCGGCTGCCGCCATCGGCACGCGCCAATCGAGCCCCCCCAATACCGCCACGAGATGCGGTGCCGCCGAGCCGAGTGTGAGCGCGCCCACCAGTAGCCCGACCAGCCAACCCAGATCGCCCCGCGCCCAGGTCGCGGCGAGCTTTATCCCCACCGGGTATACTGCCGCCATCGCAGCCCCGGTCGCAAACCGCAGCAACGGCAGCGCCATCGAGGTCGGTTCGAGGGTCAAGCTGGCCAGGCTCGCCACGCACGCGAACGCAGCACCCATCGAGAAAAAGCGGCGCAACTCGATCCGGTCCGGTAGGCTCAGCAGGGCGCTTACTAGCGTGCCCACCACGAAACCGGCTTGGACACCGTTCGTCAGTACCGCCTCGTGGAAAGCACTCATCGGGTGGGTCGCCCGTATTGCGCTCAATGAGGCCGTCGTCGCGAACCAGGTCGACATGGCCGCCACCTCTGCCAGCAGCAACAGGGCCAAGGACCCCGTCCGGCCCGTCCGTTTCACCGGTCAATGCGCCACGAGTGGACATCCGCCTTGCGCCAGGGGTCGAAACGCCTGATCGCCGGGGATCGTATCCACTAGTTTGTAGAAATCATAAGGCCCCTTCGACTCCCCCGGCGTCTTTACTTGATAGAGATAAAGGTCGTGCAGCACCCGCCCATCTGCCCGGACCGATCCGCGCCCAAATAGCGCGTCATCGGTAGGTATCGCCTTCATGGCTGCCACCACCGCCGCGCCGTCGCGGGCACTGGGCGAGGCGGGATCTAGGCTAGCCACGGCCTTCATCCAGTGCAGTGCCGAGGCATACGCGCCGGCCTGGTTCATTGTCGGCATCCGCCCACTATTCTTGGCGGCAAATCGCTTGCTAAACGTCCGGGTACCGTCGTCCTTGTCCCAGTAAAACGCCGACGTCAGCAACAACCCCTGCGCTGTTTGTAAGCCAACCGAATGAATGTCGGAGATGAAAGCCAGCAACGCCACAAGCTTCTGCCCGGAGTTGCTGATGCCGAATTCGCCTGCTTGCTTGATGGCGTTGATCGTGTCGCCACCAGAATTGGCCAGCGCCACAACGGCGGCCCCGCTTGCCTGCGCCTGCAACAGATAGGACGAGAAATCCGTCGTCTGGAATGGGGCCATCGCGTGGCCCACGGCCTGACCACCCTGTGCCGTGATGATCTGCGTCGCGTCGCGCTCGAGCGACTGGCCAAAAGCGTAATCAGCGGTGATGAAGAACCAGGTCTTACCGCCCTGCCGCAGCATCGCCCTAGCGCTGCTATTGGCCAGCGCCCAGGTGTCGTAGGTCCAATGCACGGTATTGGGTGAGCAGGCCGTCCCGGTGAGATCGGATGAGCCGGCGCTATCGATCAACAGCACTTTGTTGCGTTCCCGCGCGATCGACGAAACGGCCAGCGCCACCGAGGAGGTCGGCACATCGGCGATCACGTCGACCCCTTCCGTGTCGAACCACCGGCGCACGATGCCTACGCCTACGTCAGGCTTGTTCAAATGGTCACCGGCCAAGATGTCGACCCGGAAGCCACGGCTCTCGGGCTTGAAGTCCTCAACCGCCATTCGGGTCGCCTCGACCGAACCTGGCCCGGCGATGTCGGCATAAAGACCGGACTGATCATTGAGCACGCCAATGCGGAACACCGGCAGATCGGCCGCCTGGGCCCGGTTCGTCACCAGCGCGGCAAGGCACGCGAGCAGTATGAGTGACCGGGTCACGGACAATCTCCCCCTAGGCCTTTGATGGCCCTTGCGGTTATTCCGACCCACCTTGCAATATTTGTCAAACCTATATCAATTTACATCACCTTTCGCTCGGACAAGGGTTTTACGCCGATGGACTACAAACCGATCGTCACCACGAGCCTGGCTGGGCAGATCGCAGACGCGATCCAGCAGGCTATTCTTGACGGCTCGCTCGTCCGCAACGACCGGCTTCCGCGTGAGGAAGAATTGGCTGTCCAGTTCGGCGTCTCGCGCCCCACGGTTCGGGAAGCGCTGAAGCGGCTTGCGGCCCGGCACCTGATCCGCTCCCGCCGTGGCCCCGCGGGTGGTAACTTCGTCAATGGTCCCTCGCCCGAGGAGCTGTCCAGCAGCTTCGGCACGGCGGCGGCGTTGCTGGTGGCGACAGGCGGAGTCGGCCTGGAAGACGTGGCCACCGCGCGGTTTGAGATGGAGGCCGTCTGCTGTCGCTTGGCCGCTGCCAGGATCGAGGCGCATGAGATCACTGTCCTTCGCGAGGAATTAGCGCAGCAAAATAACCCGGCATTATCCGACGAGGAATTCTGCGCGTCGGACGTTCGGTTCCATCGCGCGCTGGTGCGGGCAAGCGGAAACCCGGTGCTACGGTTTATGATGAACGTGGTGGTGGAGACGCTTCTACCTGCCAGCAACATGATCATCGCCCGTGTTCGAGACCGCCGCATCATCGTGGCATTTCACACCCGCATGACCGATGCGCTTGAGGCCGGGGCCGCCGATGCCGCGGTGGCAGCGCTCGGGGAGCTGATCGCCTACACGCGCGACCAGTACTTAAAAGCGGATCAAACGCCGAAAACCGCACCAAAACAAAAGTCACAGGGGTAAATCGATGAGCCAGTCAGGTTTTAAGGCGCTTGTCGCCCGGAAGGACGGCAAGACTCAGACGATCGCGATCGAGACGCTGACGGAGTCCGACCTGCCAGAAGCGGACGTCGTGGTCGACATCGAATTCTCGTCCTTCAACTACAAGGACGGCATGGCGTTGACCGACCAGGGCCGAATCCTGCGCCGGTATCCAACCGTCCCCGGCATCGACTTCGCGGGTAAGGTGGCTGCCTCCAGCTCTGGCCTGTTCAAACCGGGCGATGACGTCATCCTGACCGGTTGGGGCGTGGGCGAAGGCTGGTCGGGCGGCTTTGCGCAGCGGGCACGGGTGAAATCCGAGTGGCTGGTGAAGCGCCCCCATGGAATGACGGCGCACCAGGCGATGACGGTCGGCACTGCCGGCCTGACGGCGATGCTGGCGGTGATGGCGCTGCAACGCCACGGCACCAAACCGGGTGGTGAGGTGCTGGTGACGGGTTCGGCCGGTGGGGTCGGCAGCGTCGCCATCCGCCTGCTGTCGCGGCTCGGCTACGCAGTAACTGCGATGACCGGCCGCCCGGCCGAGCAGGAATTCCTGCACAAACTGGGTGCCGTCGCCGTCATGGATCGCGCCGAATACGCGGCGCCTGGCAAGCCTCTGGCTACGGAACGCTGGGCCGGCGCGGTCGATGTCGTGGGGACCACGACGCTTGCCAACGTTATTGCGGCGATCGCGCGGGACGGCGCTGTGGCGGCCTGTGGTCTTGCGGGCGGGATGGATCTACCGACCACGGTATTGCCGTTTATTTTACGCGGCGTGACTCTGCTGGGCATCGATTCTGTACAATGCGCCACGTCCGTACGCGAAGTCGCTTGGGGGCGCCTGGCGAATGAGCTTCAAGCCGACGATTTCGACTTGGTGACGCAGACCATTGGTCTGGGTGATCTGCAAGCCTGCGCGCAGGCAATTCTCGCGGGCCAGGTGCGCGGCCGGACGGTGGTGGACGTTAATCGGGATCATTGAAACCTGCGCGCGGGCGGCTTGATCCCAGCGCAAATCGCTCTGCTGCTGTGAGCGGACCGGGGCGACGGCGCGGCAGGGGGGACGCCCCGAAACGCGGTGTTTAGTCCCGTATTTCGATCGCGGCTTGGACAACATCCATGGCGGAGGACTGCATTAGGCGTCTCCGTCGAAGAAGCGTTCAACGCCGACATCATGCTTTGCGACACGGGCATTAGCCGCCAGAAGATAGGGCTGCGCCTCTAGGTTCGCCGCGGCGACCACCGCGAAGTCCGCCAGAAACTTTGGCATCATCTCGGCCAGTTCGGCGCGGATGGCCCCTTCGTCCACTGTGACCATGCGCCGGTTGCGCATAACAACGCGGCCATCGACGATGGTTGTCTCCACGCCGCGCCCACTTTCGCTGAACACCAACTGCCGCGTAGCACTGTTGAACGGCATGTAGGCGGGGTCCGTTAGATCGACGATCAGCATATCCGCCTTCATGCCCACTTTCAGCGCACCAACCTTACCACCCAGGCCAAGAGCCTGCGCGCCACCGGTCGTGGCGGCCCGGATCGCATCTGCGGCGTGGATGCCGGTGGGCTGCGGATCGGCGACTGCGGCCAGCAGGCAGAATGCCTTCATCGCCTGGAATATGTTCTGGCAATCACCGCAGGTCGAATTGTCGCAGCCGAGCGCGATATTGACGCCTTCGCAAGCCAGCGCCCGCATCGGCGCGACACCGCTTTTCAGTTTCATGTTGCTGACGGGGTTGTGCGCCACGCTCACCTGGCGCTCCGCCAGCAGGCCCATCTCGTCGGGCTTCAGCCAGACGCAATGCGCAAGCGTGGTGCCGGGGCGCAGCAGCCCGACCTCATCGAGCCACCGGATCATCGAACCGCCCTGCTCGGCATAGATCGCACGCGCCTTCGCGGTCTGTGCTTTGGTTTCATAAACATGGGTGAACACCGGAAGCCTATGGCGCAGGCTGATATCGTTGATCCCCTCAAGCAGCGTGCGCGACGAGCGCTGCGGACCGGACGGGCTGAGCCCCCAGCTAATCCGGCTCGGCAAATCCGCCCGGCGGGTGAGCTGTGCCTCGGTAAAGGCGAGGTCCGGTAGCGGATCGCGGTCGCTACCCTGAAGGCGGGCCAGCACCGCGGCGGGTATGCCGTCAGGCAGGAACGGCGCGATGTCGAGGGCGCCGATGTCACGCAGCGCGATTGAGAACACCACGCGAATCCCCACCTCGGCATAGGCGGCCAGGATTGTATCAAGCGTTTCTTCGTCCTGCGGCACCATCGTATACATGTCTTGTACTGTCGTGATGCCATTGCGCAGGCACTCAATGGCGCCAAGCAGCACGCGCATGCGCAACTCCGCCTTGCTACGCGGTCCGAAATAGGGCGCCATTGAATGCAGCGCCCAGATGTCGAACGGCATATCCTCCAGCAGGCCTTTCGCGAGCACGTCGTAGGAGTGGTAGTGCGCGTTGATAAAGCCCGGCACGATCATTCGGCCACGGGCGTCGATGATCTCAATGCCCGTTTCACCGGCAGGTAACGTCTCGCCAGGGGCCATTACGGCCGCGATGCTGTCCCCCACGATCAGGATGTCGCGCGCGGCGGGAACATGGCCGTCGGTATCGGGGTCGAAAACAAGGCCGCCGCGGATGAGTATGCGGTTGGGGCTGAGGGTCATGTGGCTGAAACTCCGAGGCAGAAATTATAGATGCCTAAGCTAGCGCCGATCAGGCCTCGGGTTTGCTGAAATGGGTAACGCCATGAAGCGCAGCAGCCGGGCGGAAATAATAGGCCCTTCATGGCACACGCGTTGCATGGAAACGCGGCAAACTAAGCGACCGATAGCTGAAGGATATCGCCCATGCCGAATTCCGTGACACCGACCCGCCGGACCGTCCTTACCGGCATCAGCGCCGGCGCAGTCCTGCTCGCATCAGGCCCGCGCCCGGCCTTGGCGGCGCCCAAGCTGCTCACTGTCGGCTTCATCTACGTCGGACCAAAGGACGATTTCGGCTATAACCAGGCCCATGCGGAGGGGGCCGCCGCCGTCAAATCCATGCAGGGCGTGACCGTACTGGAAGAAGAACGCGTTCCGGAATCCGATGACGTCGTGAAAACCATGCAGAGCATGGTCAAGCTTGATGGCGCGACGTTGGTCTTCCCCACGAGCTTTGGTTACTTCGACCCCTACGTGTTGCGCGCTGCGAAGGAAGAGCCCGCGATACAGTTCCGCCACTGCGGCGGCTTGTGGGAAAAGGACAAGCACCCGATGAACGCCGGGTCTTATTTCGGCTACATCGCTATGGGCATGTACCTGAACGGCATTGTCGCCGCCCATGCGACCAAGACTAAAAAACTGGGCTTTGTGGCGGCCAAGCCGATCGCGCAGGTTCTGAACAACGTCAACAGCTTCACGCTCGGTGCCCGCTCGGTCGACCCGTCCATCGTCACCACCGTGGTATTCACCGGCGATTGGTCGATGCCCGTGAAGGAGGCCGAGGCCACCAACGCGCTGATCGACGGCGGCGCCGATGTCATCACCTGCCACGTGGACGGGCCGAAGGTGGTTATCCAGACCGCAGAGGGCCGCGGTGTGTTTACATGCGGCTACCACGCCGACCAATCCGCCCTGGCACCCAAGGGCTACCTGACCGGGGCCGAATGGAACTGGGCTAACGTCTATAAAATGTATGTATCGAAGATGCAGGCGGGCGAGCCACTGCCGAACTTCACCCGCGGCGGCCTTGCCGATGGTTTCGTGAAGATGTCAGCCTATGGCCCAGCCGTCAGCCCAGCCGGGCGGCAGCGGGCAGACACGGTGAAGGCCGAAATCATGAAGGGCGGGTTTGCGGTGTTCAAAGGCCCGCTGATGGACAACACGGGCAAGCAGGTCATCGCCGCCGGGGGCGCCTATCCGGAGACGGCTATCGAACTCGAATCCACTAATTGGCTGGCCGAGGGCGTCAGGGGCTCGCTCACCTGAGCGAGGCGGAGGCCGCCATCGTCCCCAAACCAGCCGAAC
>JANPPS010000087.1:0-4689 GCA_031428635.1 Rhodospirillales bacterium
CCCCCGCGGGGGGTCGCGGGCCCCCCCCGCGCCCCCCCCCCCCGCCCGGGGAGCGGGGCGAACTGTGCCTGCGTGGCCCGCAGATCATGATGGGCTATTGGCGTCGTCCGACCGAGACGGCGGAGTGCTTCACCCCCGACGGATATTTCCGCACCGGCGACATCGCGACAATGGATAGCGACGGATACTTCTCGATCGTCGACCGTATCAAGGACTTGATCCTGGCGGGCGGCTACAACGTCTATCCGCGCACGGTCGAGGACGCGATCTACCAGCATCCAGCCGTCAGGGAATGTACGGTGATCGGCGTGCCGGACGCATACAGGGGTGAGACCGTGAAGGCGTTCGTCGTGCTGCATGCGGGTGCAGCGCTGGATGGAGAAAGCCTGCGCGTATTCCTGAAGGACTTCCTGTCGCCGATCGAGATGCCGAAACAGATCGAGTTCCGGACGCAACTGCCAAAAACGCTGGTGGGTAAGCTGTCTAAAAAGGAGCTTGTGGCGGAGGAACGGGCCAAGGCGGGGTCCGACCGGTAAGCGCGGCTCTTGGGTCGCCGGCGCTAGCGGGCCCAGGGCAGTGCCCTAGACCCGCTTGTATTGCTACGACCGCCGAGTCGGACGACGCCCCGCGGACGGTGCCCCGCGCCCGCCGCCGCCGCCGCCGCCGCCAGAACGACCCCGGCCGCCGCCGCCGCCCAACACGGGCGGGCGCATGGTCGATGCCTGCGCGGCCTCGCTATGATATGGATGGTCGTTCAGGACGGTGATCGGGGCGCCGATCTCACGCTCCACGTCGCGTAGCCACTGACGCTGCGTCGCGTCACACAACGTCACCGCCATGCCGTCCCGTCCGGCGCGCGCGGTGCGGCCGATACGGTGGACGTAGGTCTCGGGCACGTTCGGCAGGTCGTAGTTGAACACGTGGCTGACTTCGTCCACGTCGATACCGCGGGCGGCGATGTCGGTCGCAACCAGCACCTTCACAGCACCGCTGCGGAAGCCGGCCATCGCGCGTTCGCGGGCGCCCTGGCTTTTATTGCCGTGTATCGCCTCGGCCTGCACGCCCGATCCCGTCAAGAACTCGGCGACCTTATTGGCCTCGTGCTTCATCAGCGTGAAAACGATGGCGCGCACGACTTTCGGCGATTGTAGCAGCATCAGCGTTGCCTGCTTCTTGTTCGCTTCATCAACGAACATAACGGCCTGTTTTACACGCTCAACCGTTGTGGACGGGGGCGCTACTTCGACCCGGACCGGGTTATGCAGCAATCCGCCGGCCAGTTCGGAGATCGAGCCGGGCATAGTCGCGCTGAAAAGCAGCGTCTGACGTTCCCGCGGTACGGTCGCCACGATGCGGCGAATATCCTTCACGAATCCCATGTCGAGCATGCGGTCGGCCTCGTCCAGCACCAGGATCTCGACCGAGCCCAGGTGGATATGACCCTGGCCCATAAGGTCCAGCAGACGGCCGGGTGCAGCGATCAAGACGTCGACGCCGCGCTTCATGGCGTCCACCTGCCGCTGCTGTCCCACACCGCCGAACACAACGGTGTGCGTCAGCTTCATGTGGCGGGCGTAGCTGGCAAAACTCTCGTCGATCTGTGACGCGAGCTCGCGCGTGGGTGCCAACACCAGCACGCGGGGTCCACGGGGCGTGGGGGCCACGCGCTTCTGCGCCAAATGCTGCAGGATCGGTAGGGCAAAGGCGGCCGTCTTACCCGTGCCGGTCTGTGCCAGGCCGAGTAGATCACGGCCGGCCAGCAAATGCGGTATCGCGCCGGCCTGAATGGGAGTGGGAGTGGTGTAGCCTTCCTCGGTCAGGGCACGCAGCAACGGGTCGATCAGACCAAGTGTGCTGAAGCTGGGCACCACGAGGGCGGGCGCATTTAGGGTATCGGGGGCAATGTTGGTATCGGGCATCAGGGGGCGCCTCCCTGGCGCCAGGTTCAATGGGTAATGAGTGGGGGAGCGGCGACCGACAGCCGGCCGTGCTGCACTGCACATAGACATTTCGGGGCAGTATCGCAAGCGCTTACCTTTCGCGGCCCACGATGTTGCGGCATGGTCGGGCGAAACAGGGCGGCATTACGCTCCGGGGATATGAACGATGCCCAGTCGCCGCACGCTGCTCGCCGCCCCGCTTATTTTGCTGGCCACGCCCGCCCGGGCAGACATGCCGCGCCTGAAGATCGGCGTGCTGAACGATCAATCCGGCCCGTACCGCGACAATACCGGCCAGGGCTCCGTCCTGTGCGCGCAGGAGGCTGTGGCCGAGTTTGGCGCCGCGGGTATCGAGGTGCTGAGCGCCGATCATCAGAACAAGCCCGACATCGGCGCCGCGATCACCCGGCAATGGCTCGACCGCGATGGTGTCGACATGATCCTGGACGTACCGACGTCGTCGGTGGCGCTGGCGGTCGCCGCGATCGTGCGGGAGCGGAACAAGGTCTACGTGAACTCGGGTGGCGGTACGGCGGACCTGACGGGGGTGCAGTGCACGCCCAACACGGTGCATTGGACGTACGACACGTACATGCTGGCGAAAAGTACCGCGTCGCAACTGGTGGCGCGGGGTGGGACGAAGTGGTTCTTCATCACGGCCGACTACGTGTTCGGCCAACAGCTGGAACGGGACACTGCCGCCGTTGTACGCGCCAGTGGCGGCACCGTCATGGGCCGGGCCGCGTACCCGTTCCCGGGCACGACGGATTTTTCCTCGTACCTGCTGCAGGCGCAGGCGTCGGGGGCCGACGTGATCGGGTTTGCGTCGGCCGGCAACGACACGGTGAACGGCGTGAAGCAGGCGCACGAGTTCGGCCTGACGCGCACAATGCAGATGGCAGCGCTCCTGGCGCACGTGACGGATATCGAGGCGATCGGACCGGAGCTGGCGCAGGGCCTGTACTGCACGAGCACGTTCTACTGGGACATGAACGAGGGTACCCGCGATTTCACGTCCCGCGTGCAGGCGCGTATGCCGGGGCGGCGGCCGCCGAACATGATACAGGCCGGATGCTACGCGGGGACGCTGCATTATCTGCGGGCAGTGGCGGCGTTGGGGGCTGCGACGGATGGGGCGGCGGTGGTGGCGCAGATGAAGGCGACGCCGACGGACGACATCGCGTTCGGGCGCGGGTCGATCCGGGCGGACGGGCGGGCGCTGTTCCCGGCGTATTTGCTGCGCGCGCGGGCGCCGGCAGCGGTTACAGGGAAATGGGATTTGTTGGACTTGGTGGCGACGACCCCGGCGGCGGAGGCCTGGCGGCCGACAGGGGAGGGCGGGTGTTCGTTGGTGCGGGGGTGATCGCTACGCGTTACGTAGGCGGATCACTGTGGATACTGGCCTATTTCGAGAGCAACTCGATGTAACGGACTTTTCCAACCGGCCGTTTTTCAACGAACGCGGTGCCGCGCTACGGTATCTTCCGCGTCCCTGCCACCTGCACCCGCCCCCGCGCTGCCTTTTCTGCCACTCCGCTCACCCCTTCACGCCGGGTCAGCTCCGCCCACACATCCGCCGGCTCAACACCGGTCGCCACCCACATAACCAGCAAATGGTACAGCACGTCCGCACTCTCCGCGATCAGCGCAACCCGGTTGCCGGCTGCTGCCTCGATCAGGCACTCCACCGCTTCCTCACCGAATTTCTGCGCAACCTTTGCCGGGCCACGGGACAAAAGCCGGGCGGAGTGGCTGTGCGCCGGGTCGGCGGTGCGACGATCGAGTATCACCGCGTGCAGCCGGTCCAGCACCTTCGCTGACTTGGCCGGGGTTTTTATAACCGCCGATTTGGCCAGGCGCTTTACAGGAACCGGGACCTTTACAGACTTCGCCATCTATCGACCTACCCGCACCGGCAACCCGGCTTCCGCCATCGCGGCCTTTACCGCCGCCACCGTGAACGTACCAAAGTGAAAAACGCTAGCGGCGAGTAGCCCCGTCGCCCCGGCGTCCGCCCCGTCGACGAAATGCTGCAACGTTCCTACGCCACCCGACGCGATCACCGGCACCCGCACCGCCCCACACACCGCGCGCAGCAGATCGAGGTCAAAACCCCGCCCGGTCCCGTCACGGTCCATGCTCGTCAGCAGGATCTCACCAGCACCCAGCGCCGCCACCTGCTGGCACCATTCCACCGCATCAAGCCCTGTATCGGTGCGCCCGCCATGGCTGAACACGTCCCAACGACCCGGCCCGGCCGCCCGTGCGTCCACCGCCACCACGACGCACTGCGACCCGAACTTTTCCGCCGCTTCCCGCACCAGGTCCGGCCGGGCAATGGCCGCCGAGTTAGTGCTGCACTTATCCGCCCCCGCCAGCAGCAGCCGTCGCATATCGTCTGTTGTCCGCACGCCGCCACCTACTGTTAGCGGCAGGAACACGCGTTCAGCCGTGCGCGACACAACATCGAGGATCGTGTCCCGGTTTTCATGGCTGGCCGTGATATCCAGAAACGTCAGCTCATCCGCGCCGGCCGCATCGTACACGGCCGCCTGCTCCACCGGGTCACCGGCGTCACGCAACGACACGAAATTCACGCCTTTCACCACACGCCCATCCTTTACGTCCAGACATGGGATCACGCGCAGCTTCAGCATCAGCCGGCCAGTAGCGTCAGCGCCGCCGCCACGTCGACCCGGCCGTCATACAGCGCCCGGCCGACGATCACGCCCTCGATCGTGCCCGGCGC
>JANPPS010000088.1:0-16174 GCA_031428635.1 Rhodospirillales bacterium
GCCAGCAGCGCCGGGTCATCACCCCTGTCACGCAACCGCGTCACCCATACGGACACGGGCGATAGACGCTAAAAGAGGTCGCCCCCAAAAGACCCAGCAGCCATCCGCGCCTGTAGGTCCTGGCACGTGCTGACGACGATCCGGGCGCCGGCCTGGACGGGCTCCCGCCCACCCACACGCTCGAACACCTGGTCGCGCAGCAGCCGCAGCAGCCGGGCCTGCACCGGGCGCGGCAGGTTGGCAATTTCATCCAGGAATAACGTTCCGCCGGCTGCCGCCTCGATCAGGCCGGGCGTTTGGCTGATCGCGCCCGCGAACGCCCAGCGCTCATGGCCAAACAGTTCGCTCTCTAGCAGAGCTTCCGGCGTACTGCCGCAGGCCAGGGTCACGAACGGTCCCGCCTGACGCGACCCGGCGTCATGCAGTGCCCGCGCCAACGCCGACTTGCCGGTGCCGGGCTCGCCCAGCAGCAGTACGGGAACACTGGCGGCCGCGAGAGTACCGATCTGCTCGCAGACCTTCTGCATCGCCGCGTTACCTGTCAGCACCGCGGCGAACGTGGGGGGCGGCGACTCCGGCCGGCGCCGATTACCATGCTCAAGCGTATGGAGGCGTAGGCTGCGGTCGACGATCGTGGTCAAAACACCGATGTCGATCGGCTTCTCACAAAAATCATAGGCCCCCGCGGCAATGGCGCGGAGCGCATGGCTGCGGTCGCCGTGGCTGGTGGCAACGATGACTTTCGTATCTGGGGCCTGCCGAGCGAGCTGATCAAGCGTCGCGAAGCCCTCGCTCACGCCATCCGGGTCGGGCGGCAGGCCCAAATCCATGATGGCAACGGCCGGTCGGGCTGAACCGGCGAGCGCCAGGGCTTGGCTGCGATCATGGGCGAACAGAACCTCATAGGACGGAAACGCCCAGCGATACTGGCCGCACAGGCCCAGATCATCCTCGATGATCAACAGCTTCGGCGCTGGCGGTTGCGCGGTCATGCCGCCACCGTCGCGATACCGGCGCGCCCAGGAACGGCGACGGCATCGACCCGGGCCAGGATGAGCCGCATGGTCGTCCCCTCGCTGGGCGTGCTGAGCACCTCCAGTGCGCCGCCCGCCTCTCGCAACAGCTCCCGTGCCTGGAACGCGCCGATGCCGGATCCATCCTGTTTGGAGGTTTGGAACGGCTGGAATAACTGGTCGCGAATAAACCCCTCCGTCATTCCGGGTCCGTGGTCGACGATGTCGATGACGACCTGAGCGGCTTCATGCCGGATCCGGACCGTTACGGGAACACCGGCCGACGCTTCGACCGCGTTGTTCAGCAGGTGTGTGACGCAGGCGTCGAAAGCATCGCCGCTCATGGCCACAATCCCGGTCGAGCCGTCCTGCTCCAGCGCGACCGGCTGTTTGCGGGCCCGGCGATAGGTCGCGATCAGCGCCTCCAGCCGCGGCAGCGGCGCCAGTGCAGTGGGGGCACGGTCCGCCTCTGGCGCATCCAGCCGGCGCAGCAGAGCCGTGATCTTGTTCACCGACGCGCTGACGGTATGCAGCATATCCTGCTGGAACGCGGGGTTGGCGATGTGCCGCTCGGCATTGGACAGCAGTAGCGATAGCTGGCTCGAAACGTTCTTGATGTCGTGAGCCACGAAGGCAAAGCGCTTGCTGTAGTCGTGCAGTTGCCGGGTCTGCAACATGACCTGCGTCGCACGCTGCTCGGCGATATACGTTGCAACCTCCCGCCCTAGAATGCGGAGAAGGTCATAGACTTCTTGATCGAGGATGAACGGTGCGCGGGGTTGCCCGATCACGACGACGCCAACCTGCACGGACCGATGTAGGAGCGGGATCGCCAGCCACAGCGGCCCCAGACTGGCCAGGGCCGCGTTTTCCGGCGGTGCCGCGGGTCCGGCTAATGCCACCACCCACTCACCATCGCGCATTGCCTGAACAAGCGGATCGCCAGATGCGATGATGGAGCTGGATGGCATATTCCACGATCCCGTCCAGACGAACGGGTCCTGCGCGCCGTCACGCAAAAACAGTGCGCCGGCGGGACTGTCGACCACGTCGGCCAGGGCGCGGATGGCGCGCGAATGCAGCGGGCTGGCGGCCTCCGACAACGTGTCGATGCTGTCGAGCCACTGCCGACGGTAGTCGTACCGGCTAGCGAAAAAGTGCTCCAGCACCGCCCGCCGCAGCCGCGACCGGGCGGAGCCGGAGGTCAGCGTCACGCCAATTGCGATCAAGCCCGCGAAGAGCAGCGTAATCTTCGCCAGCCACGCCCAATCGGGCCCGAACTGCCGAAACGCCTCGCCCGCGGCCGACAGCGCCATCAGCACGGCACCGCTCAGAATCAGGGTCGCCGAGTGGAACGCGGCCGTGCGGGACAGCTGGACGGGCCGCCACCGCCGTTCCCGCGACGCCGTGATCATGATCAATGGGGCGACTAGCATCATGGCCACAACGCGCGGGACCTCCAGGCTGTCGATGCCCTGATAAAACAGCACGAGATCGCCGCAGCGCAGGATGTCGAAGCAGGCAAGGCCGCCCAGTAGCACGCACGGTAGTGCCACGTGCCAGCGGGAGTGGCGGGGCATGGTGAAATAGAGGTTCTCGATCAGCAGCAACTCGGCAACCGCAAGACCGATCCGAACCAGTATGCCGACGGATAGCAGCGTTGCCCGCCCGTAATACAGAGGGGGCTGCGTCCAGGCGGCGTAGGCCGAGACGGCAAGTGCGACGGCGCCCACAGCCAAGAACGCAGATCCCATACCACCCTGTACCGGCACGGAACGGCGGTACAGATGCAAGACGAACCCATACCAGGCCAGCGCCCGCAGCAAGTCGGCCGCACCCGCCGGCCCGCCCAACGGCTCGCCCCCCTCGACCAGCACAGTGAGCGCCCAGCCGGCCGTAATCAGGCAACACAGTCCCAGTAGCAGCCCGGTGCGGTGGCGCGCGCGCGCGCCGATGACGACCGCCAACACCGCATACAGCGCCGCGCAACCGCCGTAGAGGAGCGGTGTCGCGTCCGTCAATCCGCCGGCAAGCATCATCCTGCGCTGCCTTCACCCCTGATCAGCGGGCGCCTTCTTGGAACAAGATGACGCGGATGGTCGCGAACATGATCGCCAGATCCAGCAGGATCGACCGGTGCTTCACATAAAATAAGTCATAGGACAGCTTGACCCGCGCATCCTCGACAGAGGCGCCGTAGGGGAAGTTGACCTGCGCCCAACCGGTCAGACCGGGCTTCACCCGCGCCCGCTCCCCGTAATAGGGGATGACGGACGACAGCTTCTCGACGAAGTGGGGCCGCTCGGGCCGGGGCCCGATGAAGCTCATCTGGCCGGTCAGAATATTAAACAACTGCGGCAGTTCGTCCATGCGGGTGCGGCGAATGATGCCGCCGACGCGGGTCACTCGGGGGTCGCCTGTGGTGGCCCAGGCCGGCCCGCCTCGCTCGGCATTGATTTGCATGCTGCGAAACTTCAGCAGGGTGAACGGCACGTTGCCGAGGCCCACGCGTTCCTGCCGGTACAGGACGGGGCCGCTACTATCAAGCCGTACCGCGGCCGCTACCATGCCCATCAGCGGGGCCGTGAAGATGAGCATGGCGCTACTGACCAACACGTCGCCCACGCGGATGATCGCCGCCTGCAGCCGCCCACCAGCATTTTGATCGATCTCGGCCACCCAGTCGGGGCCGATCGCGGCGATCTCGACCCGCTTTAGGTGCCGTTCCCAAAACTGCGCCTCGGTTTCGATACTGACGCCCGCGCTGGCGAATGCCGCCCGTTCGACGGTTGTCATCGCGGCCAGGGCCGACCGGGTCGCAACCAGATCTGACACGGCTGCGCGGCGCAAACCGGCCGGGTCGGCAGTAAGCGCGGGCCCGACTGCGATGGTGATGAACCCGGCCTGCGCCGCAGTGACCGCCGTGACCGTCGGCGCCATGGTGGTCGGATCGCCCAGCATCGCCACCCGGCGCACGAAAAGGTTCGATCGTACAGCTGCCAAGAATGTGAGGCGCGTGACGAATAACGCCAGAATCCAAACGGCTAGGATTTTCACGGGCAACAGCCAGCCCTGCCCCACGATTTGCGTCGCGTCGATGCCGAATGCGAGGCTGGCCAGCCATGCAGCCGGGAACGCCATCACGCCGCCCAGCGCGGTATTGACGAGCATGCTGCGTGTGCGTGCGAACACGGCCGGTCGATACAGCCCGATGAGGAACGCGGTGGAAACGACCGCCAGCGCGATGAAAAACGCCTGATTGGCTAACGGCACACCAAGGCTCGCGCCAGCGGCACCGGACGACAGCAGTGCCAGCGCCAGATAATACGATAACGCCAATTCGAGCAGCCACAGGGCAAACATCTCGATGGGCAAGTTGTTGACCATAAAACGAGACATCAGACCCTCGAAACGATACGGCAATGCCGCCTGGCCATAGCAGCACTCGTGCTGACCGGTAAGCGACAAAAGCCGGGAGATTGTATTTACATCGCGTGCGCCCCGAACGCCAGCGATTCATTACAGAAACATGTACGACTCAGACGTGGCTTTTTCGAGGCGGGTCCCCAGGGGGTTTCAACCCCATTGGCCCAAGCTGCGTTTTAGGCAACAGCCACAATAATCCGTGAGCTTAGGCAGCTACAGCGCTGGACGGCAGGCTGCGGGGGTTCTATTGCGATCGTCTACATGTCGGACGAGAGCCAGGCGTGGCTGGCGCGGTCGTTTCTTGACCGGGCTATGGACCATAGGCGCACGCGACGGCGCCGGAATGCTAAGAGGACCGACGATGCCCAAGCCTGTGGACGCCGCCGAATTTACTCCTTGCTCGGCTCACGCTTCAATCGTGGCCTACGCTTCAACCGCAGACCGGAGTTGACGATGGCGGGCGATGATCACCTGATCGAACGCGCGGCGGCCCTGCTACAGGGTCGGCCGTCACCGGCTGGCACCAATGCTGTCGATATCGTACCCCCATCCGACCGGCCGATGCAGCGCCCCTTGGTCCCGGCCCCACCCAGCTTCGTCCCACCCACCTATAAATCGGCTAGTCTCGCTCCGGCTGACTTGGCTTCCCCAGATCTGCTGTCGAACCGCCCAACCACAGCCGGGCCCCCGGCAGCGTTAGCCACGATTATGCCTTTAAACCCCGACACGGCCAGGCCTCGGCCAACCCCGGCCCCATCCCGGTCCGAACCTGGCCAGTTGGCCCCAGCCACCATCAGCCTCGACACGCTCGAGCGGGCAGGAATGGTTGTGGCGCGCGTCGCACGGACCCGGATTTCAGAAGAGTATCGCATCGTAATCGGCCGGGTCGTACGCGCCCTTCGCAACGAGTCCGAGGGCGGTGGGCTGCATAACGTCATCCTCGTTACCAGTGCTCGGCCGGGTGAAGGTAAAAGCTTCAGCTCGCTCAACCTCGCCGGAAGCCTGGCCCAGCATGGCACGGACAAGGTGCTGCTCATCGACCTGGACGCCAAGCAAATGCCGCTTTCAGCCCAACTCGGCGTCGGTGACCGGATCGGACTGCATGACCTGATCGTCAATCCAAACCTACGGCAGGAAGACGTGATCCTATCGACCGGCGTCCCGAACCTGAGCTTTATGCCCGTCGGCACCCGCGTTACGGAAGCGATGGAAGCAACCGGTATGCGGCCGATGCCACCGACCATTGCCCGCATTGCGCGCCGCTTTCCCAAGCACATCATCGTCCTCGACGCGCCGCCCTGCCTATCCACCAGCGATCCGCACACGATTGCCCCCCATGTTGGCCAGGTCGTGATGGTGGTCGAAGCCGAGCGGACGCAGCGGTCGGAGCTGGAGGCGGCAATCGACCTGGTCCGCGTTTGCCCGACGATCACCATTTTGTTGAACAAGGTAAAACTCACAACAAGCCATACCTTCGGTGCGTACGACTATTACGGCTCGTACGGTTAAGCTCGTGCGTCTGATTCACTCTCGCGCCCGGTTACTGGCGGGCGGATGCCTGACGCTCGCCTGGACATGCGTGGCCCACGCGCAAAGCCAGGGTGGCGGCTTTCCAAGTCTACCCGCCGCCGCGATCGACGTGCGGACGGGCGACTTGCGCCGGCAGCTTCAAGCCTACGAGCCCAACCAGCCCGCCCGATCGACCCAGCCGGAGTGGATCATCAGCCCGTCGATCGGCGTCGATCTGGGCGCGACCGATAACGCACTGGCAACGGAGCGGGACCGGCGCTCCGATTTCTTTACCCTCATCACGCCATCCCTGTCCGTGTCCGGTGAGACGTCGCGGGTGCGGGTCAACGCGACCTATTCGCCCCAGGCCACCATCTATGCCCGCACAGGCAGCCAGACCCGCGTTGACCAGTTCGGAAATGGGGCCGCGCTTATAACGGTCGTGCCGGGGACGCTGTTCCTCGACCTGCGCGGAGCGATCACGCAGCAATCGCGGACCGGCGGACTGGGCGGCTACAACAACGGTAACGGTGGCAATACCGCGCTGAACCGGAACGACGCGGTGCAAAGCATCACGGTATCGATCACGCCCTATGCCGAGCATCGGTTCGGCGGTTGGGGTACCGGCAAGGTAGGCTACTCGTTCCTGCGTACGCTACAGAGCGGGAGCAACCAGACCAATTACAACCAGTTTATTGGCCAGACGTCGTTGCAGCAGGCGTTCAATACGTCGGGTAACAACCAGGGCATTGGCAACCAGGGCATCACTGGAAACCTTACCACCCAGCGGGAGCGAGCGAGCTTCATCACGGGCGAAGATCTCGGGCGGTTCAACGTCATCACGGCCGCTGAGGCCGTGCAATATAGCGGTGCCGGTGCCTATCATAACGCCCATCGCAACCAACTGACGCTCGATGGCGGTTACGCCCTAAGCCACACCGTCACGCTGATCGCGGGTACGGGCTACCAGGACATCCGCTTCACCGGGACGCCCGGCTTCCGCCTTAGCGAACCGATCTGGAGCGCGGGGGTGCGGCTCACGCCCAACCCCGACAGCTCGATCACGATCGGCTATGGACGGAAAGACGGCGCGAATAGCCTATTTCTGGACGCAACGACCGCACCCACTGCCCGGACCCGGCTTTATGCCCGGTACTCGGAGGGGCTATCGACCGACGCCGAGAGTCAGCAAGATCTGCTACAGACCACCACGATCGGCAGCACCGGGTTGCTGACCGACAGCGTGACGGGGGCGCCCGTCGGCTCAAGCGGTGCGCAATTTGGCACGCAGAATGGCCTCTATCGCTTACGTAGTTTCTCCATCAGCGGGTCGTTGCTGCTGAACCGCGACTCGTTCAGCGTGTCGATCGTCAACGAGGACCGGTCGAACCTGTCCGCCGTGACGTTCGGGCCCGGCGCCAACGGGCAGTTACTGCCAGTGCTGCCGGCCGGCAGTTCGTCCAACGGTACGTTTGGTAGCGTGTCCTGGCAACATGAGCTGACGCCGGTGATGACATTCAGTACAAGCGCCGGCTATGGCGTGACCGAGTACTCGAACCTCGGGTTAGGCGGCAGCAACGGCGGCGGTAACCGGCAGACGTCGCTCAACGGACAGGCGGCGCTCAGTTATCAATTCACGGAAACGCTGAGCGGTAGCGCGCGATACCTCTATATCGAACGGAACAGCAATCAGCCGCAGACGCTGTTCGGCAGTCAGGGCAACCTGGTTCAAAACACGCTGCTCGTTGGTCTGCGCAAGTCTTTCTGAACGGCGGTCGCTTTGTACGAGAACTTCTACCACCTAACAGCCACACCGTTCCAGCTGACGCCGGACAGCCGCTTCTTCTTTGGCAGTAAGGGCCACAGCAAGGCAATCGCCCACCTGAATTACGGACTGGCGCAGGGCGAGGGCTTCATCGTCATCACCGGCGAAGTGGGCGCGGGCAAGACGACGCTGGTCGAGTGGCTGCGAAGCCAAATGGATGAGAACGCGTTTACGATCGCCCGCGTCAGCACAACCCAGGTGAGCGGTAATGACCTGTTCCGCCTGGCGATGGCCGGCTTCGGCCTGGTGGACGAGCACGCCGACAAGGCCACGTTGCTGCATCGGTTCGAGGGTGTGCTGCGTGAACACCAACAGCAGGGCCGCCGCTGCTTACTGGTGGTGGATGAGGCGCAGAACCTCTCCATGCCGGCACTTGAGGAGCTGCGGATGCTGTCCAACATCACGGTCGACGGCCGCACGTCGCTGCAGACGATCCTACTAGGTCAACCGCAGTTCCGCCGCATGCTGGCCGACCCAGCCATGGAGCAGCTTCGGCAGCGCGTGCTGACGTCCTACCACCTGGGCCCACTAAGCCAGGACGAGTCGCGCGCCTACATCGAGCATCGGTTGTTGGCCGTGGCGTGGAATGGCGACCCGTATTGGGAGGACGCCGCGTTCGACTCCGTATACCATCACACGGGCGGCATCCCGCGCCGCATCAATCGGCTGGCCAGCCGCATCCTGCTGTATGGCGTGCTGGAGGAGGTGCACACCATCACCTCCGACATCGTCGACCAAACCGCCATCGAGCTGACGCAGGATTTGGACGCGGGGCAGGAGTCGCTCCCGCCGTTGACACCGGACCTCGGGCTGGCCGGTATCCCATCGGATCTGGCGACCCGCGTGACCGCGCTCGAACAGCAAATGGCGCAGCGGGAGCAGGTGTTTAAACGACTGACGCAAATGCTCGGGGCGCGATGACGTTTACGGACGTCGTGCCTGGGGCGATGACGGTGGACGTGGAAGACTACTTCCAAGTGCAGGCGTTTGCCGGCGTCATCGACCGTGCCACCTGGGACGCTATCCCATGCCGGGTGGAGGCGAACATGGATCGCGTGCTGGCGCAGTTCGACCGGGCGGGTGTCAAGGCCACGTTCTTCACCCTGGGCTGGATCGCCGAGCGCCACCCGGGCATCGTGCGTCAGATTGTGGCCGCCGGGCATGAATTAGCGAGCCACGGTTACGGCCACGCCCGCGTCGATAGCCAGACGCCCTTGGAGTTCGAGGAGGACATTCGCCGGGCCAAAGGCGTGCTGGAGGAGCAGGGTAGCGTAGCCGTGCGGGGCTATCGCGCGCCCACATTCTCCATGGGGCCGCGCACACCCTGGGCGTTCGACGCGCTGGAGCGGACGGGGCACACCTATTCGAGCAGCGTGTACCCGGTGAAACACGACCTGTACGGCGCGCCGGACTCGCCGCGTTTCCCGTACCGGCCTGGGCCTGGCGCGCTGATGGAGTTGCCGATGACGACGCTGCGGGTCGGGCAGCGCAACGTGCCGATCGCGGGGGGCGGGTACTTTCGCCTGGCGCCCTACGCGCTGTTCCGCGCGGCGCTGCGCCGGTATCACCGGGTCGATCAGGCGCCGGGCGTATTCTACTTCCACCCGTGGGAAATCGATCCGGCCCAGCCCCGCATTCGCGCGGCGTCCCGCCTGTCGCGGTTCCGGCATACAGTGAACCTCGACCGGATGGCCGGACGGCTGGAGCATCTGCTGCACGATTTTTCGTGGGGGCGAATGGATACCGTGTTTGCCGGGGCGTTAGCACAGCCATGACGCGCGTTCGCCCCATGGTTGCGGCCGACGCGGGCGCGTGGGACGCATTTGTGGCGCAACACGCGTCTGGGTCATTCCTGCATCGTGCCACGTGGGCGCCCGTAATCGCGCGCGCGTTCGGCCATACACCCCACTACGCCCTGGCTGAGCAGGACGGGGCGATCACCGGAATTCTTCCTCTTGTGCACGTCAAGACGCGGTTGTTCGGCAACAGCCTCATGTCCGCACCGTTCTGCGTCTATGGCGGGCCGCTGGTAGCCGACGCGGACGCTACGGCCGCGCTGGACAGGCACGCGACGCAGCTGATGGCGCAAACCGGCGCCCGCGTGACCGAGTTCCGGCTGCGCGACCCCCTGCCGGACGGCTGGCTGCCGGAACACGAGTGGCCGACCCGGTCCGACCTGTATGTGACGTTCCGCAAGGCCATCACCGCCGATGACGATGCGAACCTAAAGGCGAACCCGCGTAAACAGCGGGCGATGGTGCGCAAGGGGATCGACCGCGGCCTGCAATCTCATGTGTCGCGCGACACGGACGCACTGCACGCGATCTACGCCCAATCTGTGCGCAACCTCGGCACACCCGTGTTCAGCCGCCGCTATTTCCGCGTGTTGGCGGAAGCGTTCGGCACCGACATGGACGTCGTCACCATCACCGATTCCGGCACGCCCGTGGCGGCCGTGCTGAACTTCTACGACCACGGACCGACGCGGGCCGAGGTGCTGCCATACTACGGCGGCGGCACGGCTGCGGCGCGGGGGGCGTATGGCAACGATTTCATGTACTGGGCCGTCATGCGCCACGCTGCCGCCCGCGGAATCACGATGTTCGATTTCGGCCGCAGTAAGACAGGCACGGGCGCCTATGCGTTCAAGAAGAATTGGGGGTTCGATCCGGCACCGCTGCACTACCGCTACCGGTTGGCAGCGGGCGCCAGCATTCCGGATCACAACCCGCTCAATCCTAAATACCGGCTGATGATCGCGGCGTGGAAGCGGCTGCCAGTGCCGGTGGCGAACCTGATTGGTCCGTCAATCGTACGGGGGATCGGTTGATGCAGATGATGCAGGTGACTGGCGCACGCGCAACGTGGCGCCCGGCGGTGCTGGCGGTGGCCGTGGGGGTCGCGGCCTGGGTGGCGCTGTTCTGGACTGAATGCCAGGCGGCGGTCAGCGTGTGGATCGCGTCGACCGCCTATGGCCACTGCTTCTTGGTTATCCCCATGGCCGTGTACCTGGCCTGGGACCGCCGCGCGGCACTCGCTGGCCTGGCCCCACGCCCCACGCCGGCCTTCGCTCTGTTGGCACTGCCGGTCGCGGCCGTTTGGCTGCTGGCGGAGCGGCTCGGCATTATGGAGGGCCGGCAACTAGCCGCGATCGCCGCGGCCGAGGTGCTGGCGCTGTCCGTGTTTGGCTGGCAACTCACCCGGGCGTTGGCCGCACCGCTCGCGTTCCTGGTGTTCTTGGTACCGTTCGGCGCGTTCTTCACCCCCTGGCTGCAAAGCATCACCGCCCGCATCACCGAGATCGGGCTGACCATCCTGCACATCCCGCACTACGTCGACAGCCTGATCATCGAAATACCTGAGGGCACGTTCTTCGTGGCGGAGGCGTGCGCGGGCCTGCGTTTCTTGATCGCGGCCTTGGCGTTCGGGGCCTTCTTTGCACTGCTTAACTTCCGCAGCCCAGGCCGTAGGATTGCGTTCGTGGCTGCCTCGGTCGTGATACCGATCTTGGCTAATGGGTTGCGAGCGCTGGGTATCGTCGTGCTTGGCCACGTTCTCGGCAGTGCGGAGGCGGGGGCCGCCGACCACTTGATCTATGGTTGGGTGTTCTTTTCGATTGTCATGCTGCTGCTGGTCGCGGCAGGTATGCCATTCCGGGAGGCTCCGGCGGGTCCGCGCGCTGTGGCGGTTGCGGGGCGGCCCAGGGGCGGAGGCGGGCCGGCCATGCTGGCGGCGGTGCTGGCTGTGACAGTCGCCGCGATGGGGCCGGCGGGGGCACTGGGCCTGAACCAGCTCGTGGTGCCGCCGGACGTGGCGGAGCTGCCGTCACTGGCATGGCCCAGCGGGTGCGTGCCGGGGTCCGACACGCCTGGCCCAGCGCTACGTGTGCAGACCGCGATGTGTCAGGGTGTGGCGTTTACGATGGTGGCCCAGGCCTTCCCCGTCCGCAGCCGGTCCGACGGGATCCTGCGTGAGCGTCGCATTCGCACGGGTGAGGATCAGGCCGAGGATGTGAGCGTCCGACCCCTGACCGGCGCTGCGCCGTGGCTTAGCGTCAGCACGACCGACCCCACCCGGGTGTCGGCCGTCGCGACCTGGATCGACGCGTTACCGGCCCGGGGCGGCATCGGCGGACGCCTACAGCTAGCGCGGGATAGCGTGCTGGGCACGGACCACGCGCCGCTGCTGATAACGATTACCACAAACCTACCCGCCCGCCCCGGCCAAGCCGAGTTGGAACGGATCGATGGCGCACTGGCCCGGGTCGTGGCGGCGCAGGTTGATCTGGATGCGTGGGTGGAGCGGGTGACGCGGGTACGGTAACGGGTACAACCGTAATCGCACTGTATTCGCCCATAGTATAGGCTGGTTCACGGGCTATCCTCAAGTCGTTACGATAACGCCGCCCACCGTGTAGACGATCTTGTTGCAGCCCGTGTAAATCCCTCCACGGCAGCGGCGCAAAGGATGGCGGTGCTCAGCCCTGCTGAACATCGCGACGCCCGGTCAGGCTAAGCCGGCGGCTGCTAGTCCGCCACCAGCACGATCCGCCCCATTACCTGCCCGTCCCGCAGCCGGTGCAGCGCCGTGTTGGCCTGCGATCGCGGCAGCGTTGTCACCGGCAGCGGCGGGACCCGGCCGTGCTGGGCGAGCGCGACCAACTCCCGCAACTCCATCGGATTACCGACATAGCTGCCCTGGATCGTAAGCGCCTTCATGGCCATCGGCGGCAACGGCACGGTCATCTGACCACCGAACAGCCCGACCTGGATCAGTTTACCGCCCTTGCGCAACGCCGCGAACGCAAACGCCGCCGTGGCCGTGCCGTTCACCAAGTCGATCACCGCCAGCACCGGCCCGCCGCACGCAGCCAGGATCCGGTCCGTGACGCCCTCCCCGGTCGCGTCCACGGTCGCGGTCGCCCCCGCCGCCATCGCCGCATCCCGCTTGGTCGCGTCCAAATCCACGACCACTATCGCCCGATGGCCCAACGCCCGCAGCACGTAGATGGCGTTCAGCCCCAGCCCGCCTGCGCCGACCAGCACCACCGGCTCGTCCGGCGGCAACGGTAGCACTTTGCGGATCGCCGAATACACTGTGACACCGGAGCACGCGTAGGTCGCGGCGACGGCCGGGTCGATCGTACCCGGGTCGACCAAGTGGCGAGGGTGGGGCACCGTCACGTGGGTACCGTAACCGCCGGGCTGAAAGATGCCGATGCTGCGGCTGGCGGTGACGCACATGTTGTCGCGCTCAGCAAGGCACTCGGCGCAATGGCCGCAGCCCAACCACGGGAATACGATGCGCAGGTCGCCCACCGCCACGCCGGTCGCGTCCGGGCCCAGCGCCTCGACCCGGCCCACGACTTCATGCCCCATCACCAATGGCAGTTTAACCCCGCGATCGGCCAGCGACATGCGGGTGCCGCCGCCCAGGTCGTAGTAGCCGTCCCAGATGTGCAGGTCGCTGTGGCACACGCCGCAATGGGTGACGGCGATCAAAACCTCCGTCCCCGACGGCACCGGCACGGGCGGATCGATAGGGCCCAAATCAGCCCCGTTTTGGATGACGGCCCAGTCGGTCATGCTTACCTCCGCCGTGGATCCAGGGCGTCGCGCAGCCCGTCGCCCACCAGGTTGAACGACAGTACCGTGAGCGCAATCGCGACGCCGGGGAAGATGGCCAGCCACGGCGCCGTCGATAAAAACCGCTGCGCTGCGTTTAGCATGCTGCCCCAGCTAGGCGCCGGCGGTTGCTGGCCGAGGCCGAGGAAGCTCAGCGATGCCTCCGCAATGATGGCGGCGGCGATCGCCAGCGTTCCCTGCACCAGCACCGGGGGCAGGATATTGGGCACGACGTGACGAAGCGCCACGCGCCAGGGTGGGTTGCCGATCGATCGCGCGGCCTCGACGTACTCGAGTGCCGCGACAGACAACGTGGCCCCCCGGGCGACGCGCGCGAACACCGGCGCCGCGGTAATGCCGATCGCGATCATGGCGTTGGTCAGCGCCGGGCCCAGGAACGCGGCCAACGCGATGGCGAGGATAAGGAACGGAGTGGCCAGCATCGCATCGACCACGCGCCCGATCACAGCATCCGTCCAGCCGCCCGCAAACCCGGCTAGCACGCCTGCCGGCACGCCCACCCCGGCCGCGATCAGCACCGACACGACCCCTGCCAGTAACGACGCCCGCGCGCCCCACACGACGCGGCTCAGCACGTCCCGCCCATTTTCGTCCGTACCCATCCAATGCAGCGCGCTTGGTGCCTTGCGGATGGCGGACCAGCTGGTAGCGAGCGGGTCGTAGGGTGCCACCCAGGGTGCCCCCACCGCCGCGATTACGAACAGTACGACAACCACCAGCCCCAACGCCGTCGCCGGGCGCCGTACCAGGCGCATCAACACCGTCATGATGCGCGCAATCGCGGGTTTACGGCCACGTACAGCAGGTCAGCCAGCACGTTCAGTCCCACGTACAGCGTGGCCGTGACTAGCACGACGCCCTGCACGACCGGGTAGTCGCGGTTGAACACAGCGTCCACCACCAGCTTACCGAAGCCCGGCACGCTGAACACCTGCTCCGTCAACACGGCGCCCGATAGCAGCGTACCGAGCTCCAGCGCACCCAGCGTGATGACCGGCACCAGCGCGTTACGTAGCGCATGGACCAATACGACCCGGCGCTCGGTCAGCCCCTTTGCCCGCGCAGTGCGGACGTAGTCCTCCCCCATCGCGGTCAGCATGGCGCTGCGCGTGTGGCGCATCAGGATGGCCGCGATCGCGTTGCCCAAAACGAAGGCCGGCATGATGGTCGTGGCCAGCGACTGCCGCCAATCCTCGGTCAGCGGCACGTACCCGGATGGCGGCAGCCAGCCGAGGTGCACCGACACCAGTAAAATAAGCATGATGCCGAGCCAGAAGTTGGGCGTGCTGAGCCCCGCGAGGCCAGCGACGGTAGCGATGTGATCCCACGCCGTATCGCGCTTCACGGCCGCCACGATGCCGGCCGCAATACCGATCAGCAGCGCGAACACGAACGCCATGCCACCCAGTTGCAGCGTCACCGGCAACTTCTGCAGGATCAGCTGCAGCACCGGCTGCCGTATGCGCCAGGACGTGCCGAAATCGCCCTGCAGCACGTTACCGATCCAATGCAGGTATTGCACCGGAATGGAGCGGTCGAGCCACAGCTCCTGCCGGATTTGCGCCAATACAAGCGGGTCGCCACGCTCCTCACCGGCCAGGATGATGGCGGGATCACCCGGCATAAGCTGCTGCAGGCTGAATACCAACACGCTGACTAGTAAAAGCGTCGGCAAGACTTGGAGAAGCCGGCCCCTCATGGGCGGTCGCCTACGCGTGCCGTCATGGCGCGAGCGTCAGGCCCTGTAACCGGACCATACCGTCAGCCACGCCGCGGAATCCGCCGACCCTGGCCGTCATGCCGGCCAGGTTCTTCTGGGAAAACAGATAGATGATCGGCAGGTCCTGCCGTTGCAGCGGCCACATCTGGGCGTATAGCGCACGCCGTTCCGCCACGTCCGATATAACGCGGGCCTGGTCAAGCAGCGCGTCCACCGCCGGGTTAGAGTATTTTTGATTGTTGTTGCTGGCGCCGGTGTGAATGAACTGGGTAAGGTTACCGTCGGCGTCCACGCGCCCGGACCAGTTCAGCATATAGGCCTCGAACTCACCCCGCGCCTCCGCCGCCAACGAGCTGGCAAACTCCATCACGTTCAGCTTCACGTCAAACCCGGCCTCCCCGGCCATCGATTGGATAACTTCGGCCAATTGGCGCAGATCGGGGTTGTTCGGCACCGTCATCGTGATGGCTACGGGCAGCGTGACGCCGGCTTCCTTCAGCAGCGCCTTGGCTTTGGCGACATCACGGCCCGGCGGGGTAATGCTGGGCACATAAAATGGGCTGGTGCTGGGCACTGCCTGCGCGGTCGGCGTGTAGAGCCCGGCATAAACAACGTCGATCATCGCCTGCCGGTCCAGCGACGCCTCAAACGCGCGGCGCACGCGGCTGTCCTGGCCCAGCGGCTTTTCCGCGCGGGGGCCGTTGCCGACGTTGATCGTCAACCCTTGGTAGCCGAGGTAATCGGACACGACCAACCGCAGCTTCGGATTGGCGCGGACGGCGGCCACGTCTGTCGGCAGGACGTATTCGACCAGGTCAACGCTGCCGGCCTGCAGGTTCGCCAGCCGCACGGAGCTATCGGGGATCGGCAAATAGATAACACGGTCCAACTTGATCGCGGCCGCGTTCCAGTACTGAGGAAACCGTTCCAGCACGATGCGGTCCTGGGCAATCCGCTCCACAAACTTGAACGGCCCGGTGCACACCGGCTTCAGGCCGAAATCACGGCCGGATGCGGCGATCGCTTTGGGCGACAG
>JANPPS010000089.1:0-17434 GCA_031428635.1 Rhodospirillales bacterium
CCGTAGCCTGCTGATCCGATGGCCACCTCAAACCTGATCTGCAGGTGCGGTTTGGCCCTTCCGGCCGGCTACGCCGACCTCCAGGCAAAACCCCACCCGCAGAACTCATCCAATTTCCACCACGAGCGCGGACGCTACCCAAACCTGCACGGCTTACAACTGGCGAGGTCTCATTGCGGAATAAGACTCAACAGTCGATACTCGGTACGTAAAAGCATCGAAATAGAGGCCTTTCAACCGTGAATAAACTTCACCCGGCCTACCTCTTCGCCATTCTGGCAACCGTCCAATCGGCACACGCCGCCAACACCTTCGACGGCACCTGGTCCACAATCTTCATCTGTCCCGCCACGCCTGACGGAACCAAAGGCTATGCCCGAAATATGCTCGCCCAGGCCCGGAATGGTGTCCTGCACGCCGAAATCGGTATCCAGGGCCAAGCCGGATACCTGGCCCTCGACGGCGCAATCCAACCGAACGGCAATGCTATTCTGACCGGACAGGGCTTAACCAGCAGCCCCGACTACGCCGTCGGCCGCCCCTCGCCCACCACACTCTACAAGTTCCAACTTCAGTCCCGCTTCACCCCCACGCAGGGCACCGGCAACCGCGTCGAAACCCGCCGCTGCAACGTGACTTTCACCCGAAACTAACGCCCCAGGCCGAACCCAACCGGTCCCCCTCGCGCCCCAGACAGCAACTCGACCGCCGCCTCCACTAACTTCCGATCCCCCATCGCCAACACCGTCCCATCCCCATCCGCCCGCAACGCCTTCCCGGCCCAGTCCGTGACCGACCCTCCCGCGCCCTCAATGACCGGCACCAACGCCGCCCAGTCCCAAACCTTCAGCCCCGCTTCCGCCACGACATCGATCGCGCCCAACGCCAACAGCCCATACGCATAGCAATCCCCGCCCCAACTCACCCGCCGTACCACCTCCGCCAATCGCCCCCATCGCCCCTCCTCGGCCGACGAAAATATCTCGGGCGCCGTACAGCTCAACTCCGCCATCCCCAATCCATCCAAAGCCCGGCATCCAACTACCCCGGCCCCACCCGAGAACACCGTTGGCCGTCCGCTCACCCCCACCCACCGCTCGCCCGTAACAGGCTGATCGATCACCCCCACCACCGGCACCCCATCCTCCAACAGGGCCACCAACGTCCCGAACGTAGGCCGCCCCGTGATAAACGCCCGCGTCCCATCGATCGGATCCAACACCCACCGGAACCGGGCCTTCTCCCGCTCCAGCCCAGACTCCTCACCCAAAATTCCATGCTCCGGAAACCGCCCCGCCAACACGGCCCGCATCGCCTGCTCCGCCGCGCGGTCCGCCACCGTCACCGGGCTCGCATCGCCCTTCAGCTCCGCCGCCAGCCCCGATCGGAACCACGGCCGGATCACTGCCCCCGCCACATCGGCCGCCGCAACCGCCGCCGCCACAAACCCATCCATATTGCCCACACCCCACCCCTTCCCTAAAACAGCCCGCAAGCCATGAACCCAATCATCCTCATACCAGCTCGCATGGCCTCGACCCGCTTACCCGGCAAACCCCTCGCCCTGATCGCCGGCCGCCCCATGATCCTGCATGTCTTGGCCATCGCCCAAGCCGCTGCCCTCGGCCCCGTGGCCGTCGCCTGCGCCGAACCCGAAATCGCCGAGGCCGTCACCGCCGCGGGGGGCCACGCGATCCTTACCGACCCAGCCCTCTCTTCCGGCAGCGACCGTATCCACGCCGCCCTGCAACACCTCGACCCGACCGGCGCCCACGACACCATCATCAACCTACAGGGCGACGTACCAACCCTACCATCCGCCCACCTGACGGCTGTCCTAGAACCCCTGCGCGCCGGCTACGACATCGGCACCCTCGTCACCGAGTGCACCGCAGAAGAGGCCCTTTCGCCCAGCATCGTAAAAACCGCGTGCGCCTTCACCAACGCACCCACTGCCCCCGCTTTATACTTCAGCCGCGCCCCCATCCCCTACGGCCCCGGCACGCTCTGGCACCACATCGGCTTGTACGCCTACACCCGCGCGGCCCTAGACCGCTTTGTCCAACTTCCAACCTCCCCCCTCGAACAACGCGAATCGCTCGAACAACTCCGCGCGTTAGAGGCCGGCCTCCGCATCGGCGTCAGCCGCGTTCAAACCAGCGCCTTCGGCATCGACACCCAGGCCGACCTAGACCGCGTCAGAAAGCTCCACCCATGATCGCCTTTCAAGGACTACCCGGCGCCTATTCCGACCTCGCCTGCCGAAATGCCTACCCCGGCATCCCAACCCTGCCCTGCCAAACCTTCGAACACGCGATCGAGGCCGTTCGCACCGGACAGGCCACTCTCGCGATGCTCCCCTGCGAAAACAGCCTCGCCGGCCGCGTCCCCGACATGCACGCCCTACTACCCGATAGCCGTCTTCACATCGTCGCCGAACATTTTCAGCGGGTCGAGCACTGCCTACTCGCCGTCCCCGGCACCACCATCGGCCAAATCCGCCGCATTCACTCCCACGCCGTCGCCCTTGGCCAAGTCCGCCGCATCATCGCGGAGCTAAACGCCACCGCCATCACCGAAGCTGACACCGCCGGCGCCGCCGCCCAGATCGCGGAACACAAAAATCCCGAAGACGCCGCCATCGCCTCCACCCTGGCCGCCGAAATCTACGGCCTACAAATCCTGCGCCATAACGTCGAAGACGCCGCCCACAACACCACCCGCTTCTACGTTGCCGCCGCCAGTCCCAGCACGCCCGACCCCACTGCGCCCAACCTCATGACCACCTTCGTCTTCCGCGTCCGCAACGTCCCCGCCGCCCTCTACAAGGCCCTCGGCGGCTTCGCGACCAACGGCGTCAACATGACCCGCCTCGAATCCTACATGCTCGGCGGCGCATTCACCGCCACCCAATTCCTCTGCGACGTCGACGGCCACCCCGACCAACCCGCTCTACGCGGCGCGCTCGAGGAACTTGCCTTCTTCACAGCCGACACCCGCATCCTCGGCACCTACCCCGCCGCCACCGCCCGTGCCCAAACCCCGATTGCCACCCCCGGCCCAACCGGCTAACCACCCCATCCCAGCCAGGATTGCCGCCGTGAACCGTCGAACCCTCCTCACCGGTGCCCTAGCCGCCGCCGCCGCCGCCGTCACCACCGCCCCGGCCCTCGCCCAGCCCAAACCCGACACCGGCCCCGGCCCCGGCCCGTTCGAGAACGCCACCGTCCGCCGCCTCGCCGCCGCCCTCTCCCGCCAACCCTATGCCGACCCAGACATCCGCCTCCCAACCGCCATCGATCGCGTCACCTACGACCAGTACGGCGGTATTCGCTTCAAACCCGAACGCGCCCTCTGGGCCGGTCAAAAACGCCCCTTCACTGCCGAGTTCTTTCCCCGCGCAGCCCTCTACCGCGCCCGCGTCGACATATTCGAAGTGGCAGACGGCCAAGCCCAACCCTTCCCCTACAGCCCCGACCTCTTCGACTACGCCGACCCAACCCTCCGCGTCCCCGACAATCTCGGCTTCGCGGGCCTGCGCCTGCGGTCCCCAATCAACCGCCCCGACGTGTACGACGAAGTCTGCGTCTTCCTCGGCGCAAGCTATTTCCGCGCCGTCGGCCGCAACCAGCTCTACGGCCTCTCCGCCCGCGGCCTGGCCCTCAGCACCGGCACCGCCCGTGGTGAGGAGTTTCCGCGCTTCACCGCATTCTGGCTCGAAACCCCGGCGCCCGGCGTCAACGCCATCGTCATCCACGCCCTCCTCGATAGCCCCAGCACCACCGGCGCTTACCGCTTCACCATCCGACCCGGCGACACAACGGTCTTCGACGTGGAATCCGTCCTCTACCCCCGCACCGACATCCCCGAACCAGGCATCGCCCCTCGCACCAGCATGTATTTGTTCGATCTTAAAGACGCCCGCCGCTTCGACGACTGGCGTCCCGCCGTCCACGACAGCGATGGCCTCGCCATCACCAATGGCCGCGGGGAACAGCTCTGGCGTCCTCTCGCCAACCCGCTCGACCTGCAAATCAGCGCCTTCTCCGACGCCTCCCCCCGCGGCTTCGGCCTCATGCAGCGCAACCACACTTTCGCCGCCTACCAAGATCTGCAGGTCAACTACGAACGCCGCGCCAGCGGATGGGTCGAACCGATCGGCGACTGGAGCCAGGGCGCCGTCACCCTTGTCGAAATTCCCACCGCCAACGAAACCAACGACAACATCGTCGCCTTTTGGCGCCCCCGCGACAAACTCGTCGCCCATGGCGAATACACCTACACCTACCGCCTGCACTGGGGCTCCGACCGCCCCAACCCCGGCCCTCTTGCGCGCGTCGCCAGCACCCGCTCCGGCGCCGGCGAACAGCCTGGCACCCGAGTCTTCGTCATCGACTTCACCGGTGATATCGTGAAAAACCTGCCCTCCGACGCCCACACCCGCGTCGACTTCAGCAACTCCGCCGGCACCATCGGCACCGTCTATTCCCTACCCAACTCCGAAACCGGCGGCTGGCGCATCTCGTTCAGCATGGACCCGGCTGGCGCAAAGCTCGTCGAAATGCACTGCTACCTTGCCAACGACCAGGGTCCCCTCACCGAAACCTGGATCTACCGCTGGACCCCGTGACCCACTCTGCGTCGCAGCCTGGGTACACGGCCGGCCATCCCGTCCACGACCCGGCCGCGGGTGCGGATCGGCCCCCACCTAACCTGCCGCCCGCATCCCCTCTCGCTATGCCAACCCAGGATCTGGCGCACACCCCGGCAGATGCTCGGATCGCTGACCGCAACGGTGGCAGTGCCCTGCTACTCCGCCGGCTGTTCGTCATCGGTGGAGCCATCGTCATTACCGCCATCGCCACTTGGCAAATGTACAACGTTCTCAACGGCGCCGGCCCTACCACTCTCGGCCTCGTCATAACCGCCCTCTTCGCCACCCTTTTCGCCTGGATTGCCCTGGCCTTCACCAGCGCCATCGGCGGCGTCATCGCCACCCTACAGGCACCCCTCATCCTGGCCCCACCCGACGGCCCGCTTCCCATCCTCACCCACCGCACCGCCCTACTCATGCCCACTTATAACGAAGACCCGACCCGCGTCCTCGCTGGCCTCGAAGCCATGCTCGCCGCCCTCGACACCACCGGCCAACGCGGCGCGTTCGATGTTTTCATCCTCAGCGACACGACCCGCCCCGACATCTGGATCGCCGAGGAAACCGCCTTCCTGGACCTCCACTCCCGTTTCCCCACCGGCCTCTATTACCGTCGCCGTCCCCGCAACACTGCGCGGAAAGCCGGTAACGTCGCCGAATGGGTCACTCACTTCGGGGCCGCCTACCCCACCATGGTCACCCTCGACGCCGACAGCCTCATGGCGCCCGAAACCCTTGTCCGTATCGCCGCCGCCATGGAAACGCACGCGCAGGTCGGGCTCATTCAAACCCTACCGGTGATCGTCAACGGAACCACTCTTTTTGCCCGGCTGCAGCAGTTCGCCGGCAGAGTCTACGGCCCCCTGATCGCCCAGGGCATCACTTGGTGGCACGGTCCCCACGGCAACTACTGGGGCCACAACGCCATCATCCGCACCGCCGCCTTCGCCAGCACCGCGGGCCTGCCGACCCTACGCGGAGGCCCCCCCTTCGGCGGCCACATCCTCAGCCACGACTTTATCGAGGCCGCTCTCATGCGCCGCGCCGGATGGGCCATCCACATGGTCCCCGCCCTGGTCGGCAGCTACGAAGAAAGCCCCCCTTCCCTCACCGACATCGCTATCCGCGACCGTCGCTGGGCCCAGGGTAACCTTCAGCACACCCGCATCATCGGTGCCCGGGGCCTCCACTGGGTCAGCCGCCTTCACCTTGCCATGGGCATCGGCGCCTACGTCACGTCCCCCATCTGGCTCATCTTTATCCTGCTTGGCATCGTCATCGCCTTGCAAAGCCGCTTCGTTCGCCCCGAATACTTCGGCCCCGGCCGCTCCCTTTTCCCCAACTGGCCCGTCATCGACCCGGTCCTCGCCCAGGCCGTTTTCGCCGCCACCATGGCTATCCTGCTTGCGCCAAAACTTATGGCCTACGCCCTGCTCCTCCTAAACGGCCCCCTCCGCCGGGGCTGCGGCGGCGCAGTCCGGGCCTTGCTCAGCGTTCTCCTCGAAACCCTGGTCGGTGCCCTGATCGCCCCGGTCGCCATGCTCCTGCAATCCACTGCGGTCGCTGGCATCCTCCTCGGCCGGGACAGCGGATGGAACGCCCAAAACCGCACCAGCGCCGCCCCCCGCCTCACCGAAGTCGCCACCGCCTACTGGCGCTACACCGCCTTCGGCATGGCGCTAGCGACCACCGCCTTCGCCGTCTCCCCCGCCCTCGCCGCATGGATGAGCCCCGTCCTCGCCGGTCTTCTACTCGCCATCCCCCTCGTCGCCTGGACCGCCCGCAACGCCCCGTTCTGGCGTCGCCTCGGCCTACTACAAATCCCTGAGGAGGCTACGCCGCCCGATATTCTCACGCGGGCGGCCACCCTCCGCGCCGCCTGCCACGACACGGCGCCACCGCCGGCAATCCAAACTTTGCTCGACAACCCAACACTCATGGCCGCCCACCGGGCCTGGCTACCCCCGGCCCGCCCGCGCGGCACCGGCTTAATCGATCCAGTTCTTGTCATGGGCCTGGCCAAAATCCACGACACCGACCACCTCGCCGCTGCCCTCGCCATCCTCACCGCGTCCGAAACCGCCGCCCTACTCGCCGACGCCACCGCTCTCGACCGGCTAACCCAACTCAGCTGATACTCTCCTCACCAGCGGAGACGCCCCTCATGCCAACTCCCCAACCACTGACGATGGGCCGCACCCTACTCGACGCTCTCAAATCCCACGGTGCCCACGAAATCTTCGGTATCCCCGGCGACTTCGTCCTACCGTTCTTCAAAATCATCGAAGAAGCAGCCGTCCTACCCGTCTACACTCTAAGCCACGAACCCGCCGTGGGCTTCGCCGCCGACGCCGCCGCCCGCTTCCATGGCGGCATATCGGCGGCCGTCGTCACCTGGGGTGCTGGCACCTTCAATCTCACCAACAGCATCGCCGGCGCCTACGCCGAACGCGTCCCCGTCGTCGTCATCTCCGGCGCACCCGGCATCCACGAACGCAAATCCGGCTGGATGCTCCACCACCAATCCCGCGAAGTGGACACCCAAACCCGCATCTTCCGCGAAATCACCTGCGACCACGCCGTCCTCGATGACCCGGCCCGCGCCCCCGCCGACATCGCCCGCGTCCTACGCAGCGCCCGCGAGCAATCCCTTCCCGTCTACTTCGAACTGCCCCGCGACCTGGTCGGCGCCAAAACCAAAATCGTCACGCCGCTCCCGCCGAGCCCGGTCCACCCCGACGCCCTGGCCGAAGTCGCCACCAGCATTCTGGCCCGGCTGGCCGCCGCGACCGCACCGTGCATCGTCATCGACATCGAAATCCGCCGCTATAACGCCGAAGCCAAAGTCGCCGCCCTGGCCCAAGCCCTGGGCATACCCGTCGTCAGCACCTTCATGGGCCGCGGCCTACTCTCCGCCCACGCCAACCTAGTCCGCGGCGTCTACCTCGGCGCCGCCGGTCAGCCCGCCATCACCCACCTGGTCGAGCAATCCGACGGCCTTCTCCTACTCGGCGTCATCCTGTCCGACACCAACTTCGCGGTCTCCGAACAAAAGATCGATCTCCGCCGCACCATTCTGGTTCTCAACCGGCAAGTCCGCATGGGCCACCACACCTACGCCGACATCCCCATGGACGCTCTTATCGACGCCATGCTGACCCAAGTGGCGCATAGTACGCCACCCGCCCGCACCGCCCCGGCCATTACCCCCGAACACTTTCCGGCCAACCTCCCGGCCGATGACACCCTCCTCGTCCCCTCCGACGTCGCCGCCGCCGTCAACGATTTTTTCGCCATCCACGGACCCATGCCGATCGCGTCCGACATCGGCGATTGCCTCTTCACCGCCATGGAAATGCGCCAGACCGACCTCGTGGCGCCCGGCTATTATGCTGGCATGGGCTACGGCGTCCCGGCCGGCATCGGCGTGCAGGTCGCCAGCGGCCAGCGCCCCCTCATCCTCGTCGGCGACGGCGCGTTCCAAATGACTGGCTTCGAGCTCGGTAACTGCCCCCGCTACGGCTGGGACCCCATCGTCCTGGTCTTCAACAACGCCAGCTGGGAAATGCTCCGCGTCTTCCAGCCCGAAAGCGCGTTCAACAACCTCGGCGAGTGGCAGTTTGCCGCCCTCGCCGGCCCCCTCGGCGGCCACGGCATCCGCGTCCGAACCCGGCGCGAACTCACCGCCGCCCTCACCCAAGCCCACGCGATCCGGGGCACATTCCAACTGATTGAAATCATGCTCCAACGCGGCCAAACCAGTGACACCCTCACCCGCTTCGTCGCCGGCTTCAAGGCCGCCCGAGCCCGCATGAACCCCAGCGTATGAAGCCCAGCGCATGACCCACGACCCCCGCCTGATCGTCGCCCTGGACGTCCCCACGATCGTCCAGGCCCGTGAACTCGTCACCCGGCTCGACGGTCTCGTCAGCTTCTATAAAATTGGCCTTTGGCTCTTCTTCGAACCGGGCATCGACACGCTGATCGACAGCCTTATTGCCAACGGTAAGAAGGTCTTTCTTGACTATAAAATGTACGACATCGGCGAAACTGTCCGGGCGGGCGTAGCCTCTGCCGCCAGCCGGGGCGTGAGCATCACAACCGTACACGGCGACCCCGATATCCTTACCGGCGCCGCAGCCGGTGCCGCCGGTACCCCGCTAGAAGTCTTCGCCATCACCGTCCTGACCAGCACCGACACCGCCGGCCTACGCGCCATGGGCTACCAACAAACCGTCCCCGAGCTCATCACCCTACGCGCCCAGGCCGCCGCCGCCGCCGGAATCCACGGCCTGATCGCCTCCGCCGCCGATAACCTCGCCCCTTTGCGAAAGCTCGGCCTGAAAGTCGCCACCCCCGGAATACGCCTGCCGGCCGACCCGCCTGGCGATCAAAAACGCACCGCCACCCCCGCCCAAGCCATCGCCGCCGGCGCCAACTACCTCGTCGTCGGCCGGCCCATCACCGCCCACTCTGACCCCGCCGCCCGTGCCCAACTCATCCTCAACGACATGAGCCCAGGACTGGGACGGTAAGAGCCTTTTATTGAGAGTTCGCCAGCAGCAGCCAAACCACCAGGCTGTACCGCTTTGTTCATGATGCTACATCTTTAACCCTGCGAGATTTATCGGGAGCCTCCGACCCATGATCACCCAAGCCGCCATCCTCGGCACCGGAACCATCGGCGCCAGCTGGGCCGCCTACTTCCTCGCCCAGGGCCTCCACGTCCGCGCCTATGACCCGGCACCCAACGCCGAGGCCGTACTCAACAATTACATCGACAACGCCTGGCCTGCTCTAACCCAACTCGGCCTGGCCCCCACCGCCGACCGCCGCGCGCTCACCTTCCACACCAACCCCATCGAGGCTGTCCAAAACACCCAATGGGTCCAAGAAAACGGCCCAGAACGCATCGACGTCAAAGTCGCCCTTTTCGAACAGATCAGCCGCGAACTTCCTCCCGAGACCATCATCGCCAGCAGCAGCTCCACCCTGCTTCCCACTGCCATGGCCATTCGCTGCACCCATCCCGAGCGCCTTCTACTCGGCCACCCCTTCAACCCACCCCATCTCATTCCGCTCGTCGAAGTAGCCGGCGGCCAGCACACCAGCGCCGCCGCCATGGACCAGGCTATGGCCTTCTACAGATTCATTGGCAAACATCCGATCCGCCTCAACAAAGAAATCGCTGGCCACGTCAGCAACCGCCTACAGGCCGCCATTTTCCGCGAAGCCACCTACCTCGTTGAACAAGGTATCGTCAGCGTCGCCGACGTCGATGCCGCCATCGCCATGGGACCCGGCCTCCGGTGGGCCATCATGGGACCCATTCTCACCTTTCACTTGGGCGGCGGTGCCGGTGGCTTGCGCTACCTCATGGATCACATCCCTACGGATGCCCTGTGGCCCGAACTCGGTACCCACGCCATGACACCAGAACTCCGCGAAACCCTGATCGCGGGCGTCAAGGACGAAGCCCAACACCGCCCCATCGCGGAACTCGCCGCGGACCGCGACCGTCGCCTTGTCGCAATCCAACTGGCGCTGAAGGGGGCTTAACCTCCCCGCAGCATCCCCGCCACCACCTCAGACATCTCTCCCATCAACGCACTCATCGCCGCCACCAACTCAACCGTCGTTGCTCCAGCTGGCCGGGTCAGCCGTACCGCACGCGTAACGGCCGGCCCCCGCCGAACGCGGCTTACGGCCACCTGCACCGCCAACGTCACTATTCCGGTGCCATCGGCATCAAACCGCTGCACGTCCACCTCAACCGTCGCATCCGCCACCGCCGAAATCGACCCGGCCGACGAAAACACCGTCGTCCCCGGCAACCGCCGATTTAAATCCTCCGCCAATACCCGCCCAAACAAATCGCCAAACGGTTCACCCCACCGCTCCCCCGCCACCACCCGCAGCCGATACTCGCCACCCCGCACAATGTCCGGCCTGTCCAGATACCCGGCAATCCCTGGCCGACGCAGCTCCACCAGCTTAGGCCCCCCGGCCCTCGCAACACCCGGCACTGCCGCCAGCATGAAGTAAGCCGGCTCCGGTGACGAACACCCGACCAGCGCCGCGACCAACAGCAAACTAACGCGCATCCGTAACCCCACCCCGCCCCCGCACCAAGGCCTCCGGATGCCGGTCCAAATAATCCGCCAATATCCGGATCGATCGGGCCGTATCCCCAACCTGAGTCATCGCCCGATCCAGCTCACGACTGAACTGCGAGCTCTGCCCGTAACTGCCTTCAATCGACGCAAACGTACGCCCCGCCCGCACCGACGCCTCCTGCAACGCCTGTGCAATCTCCGGCAGCCGCTTCAACGCCGGTGTCAGCCCCGCATCGGTCTTGCGCACCAGCTCCTGAATGCTCCCCATCGCCCCCGCCGCAGACTGCAGCGTAATGTTCAAATTACCTGCAATCTGCTCGATCGGCAGCCGGTCCAACTTCGCCGAGATACCACTCACCGCCGTCAGGATATTATCAAGACCCCCGCCCACACTCGGCAGCACCCAGTCCTTGCCGTCCACCACCAGCTCCGCCGGCGCAGCGCCTTGCACGAAATCGACCGCCAACACGAGCTGCCCCGTCAGATAGCTTGCCGTCTTTGTCTGCGCGCGCAACCCATTACGAACCATCTTTCGCGCGACTTCCAACGGACCTTTACTGGATTGCTCGGCCGAGACGATGCGCTCCGGCTGCACCTCAAACCCCACCCGCACCCGCGCCGTACCGCTGGCGTCGTCAATGACCAGCCGCACGTCTCGAACCGTACCCACCTGAATGCCCAGAAATTCGACAGCGGACCCGACTGCAAGGCCGCGCACGGGACTAGTGAAATACGTAACGAACAACAAACGGTTAGTGTACCCCGCGGCGACCGCCTCGCTGTTTGATGGATAAAGCGTAAAAACCTCGTCCGCGCTGGCTGGGTTGGTCCCCTCCTGCGGATTACTGAACGCAACTCCGCCGTTCAATACGGCCTGCAACGACGCCAGCTCCACCCGAACGCCGTCCGCCCCAATCTGCACCGAAAGGCCGGACGCGTTCCAGAATACCGATCCCGCCCGAACGAACCCGTCGAATGGCGCACGCACAAACACGCGAATGGTGACCGGACCTACTCCACCGCCCAGGTCATACCCCAGCACCTCGCCGACCGTCACATCCCGATAAAACACCGGCGCACCCGGCCCCAACGAACCAATCCGGTCCGCCTTCAGTACAAACGTCCGTCCCGGCTCCCCCGATCGCACCCCCGGCGGCTGCTCGAGGCCCACAAAATTGGTCTTCGCCTCGCCATCGCGCCCGCCTGGATCCATCTCGATATAGCTGCCCGAAACCAGTGTTTCGATCCCGGCCAAACTGCCCGAGCTCAGCCGCGGTCGCACCACCCAGAACCGGGCCTGATTCGTCAAATACGGCGTCGCCTCCCGTGTCATCCGCACCCGAACCAGCACACGGGCCATGTCATCTGTAAGGCTGATGCTCTCGACCTGCCCCAGTTCCACCGCCTTGTGCCGCACCCGCGTCTGCCCAGCCACCAAGCTGTCGGCACCATTGAACTGTAGTGTCACAATCGGGCCCTGCTCTCGCACGGTTCGTAATCCGAGCCACCCCGCAATCGCCAACGCCACGACCGGGATCAGCCATATGACCGATAACCGGCTACGCCGAAGCCGTGCCACCGTCGGCGGTCGGGGAGCCGGCGGCACAGGCGGCAATCCGTCGCTCACCGAGTCTTCACCGGTAGAACCCGTGCCCCCGGTTGCACAGCACCCGCCTCTGTCCCAGGCACCTGCCTGACGCTGGCCACCGCTTTATCATCCGGCCCACCGACGCCAGACCCCGGCACACCAGACGCCGACACGCCTGCCGCATCCCACATCAGCCGGGGGTCGAAGCTGAACGAAGCCGACATCGTGAGGATCACCACGGCCGCAAAAAATACGCCGCCAAAACCAGGCGTCACCTGCGCCAGCACGCCCATTTGCACCAGCGCCACCAAGATCGACACCATAAATACGTCGATCATCGACCACCGGCCAACAAAATCGACAAGACGGTACAGCCGTGTTCGGTCCAGTAGCCTGGCCTGCGACCCGCGTTGTGTCGTGATGAGCATGTACGACAACCCTGCCAGCTTCAATAACGGTACCAGAACACTGGCTATAAATACCAATAACGCCAGCGGCCACATCCGACTCTCTATTAGCTCCTGCACACCGCCCAAGATCGTGCTCGGATGGCCCCGCCCCAACAGGACCACCGTCATGACCGGATACAAGTTGGCCGGCACATAGCACAGGACAGCCGCCGTCAGCAGCGCCCATGTCCGCGCCAAGCTATTAGGTTTGCGGCGGTGCAGCACCGCGTCGCACCGCGAACACCGCGACCCTTCGATCTGCCGGCTCACTACGCCACACGCATCGCACCCGATCCGCGTGGCGCCTGCCCGCGCTATGTGGCTCGGCATACGCCGCCGCCCGATTGCCTCCCACAGCGCTTGCTCATCCAGCCAAGCGTCCGACATCACCGTCAACAGCATCAACGCTCCCAGCGCATAGACGCCCAGCCCCACCTGCACCGTCGCAATCGCCGCCAGCCGCGTGTAGGCCACGAATGCACCGAGTAAAAACACCTCGGTCATTGCCCACGGTGCCAGCCACACGCGCCATCGAACGCAGGCCGCCAGCACATCTGCCCGCCACCTAAGTCGCAGACCTAAAATCGCACCAACCGTCAGCGCCAGCCGCAGCACAGGCGCTACCAAAATCGTACCCAGCACCACGAGACCAAGCTGCCACAGCCCCTGCTGCTCGAACCGTAACGGCAATAGCGGGATCGATGTATCGCGGTGCAGCCCCCTCAGATTCATGCCGAACAGCGGAAACACGATTGCGATCCCAAACAGCACCAATCCAGCAAGGTTCAGCGCCAATGTTACATCGAGTGAGTCCCGCCGCCGCCGCCGCAACAACTCCCCACACCGCAGGCACTCGGCCACCGTACCCGGCCGCAACGGCGGTATCGCCTGAAACAAACCGCACCCCGTGCACTCTCGCAGACACTGGCGCGACGCCGCTGAAACTTCGTCCGACATGGCTCCGCCATAGCATACGACTCCGCCGGTTGCAGCCCACCGTACCTTGGCTGTATAGCTGTCGTGCGGCCGGCGTAGCTCAGGGGTAGAGCAACTGATTCGTAATCAGTAGGTCCGCGGTTCGATTCCGCGCGCCGGCACCATTAAATCAATAGCGTATGATCACATCTGGAAGGCTACTGTTGCAGTCTGGCCAGCCAGGCATCGCCTAGGCATCACGGATAAGCCGCAAGCGTCGTCGCTTCACTCCAAACGCAAACGGGCGACCCGAAGGCCACCCGCTGTTGAAACCCCGGTCTGTGATTGGACCACTCCCGAGCATGCCGTGCGCCGCTTCGTCGGCGTCCCGTTCGGCGATGAGGGCGAGGCGTTTCCCAAGCTCTGCGATCACGCCAGCTTATAGGGAGTTCACAAGCAATCTGGCGGACTCTGCCCATATGCGGGCACTAATGACGTCCAGCAGGTCCGCCACCTCATCCTCAGCGTCCGATCCGATACCGTTGTGCGGGCGACGTCCGTGCGCCATGGCACCCGGCTTGTATGCTACGCATGCGGCCGCCGCACCCTTGCCTAGTGCAGCACCAATGGCAGCAATCTCGGCTGGGGTGGTGCCTACCGGGCTGGTCGGAAGCCATTAATCGAATGAGACGACGTTTGGCATGCTGATCTCCGTAATGTTGGGGCCCTACCTTGTTGGATCGGTCGATAGCGACCGAGGCGGCACCCGCCCCTCCCACCTGGACATGGGGGCCAGATGGCCCGGCCGGCTAAGGTTGGGCGGTCAGATGGCCGGGAACATTCGCGTTTTCGTGCAGGACAAGCTCGTGACGCCGTTTGTGCTCCCGTCCTTACCGGACGCACCTGAATTGCACTTCGGCGGACGCGTAGGTTCCGAGGCCAGAATCTTGACTAGTGCTATTCACAGGGGTCATGGTCTGGCCGCGCTTGGCGCAGTATTCACTTGCTTCTGCAAAGAGACGAGCTTTTACCGCGCTTCCAGAATAGTCCAGCATGCCGCCCAGCCGACCAAGCATGTATGTATCTGGACCGATCGACGCAACGCCGTCTGTTCCTGTTCCGCATCCAGCAAGACCTCCTGCCATGATAGCGAAAACTAGCGGTCTGCATCTCTGTGCTACTCGAGCTATATTTACTCGCAAAGCGTACATCCTCTCGTATGTTCCGTTCAAAACGTGCAGATTCAGGTTTTCTCCCAACAAAGGGCTACCTCACCATGGCCGAACGTCCTTGCACAACTTGTAGCAGCGCGGAAAGAACCCGTCTCGTGTCAAAGATGATCGCCGCCGGGTCGATCAACCAGGCCATCGCGGACCGGATCGGCGGCATCAACCGAATGTCGGTCAGCCGGCACCGGCACAACCGAATTCTTGCTCCTGCCAAAGCGATTGCGGAGGCCGCTCAAGAGGGACAAGAGGCGGCGGCACAAGAGCCCAGGCGATTGCCGCTCCGCCTCCGTCGACCCTACGGCGTTCGTCAAGGGGCCTGCTATCGTTAGCGACTTGCACGTGTGCACTATCGGTTGGAGCGCACAGCGGACGCCGCTGAGCAGGACAAGCAGGGCCTGGCGGTGTCATCGTTATCGGCGCAGCAGCTCCGGGCAGCGGAGGTGCGGGCGAAGACCGGCGGGGTTTGGGGGTTATGCAACGAACAAGGGCGGGCCGGAGGGTGCGGCACAGACTTCCAGCGTGAACATCTACCTTGGCAGCGGAACAGTTGAGCAGATCATTGCCAAGACAAGCCTCCTCATTGAGCACGATTAGGCTCCAAAGAGACGGGCCGCATTCGACTGCACCATAAGGATGATCCGCGTGGAACGCGTCATCGCGCGCACGGAGGTAACCCTCCAACGCGGGTAGAGGCCTGCTCGCCTCCCGCGGAAACAACGCCTCGAATTGTAATTTACCAGCATTAACAACGATATCGATGTCCCCACCGCTGAGAGTCATGCGGTTCGCCCGGAGGGTGGGAAAGAGGCGTAAGTATGCCTCCTCAAGTAGTTCATCGGACGAGCGTCCGCCGCTTTGGCGCCGCCGTTCAAGGGCCTGCACCGCTTCAGCCTACTCCGGAGTTGCGTCGTCGGGGGCGGCGTAATCTTTAGCCTTCTCGGCCCACAGCATCACGGCACCCGACCGCACTCAACGCTCACAACTAACCAATCCGCATCCGCTGTAACTCACGGGCTCCATCCCACTGATGCTTCAGCGCACCCAGTATGTGCACGGCTAGCAACGTATACAAAGCATATCCCGACACAGCATGCACCGAGTACAACGCCGAGTGAAACTCTTCCTTAGCCGCAGGCTCCAATACCTCCACGGCCCCAATCCGGAACCACGGTACCACCCAGTACAACATCAACGGATGTTTATCGGCATACTTGAAGGCGCTATCGTGCAGCCACCCAGAAACCGGTAGCACCACCATCAATCCATACAAAACCATGTGCGCAGCATGGGAAGCCCGCTTCTGCCAGCTCGGATAGTCAGGCGGCAGCGCCGGCGGCGGATGGGCCACCCGCCACAACACCCGCAGCACGACCAGCCCCAGCACTGTCAACCCAACTGACTTATGCAAGTCGATACCGGGCCTCACCCAGTTCTCCGGCAGCGACTCAGCCACCCACGCCAGCACCACGTTGCCAACGATCAGCACCGCCATCACCCAATGCAGCACCGCCGCCACTCGCGTGTAGCGCGCTGCCGGCAGGGCCTCACGCACCCCAGCCTGATCGGTCATTGCGTCCATGCCATCGCATATTTCGCCACCCGCGCCATTTGCAAGTCAAATGATACCCGCCATAAGTCTCGCCGCCGTCCGGCGCGCCATATCGCCCCGTCACACCCGCCCACCGACGCCGTGGCGAGCCACTCTTATTCACGGCGGCGTTACTGTACTTTGGCTTCTGCTGTTCGCCCGCGCATTGGGCGGCGGCGGACTGTTCGCCTGGTCCGTGGGCCTTGCCTACATCGGCTACGACACCGCCCTGCTTATCTTCGTCTTCGTCCAAACCTTGCCGCTCCGCCGCCCAGCTCGCCCGACACTGGCGCCCAAGACATCGGCGCTCACGACACCCGCCACCCTCGCCGTCGTTATCGCTGCCCGTAACGAGGCCGCTAGCCTACCCGCAACCCTCGACGCCATTTTCGCCCAGACCGAGCCCCCCACCACCATTCTGATCGCCGATGATGGCTCCACCGACGCGACCAACGCCGTCCTCACCGCCCGCTACGGCCTAACCCAAGCCGACCCGGACGGCACTCTCCGCTCCTCCACCTACCCCACGCTACGATGGCTTCCTCTCGGCCCTGGCGGTAAGGCCCGCGCGCTTAACCAGGCATTGGCGCGCCTATCCGACACCCTCGTCGTCACCGTCGACGCCGATACCCTGCTCGAGTCCGGTGCGCTCGCAGCCAAGCAGGCCGCCTTCGCCGCCGACCCCGCCCTCGTTGCCGCTACCGGCGTCCTCTTCCCCCACTGCGCGCCCGGCCCCAATCAACTCAGCGCCCGTCTGTTCCAGTCCTTCCAGACCTACGAATACATGCGCAACTTTCTCTCTCGCTATGCCTGGGGCCGTCAGGACGGCCTGCTGCTGCTTAGCGGCGCATTCGCCACCTACCGACGTCAGGCCGTGGCCGACGTCGGCGGCTTC
>JANPPS010000090.1:0-4303 GCA_031428635.1 Rhodospirillales bacterium
CGCTTGCAGAACCGGCCATCGCGCAGCATTTAATGACAAAGCGAATCAGTAGGGCAGCTATGGATCAACTAATCGGACAGACACCAAGGCCCCCGACCCGCGCACCATCCGCGCCGGCCGGATTGCCGCCGGATGAGATGATCATGGACGGGACGGAGGCCGGGTTTGCCCAGGACGTCATCGCCGCGTCTCGCCACACGCCCGTTCTGGTAGACTTTTGGGCTACTTGGTGCGGCCCGTGCAAGGCGCTCACTCCGGCGTTGGAAAAAGTTGTCCGGTCCGCGGGCGGACGTCTGAAACTGGTCAAAATCGACGTCGACGCCAATCGCGCCCTCGTGCAGAAGCTGTCGCAAATCGGCCTGCCGTTACAGTCCATCCCGACAGTTGCCGCGTTTTGGCAGGGTCAAATTGCCGATGTCTTTCAGGGTGCTTTGCCCGAGAGCGAACTGAAGCGCTTTGCCGAGGCGCTCCTAAAGCTTGCTGGCGGTGCCATGCCCGCGGCCGACCTTCTGGCCGAGGCACGGCAGGCGGTCGCGGACGGTCAGCACGAACAGGCCGGCGCGATCTTCAGCGAACTGCTGCAAGACGATCCGGCCAGTCCCGACGCCTGGGCCGGCCTGATCCGCGCGCTGATCGCGCTCGGACAAGAGGATCAGGCGCACGAGGCTCTCGCCAGCGTGCCGGACGCGATACGCAACCATGCGGAGGTCAGCGGTGCCCGCAACGCTCTGGCCCTGCTGGGCGAGGGCCGGGCCGCGCGGGAGCAGCTGACCGGCTTGCACCAACGGCTGGCGGCCAATCCAGATGATCACCAGGCCCGATTCGACCTCGCCACCGCATTAAACGCGACCGACGACCGAGCGGGAGCAGCAGACGCGCTGCTCGATATCATGCGCCGTGACCGGACGTGGAACGAACAAGCCGCGCGCCTGCAACTACTGCGATTGTTCGAGGCGTGGGGTCTGTCTGATCCGGCGACCATCGCCGCCCGTCGCCGCCTCTCCGCTCTGCTGTTCAGCTAGGATGGCCACCCGGGACGAACTGCCGACGGAGTTTGCCATCTTCCCCTTGCCGGGCGCCCTGCTGTTGCCCGGGGGAAAACTGCCGCTCAATATATTTGAACGGCGCTACCTGGCGATGATCGACGACGCGCTCGCGACCGGGCGCGTGATTGGTATGATTCAACCAGACGAGCTTCGCGCCGGCACCCCGGCCGGGCCCGCATTATACCGCGTCGGCTGCCTCGGCCGAATATCGTCGTTCAGCGAGTCTGATGACGGCCGCTATTTGGTCACGCTGACGGGCATCATCCGGTTCACCATCGCAGTCGAGCTTGAGATGCAGCGTGGCTTTCGCCGGGTTCGGGCCGACCTCAGCCGATTCCGGGGCGACCTCGATATGCCGCTCAGCCCCGCGACCATCGACCGCGACGGCCTGATCGGTGCGCTACGCGTGTACTTCGCCACACGCGGTTTCGACGCAAACTGGGATGTCATCAACGACATGCCGGACGACATGCTGGTCGTGACGCTCGCCATGGTCTGCCCGTTCGACCCGGCGGAGAAGCAGGCGTTGATGGAAGCGCCAGACCTATCGGACCGCGCGTCGACCTTGCTCACCCTGCTGCAAATGGGCGCACACTCCCCGGACGACACACGGCAAGGAAGGCAGGCAAGCTAAATGAGCGAGATCGATCCCCGGTTATTGGAAATCCTGGTTTGCCCCGTAACGAAAGGCCCACTGGAGTACGACCGCGCCATGAGTGAGTTGATCAGCCGCCGGGCCAACCTGGCGTTCCCGATCCGGGACGGCATTCCCATAATGCTGCCGGATGAGGCGCGGGTATTGCCGGGTTAGCTCAGGCAATCTCCTGTAGCAGCTTCCGCCGGATTGCGCCCGCGAACGTGTCGAAGCTTTCGGCCACCACCACGAAATGCCCGGCTCCACCCACGACGGCGCTAGTATAATACGGCACGAGATCCGCGCCTGACGCCATGCCATAGCGCGGGCGCTCGTTTACGATCGGCAATCCATTGATGACGGCACCCTCCGCCACCAGCCGGTCGCGCTCGGCCTCGGCGGGCGGACCGTTATTATTCACGCCGTCCCCCGAAACGTCGATGACCCGGCGCGTCCCCTCGAACGGGGCAGTCGCGAGCACCGTGCCGCTGTACCGCAGCGCGCCCGACAGGCTGGTGCGCGGCAGGCTGCTATACGGCTTGGCGGTCAACGCCGCCGCCCACGCCACAGCATCGTCTACGTTGCCGATTTTTGTCCAAGGCAGCAGCAACTCTTGCCGCTCATACGCGGCCCATTCGACATAGGCCACGCCGATCGCACCGATCGCCCCGGCCTGGATGGCGGCCATGACCCGGGGGTCTGTTATTGCGGCCCGGTAGCCGTCCCGCTGCAACACGGCATCACTCTCACTGATGGACCGGCTGACATCGATCGCGAGGACCAGCAGTAGGTCCACGGAGGGTACGGTTGTGCCAACCGCGACCAACCCAATTCCAGACGCCAGCATAGTTCGCCGATGCATCATGCGTCAGCGTAGCTTGACACTGACAGCCACCACTAGCATTTTCCCGATCCCACGGCGGGGTTGTAGCTCAGTTGGTAGAGCGCCTCGTTCGCAATGAGGAGGTCAGGGGTTCGATTCCCCTCAACTCCACCACCGCCTTGGGTATATTTTATAATAAGTTACGCTGATATCTGATCGTTCTAGTATCGAATATCATTCGCACTAACGGACCCTCAGCGGACCCCGTGAAATTGCTGATCTGGGAAGTAAACGGCTAGCGTCTAAAAGATCATCTGGATAAGCCGCTACTATCCACAGGATCACATCATGAGAGTACGCCTTCCAAAGGCAGCGACCGCGCTTGGGTTGGTGATATTCCTCTTCGCCTGTGGCCTCTCTGGCCAGCAAGCGGATAACCTCAACGTAGAGGGTGATACCTGTCAGCGACCCGTTCCTGTTGCCCGCCGTTAACGGGCCGTCCCGCCCGCTGGCGCAGGTAACGCGGTGCCCACACTACGGCCAGCGCGGCGAATGAGATCAGCAATCCCTCTGAGGCTCGGTTCTCAAGAGCAATTACGAACAGCGGCACCGTGGCGAGCGTGCCCATAATCGCCACGATCAAAAATCCACGCGCCCAAGACTAGATCAGCGCGGCGGCAATAAACAACCCTAACAAAATGTGCATCGTGTCGTTCCGTATCCGGTTCGGTAAAATGTAAACTATTTCTCGTTGGCACTTCCCATGCGCCGAGGGGCCGCTCTGTTGTACTAAAGTACGTTGCACGGGCCGGCAGTACGACCCTTCGTATCCATCCGGCGACGGCCATCTTTGCCGACGTGCAGCGCCGCATCGCCAGTCATCCGGCATCGCGGCTAGATGTGAGGCGTCTGGTTTCGGCCACCTTGCCCGCGTTAATAGAGCCATATCTGTCCGGTTCAGATCACCAGGGGGGGGGCCGCTTCCGATCCATCATGGCTACCAGTCCGCTTACGTAGCGTGCCGGAAACTGGGCATTCAATACCGCCGTCTCTGGCACGCTCCATCGTCGTTGCTCAGTTCTCGAATTGTAGAGCAGCAATCGAAGCGACGTCGATCACCGCGCTTTAATCGGCCGATTGCCGTGGCTCTGCTGCGGTACACCCCTTTCCAGCGACATGTGCGAATGGACGCCAATCCAGCTTCCATCCAGTTGTTGGGCCAGCGTGATGGTGGCTCGGCCGGGCCGGTCAAATCGAGTACCGTCGCTGTGGAAACCCGTACTGGTCCAGGGCGTGATCACGACGGCCATAGCCCCGTCAGGGCTAGCGAGCACCGCGGTGTTGCCGAGATCGAAGGCAAAGTCCTCAGTACGCGGCCAGACATTGTCCCACTGGGTGTCAGTCCAGGCCATGAGCCCACGCACCAGTTCCTGATGTGTGCCGAAGATGACAACGTCCGGATGCCAGAACGGCCGGGCCGCGGCGTAATCGACGTCACGGACGCAGGCGGCAAAGCGCGTGAGCCAATCATGGATCGCCGCCGTGGCACTGACATCGGCGACTGGCAAGGCGAGCGGTGCACTGTGCACAGGCGATACTTTCTTTAGCTCTCAACCCTCAGCAGTGAAAATGTATAAAGGCAAGCCAAACAATTCAATCTATGTCGGCATCGGTAGCGTCCGCGCTCGTGGTGGAAATTGGATGAGTTCTGCGGGTGGGGTTTTGCCTGGAGGTCGGCGTAGCCGGCCGGAAGGGCCAAACCGCACCTGCAGATCAGGTTTGAGGTGGCCATCGGATCAG
>JANPPS010000091.1:0-21303 GCA_031428635.1 Rhodospirillales bacterium
GCCAATACTACGCCGTCGATCACTAAATTCACTACGCGGCCTCCGTCCCAAAATAATCTAGGGCCCCGCTCATAGCATCTGGTGGGCCAGCGTCGATAATCCGGCCACCCGTCAGGACCGCACACCGATCAGCCAGCGGCAGCGCCAAGTCGGCCATCTGGTCCACTAATAGCAGGCTCAGCCCCTCATCCCGCAGGCGGGACAGCGCGTCGAACAGTTCCTGTGCCACGGCCGGCGCAAGGCCTAGCGATGGCTCGTCCAGCAACAATAGTTGGGGACGTGCCAGTAACCCGCGGGCCAGTGCCAGCATCTGCTGCTCCCCGCCGGACAGCAAACCAGCTTGTCGGTCCAGCAAGGGGCGCAGCCGGGGAAAGCGGTCGACCATGGCGTCGATTTCCAGCGGGTCGAAGTCACGACGGACAGTGGCACCGAGCCGCATATTGTCCCGCACCGACAGCAGCGGAAACACCTGGCGCCCCTCCGGCACCAGCACCAGACCGGCCCGTGCCACGGCATGGGCCGGGGCTGCCGCCAGGTCCTGGCCGGTAAATGCGATCGTCCCGCGCACAGGCCGTAGCAGCCCGCTCAGTGCACGCATTAGCGTGGACTTACCCGCGCCGTTGGGCCCTAGCAGGGCCACCATCTCACCACGCCGGACTTCCAGGCTGACGTCCCGCAGTACTGGCAGGCCACCATAGCCGGCCTGTAGCCCGTCCACCTGCAACAGTGGCGCGCCCGGCGTCGTAGCCGGACGTGGCGGCCGGGCTGTTCCCGACCCGAGGTAGGCGGCGCGTACCAGTGGATCGGCCCGTACATCCGCCGGCCGCCCTTCTGCCAGCACGCGCCCGGAGTCGATTACGACCAGGTGGTCGCACACGCCCATCACCAAGCCCATGTCGTGCTCGACCAAACCGACCGCGAGACCGCAATCCGCCAGGTCGCGCAGCACCACGCCCAACCGGCCGGTATCGGCGGTATCCAGCCCCGCGGCGGGTTCGTCCAGCAGCAGCACTGACGGCTGGGTAGCCAAAGCGCGGGCAATCTCCACCAGCCGACGGTCGGGGTGGGGCAGCGTAGTAGCCGGGGCGGACAACGCGCCAGCATAGCCGACGTAGCGGAGCAGGGCAGCGGCGAGGGCAGGGTCGGCTGAACCGCGGAGGCGCCCGCGCAGCAGCCCGATGCGCACGCAGTCCAGCACCGTCAGGCCGCCTGGCATTTGCGCGGTTTGGAATGTGCGGGCCACCCGGCCGTCCGCGTGGATTGTGCCGCGATCCGGCCGGACGAACCCGGTGATGCCATTCAGCAGCGTCGTCTTGCCCGCGCCGTTCGGACCGATGATGCCGGTGATTCGCCCGGGCCGGACCCGCAGGCTTACGCCGTCCACGGCACGCACGCCACCGAAGGCAATGCATAAACCCTCGACCTGCAGGCCCTCGTCCCGCTGCATCGCGCCCCGCAAGAAGCCCGTAATGTCGCCGGACGGCGTCTGTTCTGTCCGGCGCCGGTCTGGTAGCAGGCCGGCCAAGCCCCGCGGTGCGAGCCGTAGCACCAGCAGCAGGCCTGCGCCGAACACGAGCTGCCGGTACTCCGCCAGCCCTGCCAAAAGCTCCGGCAATAGACCGACCAGGACGGCCCCAGCGAGCGGCCCCACCGTCGTCCCGGCACCGCCCAGCATAACCACCAGCAGAAACAGGATGGATTGGGAAAACGGAAAGGAGGACGGGGCGATGAACCCGGTCAGCCCCGCCTGCAGCCCTCCGGCCAGCCCTGCAGCACCGGCCGCCAGCACGAACGCGGCCAGACGTACCCGCACGGCCGAGATACCCACGCTGCGGGCCGCCGCCGGTGCCGTCGAAACCACCAGCATGGCCATTCCCAGCGGGGAGCGGCGCAGCCACTCGAACCCCACAAGACCGGCGCCGCAGCACAGGCAGGCCAGCACCGCCGTACCCGCGATCCCAAACGGCCCGGGGATGCCGGAAATGCCAGATGCCCCGCCGGTCACGCCCGCCCATTCGGTGACGGCACCGTCGACAACGAAGCCAAACGCGATTGTCACCATCGCCAGATAGGAGCCGCTGACGCGCAGTGCCGGCAGCGACAACGCGGCCGCCACTGCCACCACGCCAGCCGTCGCAACCGGCCAGGCGGCCAAAAAGGGCCAGCTCGCCTTGGTCGTCAGCACCCCGACCCCGTAGGCACCAAGGGCTAAAAAGCCGCCTTGCCCCAGTGAGATTTCACCGGCCAAGCCCAGCAGCACATTCAGCCCGATGCAGGTCAGTCCAGTCGTCGCAACCAGCCCGATGAGAAACACGTAGTAGCCCGGCAGCACCAAGGCGCCGACGCACCCGGCAGCGATTAGGGCCAGCGCGGCCGAAAGCCTCATACCCGTGCCGCCGCCTGCCGACGGGCGAACAAGCCATTTGGTGCGGCAGCCAACGCAAGGATGACGGCCGAGAACGTTAGGACCTGCGTGCTGCCCGATCCAAGAATGGTCGTGGTCCCCGCCTCCACCAACCCGTACAGCAGTCCGGCGCCGACGACGCCCCAGGGCCGGCTGAGCCCGCCCAGTATCGCCACCGCCAGGGCCTTGATCCCGAATATCGTGCCCATGTCGTAGGCGACGTTGAACAAGGGCGCCACCAGCACGCCGGCCACCCCCGCCAATACCGCCGCGACGGCATACGTGCCGGCGACCAGGGTCGTCACGTCGACCCCCATCAGCCTGGCCGCGTCGGCATTCTGCACCGACGCCCGCAGGCGCAGCCCAAGCCCGGTCCGCGCGAGTGCAAGCTGCACCAGCGCCGCCAGACCCACGCCGATCACGGGGATCAGTATTTGCAGCGGAAACACGCCCACGCCGCCAATGACCCAGGGTTCGTCGGCCAGGATAGACGGCAACGCCCGCGGCTCCTTACCAAAGGCCACCATCGCCAGGTTATCCAGCACGATACCAAGCGCCATGCTGGCCATCAGCCAAGCGTTGGAGCCCCGTTGCACAAACGGCCGGATCGCCACCCGCTCCACCACCAGGCCCCATAGCGCACATCCCGCCAGGGCCATGACCACCGCTAGCGGCATCGGTACGCCCGCCGTCACCGCCAGCATGTGGACCAGAACGGCGCCCAGCATCAGCGTCGAGCCCTGCGCGAAATTCACCGTCCCCGACACGGCAAACGTCAGCGTAAAACCCAGCGCGATCAGCCCGTACATGCTGCCCAGCCCCAATCCCGTTACCAGGGCGGACGCCAGCATCAGCCAGCCACCGGCTCGATCTTATCGCCTACGTAACGGACTATGATGTAGTCTTTGGGACCCAGTGCATCGTGCTCGGTATGGCTGAACGGGTGGTCGTAGATCTTGATCAGGCCTTCGTACCGGCCCAGGGATTCGAGCGACTGCCGCACCGTATCGCCATCCGTGCTGCCGGCCGCATTGACCGCCATCACCAGCATCATCATCGCGTCGTAGGCGTTGGCGACGCCGACCGGTGGGGTGATGTCGCCCACGCCCTTGATGTCCGGATACTTGGCTTCCAGCGCTTTGATAACCTTCTCACCGACCCCGCTTTGCTTACCGAAAAAGCTGTAGGTCTGAATGAACTGCACTCGCCCCGCCCATGAACCGGCGAGCTCCGGAAAGCGCCCGCCGCTTATTCCCCAATGCGACACGATCGGCACGGTCCAGGCCATACGCTGCATCGACTTTACCACCTGCGCCCCAGGTGCCGAGTTGCCAACCAGGATGATCGCATCCGCCCCGGCCGAGCGCAGCCGCTGCAGTTGGGGCGTCATATCGACGTCCTTATCGTCGAACTTCTCAGTGCCCGCGAGGGTCACACCCGCCGCCGCCGCCGCCGCCGCCAGCCCCGCATTATTGCTCTCACCCCAGCCATTATTGACCAGCATCAGGCCGGGCTTTTGAACCCCCATCGTGCCGACATGGGCGATCAGCCGCACATCGACCAGCGCGTCGACCGCCGATACGCGGAACACGTAGTTCGGGTCGGCCCCGTTACGGGTGATGCCGGTTGCGGCCGCCCAAACCCCCATGAACGGCACCTTGGCACCGTTAGCGATCGGGACGATGGCCTGGCTGACCGGGCTATCCAGGCCGCCGAACAGGGCCACGACGCCCTCACGGTCGATCATTTCCCGCGCGGCAATTTGCCCCTTGGCGGGGTTGCTCTCATCGTCACGGCTGACAAGCATTAAGGGACGTCCCAGCACACCGCCCTGGCCGTTGACCTCGTCGATGGCGACCTCAAGCCCCCGCCGTATGCCTTCGCCAGATTTGGCGGACTGGCCTGACAGTGCCGCGACGAAACCGACCTTTACGGGCTCTGCCGCTGCCGCCGGCGACACCCGTTGGGTTATGGCGGCCGCCGCCAGCAGTGCTGCGTGTCTGCGCTTGATCAAATAAACCATTGTATCGCCTCCCTAGCTTCGTGTGCAGAATCTCGATCAGTGGGTGCCGGGCCGTGCTGCCTGCCATCATGGCGTTGTCCGGTACGGGTATGGAGCGGCGACATCGTTCGGGTCATGAGCGGCCATTGCGGCGGCTGTGGTCCCGTCGTTTGCAGCCTTCGGTGTTACTGTCCCGTCTGGGTACCGTCATGGCGGTGCAAGTTTAGTGCCAACCACCGGTAGTTATGTCGCTCAATTCCGTTGCGGGCGCATGTGCCGCTTTACACGCCACCATGATGCCCACAGGCTAATCGGCGGTCGATCCCGACGGCTAACCAGATCTTTACGGTACCGGTAAGACCTGCACCCGCACCGGCGTCGGATGGTACCCGTTGCAGGGATTATTAACCTGCGGGCAGTTTGATATGACGCACAGCACATCCATCTCCGCCACCATCTCAACCGCGGTGCCGGGTGCAGAGATACCGTCATCGACGATGAGCGCGCCGTCCTGTGAGATCGGTACGTTCATAAAAAGGTTCAGGTTCGGCACAATGTCCCGCTTGGTCATGCCGTAGCGCGACAGCTCCGCACAAAAATTATCGCGGCAGGCGTGTTGGTAGCGCGCGGCCGCCCCGAACCGCACGGCGTTACTCTCGCATGAACAGGCGCCGGCCGAGGTGTCGTGCCGCCCGCACGGGTCGACGGTTACGGTCAACATAACCCGGCCCTCATTGGACATCAGCTTGGTACCCAGGGTTACGTACGCGCTGTTCTGGGTACGTACCGTGTCCTGGGCGCTGTAGCGTTCGGCATAATCGACGGCGTTGTAAAACAGCGTGTCGACCGCCTGCTGGCCATAGGTATCGATGATCCGAAGCGTTTCCCCACGCCGGATCAGGCCGGACCAGGGCTGGCGTGCCGGAACCTCATGATCCAACCGGGGCGGTGCTGGGCCGCGTTGGGGCGAACCATCCTGGGCGCTCATTGATTGGCCTCCGTATGGGCAAAGCCGCGCCGCGATTCTGATGAAGCAACGCGGCAGGGATCGTCGGCTGCCGCCACTGGACCCGGTAAACGGAACAATTCGATCGGGCCGGGGGCGTAGGATGACGCGGGATCGAGCGGATGCGGCGCGGTGGATACGGCGACGCGCAAATCCATGTCGGCCCGTAGCTCCACGAAATCACCGGCCCGTCGCCGGGTCCGGTTCCATTTGAAAATCCCATCCCCGCCCACCGATACGGGCGCGAAAAACGTGACGCACGACGTAACGTCCTGCCGCGACAGGCCCATTTTGAGGGCTGCAATTACAAAGTTTTCGCGGCCGTTGCGGAACGGGCCGGGGCCGTATTGCAGTAGTGTGCTGGCCATGGTCGACGCGCCCATCAACGCGTCATGCGCGCCGCACGTATCCTCGGTAATGGACAGCATCACGCGGCCCATGTCGGAAAATAGGACGCGCCCACGCCGCAGCTCGGCCGACCATTGAATTTTAAGTGTATCGGCGTGGTTCAGCCGCTCGGACGCATCAAGAAGGGACCAGGCCAATAGGGCGGCCGCGCCGGTGCCGTCGGTATTGACCAACCGTAACCGGTCGCCCCGGCGCAACACCGCCATGGCATACCATCCGCCGGGCACCGTTTCATGAAGCAGGGCAGCGTTCGGATCGATGGGTGCGCCGCCAAGTGGCGTGGGGGTCAGGGCCGCGGCGACCTGGGTACCGGCGTCTCGTAGGGCCTCATACCGGCGGCGATGCTGCGCGATCCCGGCCTGTTCGTCGGGCGAAAGTTCCAATGGGCTGTCCTCATCAATGTCGGTCGCGGCAATGCCACTGGTGTGCGGGTGGCAAAGCAACCCACGTGCCAGACCGACTTTGGGAATGGCTTGCGGCGACAATAAGGGGCGTGCTTACCATCCACGCATGACCTATTCACGTAACCCGGCCACACCTGAGGGCATAGGTACCTCCGTTACTCGGGTCGAGGATGACCGTTACCTCCGCGGGCGAGGCCTTTACGTCGCCGATCAACGACCCGCCGGCACCCAGGATTTGGCTTTCGTCCGCAGTCCGCTGGCCCATGCACGGGTCTTGGGCATTCGCAAACCGCCGGGCGCGGAGGACCGGGTGTTCACCGCCGCCGACTTGGCTGGGGTGTTGCCGATCGTCGCAAACTCGGCCTTGCCCGGGTTCAAACCATCGGTCCAGCACGCGCTGGCCACCGATCGCGCCCGCTATGTCGGTGAGGCTGTTGCCGTCTGCGTGGCGCCCACCCGGGCCGAGGCGGAGGACCTGGCCGAGCAGGTCGCCCTCGACCTCGAAGAACTTCCGGCTGTGTCAGACATGCTCGCCGGACGCCGAGCAGACGCGCCGCAGTTACACGCGCATTGGGGCGACAACGTCTTTTTGGAAACCCGCGTCGATCTGGGCGATCCGGCCGCGCGCGACGGTGCACCGATCGTGATCCGGCGCACGCTACGAACCGCACGCCAGCACATGGCCCCGATCGAGGGGCGTGGATTAGTCGCCACCTGGGATACCCGCCTCAGTCAGCTTGTGCTGCACACGTCCACCCAGATGCCGCACATCGTCCGTACCGGCCTCGCCGGATGCCTGGGCCTGCCGGAGGAAGCCGTGCGGGTCGTAGCCCCGGACATGGGCGGCGGCTTCGGCTACAAGGGCATCCTGTTGCCGGAGGAGGTTGTAGCCGGCTTCCTCGCCCGGCATCTGGGCCATCCTGTCCGCTGGATCGAAGACCGGCGCGAAAGCCTGACGGGTAACGCGAATTGCCGCGAGCACCATTACGACCTCATCGCCTATGCCGATCACACCGGCCGTCTGCTGGCGCTGGATTGTGAGGCGACCGTCGATGCCGGCGCGTACTCTATCTACCCGTTTTCGGCGTGCCTGGAGGCAGCACAAGTAGCGAGCATCCTACCGGGTCCGTATGATTTCGGGGCATTTCGCTGCACCACCTGGTCGGTCGCGACCAATAAGCCGCCGATACTGCCCTACCGTGGCGTCGCACGATCAGGCGTGGCCTACGCGATGGAAACCATGATGGACGCGATCGCCGAGGCCTGTGGAATGGAACCCGACGCGGTCCGCCTGCGCAACCTGGTTCCGCCCGAAGCCATGCCGTTCGACAACATCACGCGCAAGCATTTCGACAGCGGCGATTATCCGCAGGCGCTTCGCCGCGCCGTGGCGACCATCGACCTGCCTGCCATTCGCGCTCGCCAGGCGCAGGAGACCGGCACGCTGCGCACCGGTGTTGGCCTTGCGATCTTCTGCGAACAGGGTGCCCACGGCACGTCCGTCTATGCCGGCTGGGGTATTCCCATGGTCCCAGGGTGGGAGCAGGCGGCGGCGCGGATCACCCCCGATGGCGGGCTCGAGTTGCGCGTTGGTGTTCACTCGCACGGCCAGGGTCTGGAGACGACGCTGGCGCAGGTCGCGCACGAAATCCTGGGTATTCCCATCGCGCGCATGCGGGTTGTCCACGGCGATACGGCGCTCACGCCCTATTCCACCGGCACTTGGGGTTCGCGCTGCATGGTCGTCGCAGGGGGCGCCGTCGCGTCCGCCTGTACGGAGCTCGCGCGCCGCATCGGCCACATCGGCGCGCATCTATTGCAGGTCGACCCGGCCGAAATCGTGGTCGCCGCCGGTGAGGTCCGCGGCCCCCATGGCAGCGTGGCGATTACCGAGGTCGCGCGCACCTGGTATCTGCGTCCACAGGACCTGCCGGACGACGTGGACCCGGGCGGGCTGGAACTGACCGCCGGATACAAGGCGCTGCGTGACAGCGGCACCTTCAGCTACGCCGCCCATGCCTGCACCGTCTCGGTCGATACCGAAAGCGGCGCGGTCCGCGTCCTGGACTATGCCGTATGCGAGGATGGCGGCGTGCTGGTGAACCCCATGATCGTAGACGGCCAGATTATCGGCGGCGTGGCCCAGGGTATCGGTACGGCGCTGTACGAAGAAATGGCGTTCGACGCGGCGGGCCAACCGAGTGCGGCCACGCTCGCCGATTATGCGTTGCCGGGTGCCATGGAGGTGCCGGTGCTGCGGATCGACCACATGGCGACGCCGTCGCCCTACACGCGGTTCGGTCAGAAAGGCATCGGTGAGGGTGGGGCGATCGGCCCACCGGCCGCCATCGCCAATGCCGTGAACGATGCGCTGCGTCCCCTCGGCGTGCGGGTGGACCAGCTACCGATTACCGCCCATCGGGTGGTAGCCGCCATTCTCACAGCCGGGCGCGCGGCATGAAGGCCGCGGCCTTCGCCTGGTCACGGCCCGCCGGGCTAGAGCAAGCGGTGTTGGCGCTACAGGATACGGACGCGCGGGCGATGGCGGGCGGGCAGTCGCTGGGGCCGATGCTCAATTTGCGCGCAACCCGGCCCGCGACCGTCGTGCCCCTTATTGACCTGGCCGACCTGCATGGGGTGGAGGAGACGGGCGACGCCATTACTCTGGGTGCGGCGACCACCCACGCCGCGATCGCCGATGGGCGTACCCCGGATTTCGGACTACCCGGCCCCGTTCTGGCGCGGATCGCGGCCGGCATCGCTTATCGCGCCATACGCACCCGCGGAACTATTGGCGGCAGCCTGTGTCATGCCGACCCGGCCGCGGATTGGCTGACGACGCTGACCGCGCTATCGGCGACGGTTCTCACCACGCAGCGGGCGCTGCCGCTTGACCAGTTCATTACCGGCCCGTACCGCACTGCGCTACTTCCCGGTGAGATCGTGCGGGCCGTGCGCATCCCCCGTCCGCCGGTGGGTGCACGCTTCGGCTACAGCAAGCTATGTCGCAAGCCGGGTGAGTTCGCGCATGCCATGGTTGCCGTTCTGATTTCAGGCGAGACGCGGATTGTCATCGGCGCGGTTGGCGGTCCACCCGTGGTGCTATCCCACCCGGACGAAATTACGACGGCGCTGGACTTCCTGGACCCGGTCGATCGGCACCTGCAAACGGTGGCGATGCGCCGGGCGCTGGCGGAAGCTGGCCAGGAGGCGGGGTTATGAGCGGGCTTTCCATGCAAACGCGAACATCGGCTGTCACGCTTACGGTTAACGGCCGGGCCGTCTCCACGTTGGTCGAGCCGCGTACGCATCTGGCTGATTTCCTGCGCGACCACCTGTTGCTGACCGGCACGCATACCGGTTGCGAGCACGGGGTCTGCGGCGCGTGTACCGTGATGCTGGACGGCGCCCCGGCCCGCGCGTGCATCGCGCTCGCTGCCGGGTGCGATGGGGCAGTGGTGCAGACGATCGAGGGGATGGACGCCGACCCGGTTGCCATACGACTGCGGGCGGCCTTCACGGCCGATCATGCCTTGCAATGCGGCTACTGCACGCCCGGCATGCTGATGACGGCGCGGGATATCGTAACGCGACTACCCGATGCCGATGACGACGCAATCCGGCTGGAGTTGGCCGGAAACCTATGCCGCTGCACCGGTTATAACGGCATCGTGCGCGCGATCCGCCGCGTGCTGGATGAGCGCCTGGACATAGCCCGACCGACCTTGGCTCCTCTGCCAGCCGTCCGGTTTGGCTCCGTCGCTATGGCGGGGCCGGCGCCCTTGGTGCACGCGGCGCCGGCTTCGCCCGGTCTGGTGCAACGCCTGCGGTTCGATGTGCCCGCCGACCGTATTTGGGCAGCGCTACAGGATCCCGCTTTGCTGGCCGCCTGCATTCCCGGGGCGACGCTGACCGAAGCGACGCCCGGGCACATCGCCGGCACGATGCAGGTGGCGCTGGGGCCCGTGCGCGCACGCTTCGCCGGGTCGGCGACGCTTACGTATGACACGCGGGCGCAGACTGGAACGGTACAGGGTACGGGGCAGGACGGAAATGGCGGCACGCGGCTCAACGCAGGCGCACAATTCGCGGTCGTCCCGGACGGGCCGGACGCCTGCGTGCTGACCGTCTCGGTCGAATACGGGTTGCGCGGGGCACTTGCGCAATTGGCCAAGGGCCGGGTCGTGGATTTGCTTGCTGCTGAGATCGCAGGCGCCTTTGCCCGCAATCTCGCCGCGCGGTTGGCGGGGCGTCCGGCCGAGGTCACCCGCACCATGCCCGGCGGCGGGCTGTTGCTGCGGGTGGTATGGGCGTGGGTACGTCGGCTATTTGGCTGAACACTGGCGGTAACGCTGGCACGCACCTTGCTTCGCCATGCCATGCCATTCGCCACCGCCGCTGAACTGCACGACCGCTTTGGCGGTGCCGCTCCTGAGTTGAGCGATGTGGACGCAAACCTTGCTGCCACTGTCCTGGCCCGGCGCACGCACCGTCGATATACCGATCGTCCGGTGCCGCAGCCGTTGATTGACACGCTCTGCTGCGCGGCCCTGTCGGCCTCGTCTAAGTCGGATTACCAGCAGGCTTCGATCCTGCAGGTGTTCGACGCAACCACGCGCGCGACGCTTGCCAAGCCATTTCCGGCCATGCCGTGGATCGGTCTCGCGCCGGTGTTTCTGGTCTTTTTGGGCGATACGCGCCGGCTGCAGCGCCTGGGTGACCTGCGCGGCCACGCAGCCAGTAATCAGGGGCTAGAGAGCTTTTTCAACGCAACCGTCGACGCCGCGCTGGCGCTGCAGACCTTTACGCTGTGTGCCGAAGATGCGGGTCTTGGCGTCTGCCCGATTAGCGTCTTGCGGAACTCGGCACCGTTGGTCGCCGAAGCACTGCAACTGCCGCCGGGCGTGTTTCCCGTGGCCGGCCTATGCGTCGGCTGGCCGGCCGACACGGGTCACGTCAGCATGCGGTTACCGCCCGTACTAACCGTGCACCGCGACCGCTATGACGACGCGGCATTACTCAGCACCATCGGCGCGTATGACACGGAGCGTGAGGCCCGCAACCCTACCCCGCCCGCCAAGCAACGCGCGCCCGATCGGTTCGGTACCGTCCCGCAATACGGCTGGTCTGAAGATAAGGCCCGGCAATCCGCCCAGGGCGAGGGTGCAGCCTTCCCCCCGTGGCTTCGCCAGCAGGGCTTCACCTTTGACTAACCATCCCGCGATTCCAGGAGAGTAAATAATGAGCACGACACGACGCAGCCTGCTTGCGACCGGTGCCCTCGCGACCGGGGCGCTATTGACCGGTGCCCGCCTACATCCGGCGCAGGCGGCCACGCTTGCCGAGATCAAGGCGCGCGGCTTCATGGTTGTCGCGACCGAAGACGATTTCAAACCGTTCGAGTTCATCAAGGACGGCACGCCCACCGGCTACGATACCGAGCTGCTGAACCTGATGCGCAAGGCCGTGCCGTTTGAGATCAAGCAGGAGACGATCCCCTGGACCGGCCTGCTACCGGGCGTTGGCAGCGGTAAGTACGACGCTGCCGTAACCGCCGCACTGATCACGAAGGAGCGCGAGGCGTTCCTCGATTTCTGCAGCCCGATGGCAGAGTCCACCGACTTCTACGTTAAGAAAAAGGGCAACACCGCCATCATGAGCATTAAGGACCTGGCCGGAAAGAAATGCGGCGCGCAGGCCGGTAGCGCCATGCTGGCTGCCCTGCCGGAGCTGGAGGAGATGCTGAAGGCAACCGGTGGCAAGATGGGCGAAGTGGTGCAGTACGTCTCGTATCCGGAGGCCTACCAGGACCTTGCGATCGGACGCACCGATTACGTCGTCAACACCCAGATCAATCTACAAAGCCTGGTGCTGGATAAGCCCGGCATGTTCGAGTTGGGTCAGGCCGTTTCGAAGAAGATCTATATCGCCTGGGCCGTGAAAAAGGGTAATACCGAGGTCCGGGATTTGCTAAACACCTTCCTGATCGGTGCCCGCAAATCGGGCGACATGGCGAAGTTGCAGCAGAAATGGTTCGGCTTGACGTTCGATATGCCGGAGTATTGGACCGCGGGCTGACGCGGGCCGCGGCAGGCGGCGCGGGATAACCGGGGCAGGTGACAGGGGCCGACTATCTCTCTCTATTGCAGGGGGCCGTGTCCACACTTTTGTTCTCGATCGCGGCGATGGTGATCGGGATACCGGCGGGGCTTGGGCTGGCACTGGTACGCTGGGCGCGGGTGCCGTTTCTGTCGCAGGTGGTGGCGCTGCTGGTCAGCATCCTGCGCGCCGCCCCGGCGGTGACGTTGGCATTACTGATTTTCTTCGCACTGCCACGTACGGGCCTTTCGCTCGGGCCGGTCGCGGCGGGTATCGCGACGCTGGCGCTGTCCACGACCGCGTTCAATTGCGAAATCTGGCGGGCGGCCCTGCTGGCACTGCCGCGTGACCAGCTGGATGCGGCGCTTGCGATGGGTATGCCGCGCGCCTTACGTTTCCGCCGGATCGTCTTGCCGCAGGTTGCACGGGCGGCACTGCCAGCGCTCGTGAACGAGCTGACGCTACTGATAAAAGTAAGCCCGGCCGTCGCAGTACTCGGCGTGGTCGACATCACCCGTGCCGCCGTCCGGATCGGCGCGGAAACGTATGAGCCGCTGCCCCCGTTCATGGCGGCCCTGGTGATCTACAGCCTGATCGTCTTCCTGTTCGTCCGAATGCAGCGCCTGGTGGAACGGCGTTTAGCGTGATGCCGGGCCCGTCATGATTGAGGAATTCGCGGTCGTCTGGGCGCAGCGGGCGTTGCTGTTCAGTGGCTTCCTGACCACGCTTTGGATCTCGGCGCTGGCATCCTTGGGGGCGTTGGGGTTGGGCGCTGCCTTATCCATGGCCCTCATGTCCCGTCACCCTCCCGTGGCCCGGCTGACGACGATATTGGTCGACGCCATGCGCTGCGTGCCGTTTCTACTATTCGCCTATCTGATCTATTACGGCCTACCGTCGCTCGGTGTGCAGCTGGGCAATTTCAGCTCTGGCGTGGCCGCACTCGTGGTCTACCACATGGCCTACATGGCGGAGCTGCTGCGCGGTGCCTGGGCGGGGCTTCCGACCGAGACGATTGAGGCCGGGCGCGCCTTCGGCTTTCATGGTTTCGGACTGTTCCGCCGGGTCATCCTGCCGCCGGTTATCGAGGCGTCGCTGCCGAACCTCGGCAACCAGGTTATACAGGTCATCAAGGATAGTGCGTTTCTGACGATTATCGCGGTTCAGGAGCTAACGCACGCCGCAACCGCGATCCAGGCCACGTACTACGTGCCGTTTGGGTCGTTCATCGCCGCCGTCATGCTGTACTGGCTACTTTGTCTGGCGGTAGAGGGCATGGTCGGGCTGGCCTCCGCCCGGGCAGAGGCGCGGCGGTGAAGGAAACGAGCATGGATATGGCAGAAACCCCCGTCCTACGCATACGCGGCCTGGGTAAGGATTTCGGTGGCGTCACCGTGTTGGACGACATCAATCTCGACGTGAGTAGGGGTGAGGTGGTCTGCGTGCTCGGCCCATCGGGGTCGGGTAAGTCCACCCTGCTGCGCTGTATTAATTGGCTGGAGCGTCCGGACCGTGGGCAGGTCTACCTTGGTACGACACAGGTCGGCGTCCGGCCGGGTGGCAACATCGCCATGCCCGATGCGGAGCTTGCGCGCCTGCGCACCCGCGTGGGCTTCGTCTTCCAGCACTTCGCGCTCTGGCCTCATCTGACGGTATTGCAGAATATTACCGAGGCACCGCTACACGCCCAGCGCCGCCCCCGGGCCGAGGTGTTGCCGGAGGCCGAAGCGCTGCTGGCGAAGGTTGGCTTGCTCGATAAACGGGACGCCTACCCGGCCCGGCTTTCAGGCGGGCAAAAGCAGCGCGTCGGCATCGTGCGGGCGCTGATGATGCGGCCGGAACTGCTGCTATTCGATGAGCCCACCAGCGCGCTGGATCCCGAACTGGTGGGTGAGGTCCTGTCTGTCATGCAGGGCCTGGCGCGTGACGGCATGACGATGGTGGTCGTCACGCATGAAATGGCCTTCGCCCGCGACGCCGCCAGCCGGGTCGTGTTTATGGACCGCGGTTCCATCGTGGAAACCGCCAATCCGCAGCGTTTTTTCACGGCACCCGAAACCGACCGCGCCCGGCAATTCCTGCTGCGTTACGCGGGTGCCGCAACCCACAAGGAGCCCCTATGACTAGCCCTATTTTCCACATGATACCCGGCGCGCCGAAGCCTGTTGCCCCGTACAGCCATGTCGTCGAGCAAGACGGCTGGCTGTTTGTCACCGGCCAGCTTGCGACCGACCCGGTCGATGACAGTCTGCCGCTGCCGGAGGGGATCGTGGCGCAGACGGCCAAGGTGATGGACAATCTGCAGCGCGCCCTGGATGGCGCCGGGGCGTCGCTGGCGAATGTCTTATGCGTCCGCATCTTCTTGACCAACTTCGAACGGGACTATGCGGCGATGAATGACTTGTACGCCACGTACTTTCCGGCCGACCGCCTACCGGCCCGCACCACGGTGGGCGTGACCGGACTGGCCCGTGGTGGCATTGTCGAGATCGATTTGATCGCGCGGCGTTAGCTACCGGCGGCGATCGGAACCCAGCCCTCCGGCACCCGGCGGAAGCGTGGCGTCGTGAACGCGGCTACCACCGGGACATCCGGCCATGCGTCCCGCCACGCCTCGCCCTGGATCATCGCGACAGCCAGCCCGGCCGGGGCGATCCCTGCCGCCCGTAGCAACGCGAGCCCGGCCAGGGCCGAGCTACCGGTGCTGATCACGTCATCCACCAGCAGCACCCGCCGCCCTTGCAGCCGGGGCAGCAGCAGCGGGTCGAGCCACATGCGCCGGCCCGCGTTTGCACCAATGGCGGGCGACGTGATGGAACTGAGGGCGGCCGAAAGCGCGTCGTTATACCAGCGCTTTCGTGTCGTCGACGGCGCGACCCAACCGTCATGGCCCAGCGCCCGCGCTACGGCCGCCCCCACGGTGTGCCCGAGCGTCGGCAGGCCAACGACAATATCCGTCTTCCACGGCGCGACCCGGACCGCGATCCAGTCCGCGAGTTGGTCCAGCACCGAGAACGATGCCTGGTTGGCGATCAGCCCGGCCACCGCCGTATCACCAAAGTCGCGTAGCGGAAGCCATAGCCGACGCTCATCCGGCATGGGCGCCGCGTAATGGGTGGTCCAGGCCCGAGGCTCGGGTCCCGCCTCCGCAAAATTTTGCCAAAACATCGCGGGCCCGGCTGGGCGGCTTAGGCAGCTACGGCCACGGGTGCGGGAACCAGCGGGCTAGTGACGGCATGGCGGCGTCCGGCGCGTAGGGCGAATGCGGGCACGATCATCTGCGGCGACACGACTTTCTCACCACTATTATCGGCCAACTCGAACGCGCCGTTCTGGATGTCGAGTACGGAGATATCCGCCTCCCGCCCCACTTGCAGCGTGCCGATCGTATCGGCCATCCGCAGCATGGCGGCGGGGTTGCTGGTGACGGTTGCCACGATCTGCGGAAGCGTCATGCCGAGTGCCAGTAGCTTGGTCATGGCATTCGTCAGGTTAAATGGTGCTACGCCAAAGAACGGGTTCGCCGCCCGGTCCTGCCCGGCGCCGGGGACCCGGACGTTGTAGCCGTGCATATCCGCCCCCAACGTGTACGGCAGAATCCCAGCCCCCAGTACCCGGCGCGCCATATCGAACGAGAAGTGGGAGCCATGGCCGACATCGACCGTGACCCCGCGCTCTAGTGCCGCCCAAACGACGGGATGAACCTCCCCGGTATCGGCCGAAATGAAGCCGCCCGGGTGACGCGTGAACGGGTGGGCCAAAACGTCGCCGGCCTCCATCAGCGGTATCAAGGCGCGCACCACCTCGTCCGGATCAATCGTGATGCCGTCAGCCTCCGGCCAAAGCTGGCCCAGATGGATATAAAGCGGCAGGCCGGCTTCGCGGGCGATCTGCTTGCCGATCTTGATAACCTCAAGCCCCCAGCGGGAGGCACCGCCGATCTCCGCATGGGCTTTGATGCCGCGTACAAGGTCCGGGTTTTCCCGCGCGGCGCGTACGGTGTGCTCCACATTCAACTGCCCCGGCCCGTACAGGTCGGGATAGAGGTGTCCCTCCAGACCGCCAACCAGATAGGCGGAGATGAAGCACAGCACGCGCGTTTTGGCCGGTTCCGCCACGTAGGCGCGAAAGCCAGGGATGGTCATGCAACTCGGCCCGCCCTGGTCCACGACGGTCGTGACGCCGCTTTCGATGCCGACCATATCGGCGTTTAGGCCGAATTTGCCGGTGACATGTTGGTAGACGTGGCCGTGCGTGTCGATCATGCCGGGGATCACGACCTTACCTGTGACGTCCACGATTTCGCGCGCCGCATCGTGCGGCAAGGACGGTGCAATGGCAGCAATCCGGCCGTCCAGGATACCGATATCGGCGATGCCGTCTCTACCGGTCGCGGGATCGATCACCCGCCCGCCCCGCAATACGGTGTCCAAACCTGCCATGGCACGAAACTCCAAAATAGGTTGCGTAATCAATTCAGTATGCGGAGGGCACTACGGCGGTGCAAGGCTGCACGTCGACCCAGATTGCGCCATCCCGCACCGATACGGGGTAGGTGCGCAGCTCCGGGCATTGCGGCCCGCGGGTCTTGTGGCCGGTCGGGATGTGGAACTGCCCCTGGTGGCGGGGACAGTTGACGTGCTCGCCCTCGACGCTGCCCTGGCTGAACCATGCCGCATGGTGGGGACACACGGCTGCGGTGGCGTAGACGCTGCCCCCGATGGCATAGAGCAGCACGGCTGTGCCGCCAGCCTCGGCCTCAAGCGGCGAATGGTGGTGCAGTGCCACGAGGGTTGCGGCTTGGACCCAGGTTTCCAGCTTGCGGCTCCATAACTTACGTGGCGGTTGAAGTGCCCAGGGCGGCGCCCGGACGGTCCCTTGGTGAAAGAGCGAGCATCGTCGTGACGGCCGCGGGTATCGGCGCGCCGGAGCCGGCCCGGGTCGGCATCGCGTCGATAAATGGGCGAAGCTGCACCCAAGCCACGCCGAACACCCGGCGCAGCTCCGCTATTGGGGACGTGTGTTCATCCACTCGCAGGTCGAGCCACGGGTACAACTCCCGATCATGGATCTTCAGAGCGGCTGATTGTTTGCCACGCTTGTCACCGCCGGCCGCCTGTCCGGCTTCCAGCGCGCACACCAGCCGCTCGGCCAGGTCCGCTGTCTCGGTGCGGAGGAATGCGGCCTCCATCGCCAGCACCACGGTTTCGTTGGCCAGCATGTTGCCCTGAACGGCATAGCCGGGGCCTGTGCGGTGGCCGCACCAGGGCGTGCAATCGGCCCCGGTATAGGACGAGGCCTCACCCTGCGCATCGACGATGCCGAATTGACGAAGGGCCCGACCGTCGTCGGAGGCTATGACGCGATCCAGTGCCGCAGGCGCGGCCATGCCCTGCTGCATCAGCGCTAGCGCGTCGATAGCCAGGTACGGGTTGACCCAGGACTGGGTGCTAACGGCGCCGATGCCGGATTGTACGAACGGACAGATGGCGCCCACCCCCGGAACCGCGGTGCTGACGGCCACACCCAGTCTCAGAGTACGCGGGCAGCGCGCGACGATGGAGAAGGTGTTGAGATACATCGGCTAGACCTTCATGTGCTGTTCGATCATGGCGACCGCGGAATGGTCGGATGCTGCTCCGCGTTCGACCACCTCGCCAGACGTCAGCACCGCGAACTGGTCGGCGACCGACAGGGCGAACGTGACATTCTGTTCAACTAGCAGCATGGCCGTGCCGTGTTCCCGCCGCTGTTCCGCCAGTACGCGGGCCAGCCGATCTACGACGGAGGGCTGTAACCCCTCCGAAATCTCATCGAGCAGCATCAAACGGGGCCGGGCCAGGATGGCGCGCGAAACAAGCAGCATCTTTTGCTCACCCCCGGACAGGGTTCCAGCCTTCTGGCTCAGCCGCTGTAGTAAAACCGGGAAATGCGGTTCGATTTCCGGTAGGCGCGTGCGGAATAGCCGGTCGTTTTCCACACCGAGGCGCAGGTTCTCACCGACCGTCATTTCGGGAAACAGCGCCTTTTCCTGGGCGACATAGCAGATCGCACGGCGTGCGACGCGATGGGCCGAAATACCAGAAAGCGACCCACCGTCCAGCAATACCTGACCGGCCGTGGGCGGGATAAAGCCGGCGATGGTTCGCAGCAACGTCGTCTTGCCAACGCCGTTACGGCCAAGCAACGCGATAATGCCGCCCTCCGGCACATCCAACGATACGTTACGCAGCACCGTGGTGCTGCCGTAACCGGCGGTCAGACCCACGACCTGTAGTAGCTCAGCCATGCGCCGCGCCGGCATAGATGGTTCGAACGGTGTCCGATGTAACAGCGTCTTCCACGCCGCCATCCAGCACGATGCTGCCCTGATGCAGCACGATTACGCGGGACGAGATGCGGCGAACGAACTCCAAATCGTGCTCCACCAGCACGATACACAGGCGATGACGCGACGCGAGGTCGACCAGCAGCGTGCCGATCCCCCTACGTTCGGCGGTCGTCAGCCCGGCCGTGGGTTCATCGAGCAGAAGCAGGCTGGGCTCCAGCGCCAGCACCATCGCCAGCTCGAGCGATTGTTTCTCGCCATGCGACAACATCCGCGCTTCGGTGCCCAAACGCGTGGCGAGGCCGGTTGCCTTCACGACCTCCATCGCGGCCTCTGGCAGGGCAAGCGTGGCCGAGCGGCGTAGTAAAGACGGGCGCTCGATCCGGCTGCGCGCCACACGTAGGCACTCGGCGACGGTCATACTCTCGAACACGGACGCGGTCTGAAACTTCCGACCAACACCCAGCGCTGTGCAGCGATGCGGTGGGCGACGACCGATGGTGTAGCCGTTGACCTCGACCGTGCCCGACGTTCGTTCCCGCCCATCGGCGATGCAGCGCATCAGGGTGGTCTTGCCGGCGCCGTTCGGCCCGATCAGGCTAACGAGCTCACCAGCCTGGGCGGTGAACGCAACGTCCCGTAGCACGGTCAGGCTGCCAAACCGTTTGACTAGCGCATCTATCCGTAACACGACGCCGCCGGCAGAGGGCTGCGCGACTGGGGCAAGGACTAGAGTCGGTACCGGCCGGGTGCCGGGCCGTCGCACGAGCCATAGCAGCGATAGCAATCCGCCAGGAAGCAGGGTGATTACGACGACAAACACGAGCCCCACGATCAGCGCCCATAGAAAGGGCAGGGCGCCGTTCAGAATGTTGCTGACGGCATCGATCGTGACCGCGCCCAGGATGGGGCCAGCCAGCGTGGCCCGGCCGCCGAGGGCGGTGTAGATAACGAGCTCGGTACCAGAGACGAAGTTACCGATCTCCGGCGCAACAACAGCCGTCGCCCCGGCATAGAGCCAGCCCGCGCTGGCACAGACCATCGCGCAGCCGACGAATAGCAGTATTTTGAGCCAGGCGGTCGGCAGGCCCAGGTACTGGCAGCGGATTTCGTTCTCACGCATCGCGACCAAAATCCGCCCGAAATCACTCCGCACCAGCGTAAAGGCCAAAGTGGTTGTGGCCACCAGCAGCAGCCCGGCCGCGCGAAACCAGGTTTCTGTTTCAAGGTCGGGGACGTCGAAGCCGGATAACCCGCTGCTCGACCCGGTCGTGTTTCCGCCGGCGAAGATGAGTTGCACCAGTACAATCGGGAAGACGAGCGTGATGGTCGAGACATAAAGCGCCGACGCGCCGTACGAGAAGGCAAGCCCGCCCACCAGAAGGGCCGAGACCCCGGCCGCCGCCACACCCAGCACCAGACCCAGCAGCCCGGTGCCGACGCTGAAGCCCAGATGGGTCGAAACCAGTGCAAGCGCGTAGGCGCCAATGGCCAAAAAAGCAGCCTGGGCGAAACTAAGGATGCCCGTGTAGCCCCATAGAAGATCGACCGTGACTGCCGCCACAGCCAGCAATAGCGAGCGGGTCAGTACGTTGACGAAGTAGGTGTCGAGGACGAACGGCGCACCGAGTACCGTTGCCAGGCTCGCGAGTAACAGCAGCCCGGGTAGCCAGCCCCTGATGTCACGCACGGGCAAAGCCCGCCGGACGGATGCGCAGGATGATTGCGGCCAGCACTGCGACGGTCATGCCACCGAGCACCGCGTTCAAATACGTGGAAACCAGCACCTGCGCCCCGCCGAGCACCAGTGCCGCCGCCGCCATGGCAACTAGCGACGAACCCGACAGCAGCACCAACATAAACGCTCCGACCAACCACGGCACGCCCATGTTCGGGTCGACGCTGGATAGCGGCACCACCAGGGCGCCCGCGAGCGACGCCAGTGCGGAGCCGAGCCCGAATGTGGCAAAGCGGACCCGCGTCGTATCGACGCCCAAGGACTGCGCCAGGTCCTCATTGGCGATGACGGCGCGGGTGACCAGGCCAAGGCGGGTGCCGTTCATGACCCAGGCAAGGCCGAGGCCAAGAGCGACGGCTACGCCCACGAGCAGCAGCCGATATTCTGAATACGCGGTACCGAGCACTCTGGCCGCCCCGGATAGCGGGCTTTCCGCGAACTGCACCTGGCGTCCGAACACCAGGGTTATTACTTGGCCGATGACGATGCCCAGGCCCCAGGTGGCCAGGATGGCGTCCAACGGCCGGCGATAGAGTGAGCGCAGCACGCCCATTTCGATCCCAGCGCCAGCCACAAGTCCCGCGAGCGCCGCAGCCGGTAAACCCAACCACGGACTAAGGCCCGCCTGTGTGACAAGCAACGCTGCATAGCCGCCGATGGTCAGCATGGCGCCATGAGCAAAAGAGATGATGCCCATGACGCCGTAAACAATCAGCAAGCCCGCCGCCACCACATAGAGGATGGCGGCGGTGGTAATGATATCCAGCAGAAGGATGTTCATCCTACTTCAGGTTAGGGCACTGGTTACCGGGGGACACATCCTTCGCCGTCTGCAGGATCTTCACGCTGCCATCCGCCTGAACCTGGCCCAGGTACATCGTCAGTGGAGCATGACGCTCGTGGTTCATGATGAT
>JANPPS010000092.1:0-11822 GCA_031428635.1 Rhodospirillales bacterium
GCTCCGTCACGCGGTAGATGCCGCTGCGTGATCCGGCCAGGCAATCGGCACCGATAAGGACAGACAAGGTCACGTGCGGCGCATACAGGCCGGCCCGGGCGCACGCAACCGACCGCCCAACCGTCGCTAAAGGGCTAGCCAGGCGGCAGCCCCCGCTAATCCGCCGCCAGCCGCTCCGTCTGCGGCGCGCGCATCGCCTGGCCAAAACTGGCGAAGATGGCACGGGACAGCGCGTCGACGCCGAAATCGTACTCGGGATGCCATTGTACGCCCGCCACGAACCCCGGGGCGGTGCCATGGCGCACGGCCTCGATCGTGCCGTCGGGCGCCACGGCCTCGGTAACTAGGCCAGCCGCCAGCCGGTCAATGCCCTGGTGATGCAACGAGTTCACGCTGGCAGACGCCGCGCCCGCCAGCCGATGCAGCCATCCGCCGGGTGTGAGCGCCACCGTATGCGCCTTACCCTGCCGCACCCGCGCGTCGGGGTGCATAGGGGTCGAATGGTCCAGGCGGCCGGGTAAGTCCTGCAGCCGCTGATGCAGCGTGCCGCCCAATGCGACGTTCAGTTCCTGCAGGCCACGGCAGATCGCCAACACCGGGGTGCCGCGGGCGATGGCGGCGCGGATCAGGCGCAGCGTCACGGCGTCGCGGGCTGCGTCTTCCGGCATGTCGGCCGGGTGGGGAGGGCCGCCGTACAATGCCGGCTGCACATTGCTGCGGCTACCCGTCAGGATCACGCCGTCCAGTCGGTCCAGCAACGTCTCGATATCGGCCGCGTCGCCGTTGGCCGGTATTAGGACGGGCACGCCGCCCACAACCTCATCGACCGCGCGGACGTAGGTGTCGGACGCGCCATGGGTCAGCATACCGTATGTCCCGGTCAGCTTGATGCAGCACGATATCCCGATCAGCGGCTTCATGGTGTCAGAATGCACAGAACACACGTCGAAATGAAGGCAAATCAGCCGCCCCCGGGCTGGTTACCGAAAAACTTGGGGTCGATGAAGTGAAACAGCTTGTCATCGAACGTGCCGCCTAGCTCGACGTTGGACAACGTCACGCGCGTTTCCTGCCGTTGCGCGTCCACCACCGTCCATTGCCGCAGCGCGAGCGGTTGGTCGGCGAAGATCAGCGTCAGCGTGCCGTCCTGCGGCGTGCGGGTGCGCACCAGACTTACCTGTAACTGACCCGGCACGCGCGTAATTTTCGTCACCGTGATGTCACCGGACAGGCGAAGGTTATCCTGCAACAGGATGCCGAGCGGCGTGCTGTTCAGTGGGATATTACTGGTCTGTTTTAGCTGTGCGTCATGGAACACCAGCAACCCACTGCCACCCACCAGCAGGAACGGGCTGGGCGGATCGTACTGGAACCGCATGCGGCCGGGGCGGGACAGCCACGCCTGGCCTTCGCTCGTGGCACCATTGGGCGCGATTTGCAGAAAGCGGGAGTGAAGGTTGCGTACGCTGTTGAGGTACGTTTCCACCCGCGTGATGTCCGCACGATCCTGCGGCGTGGCTTGCGCGTGTGCCAGCATGGGGAAGAGTAGCCCGAAAGCCAGGATGAAACGGCGGTTCATGGAGTATATTTGGCAACCCACGCGGCCGGGCGGTAGGGGTGCGGCCAACGGCCCTGCCCTGCGTTCGGCAAAGAGGAAGATATCACGGCCGACCCCGCTCTAATACCGGCCGAGCACATCGGAACGGGCGAGCCGGTCGAACAGGACTAGGCCCGCAGCAGCCCGGCCTTCGCCAGCACGCCAACCAGCGAAACCGCTGGCCGATCCGGCCTGGGGGACGCTACCCGCGATGCCTGGGTGAGCAATCCCCAGGTCTGGGCGATGTGCCACGTGCTGCTGATACCAGCGTTTAGCATGTACGGCCCCGTGATCCCGACGGCGTGGTCGGCGTCGGCGGCGTCGGTCTGTAGTGGCGTACCGTGCTGCATTCCGGAAACCAGATAGCGCTCGACCACCACGCGGCCGTCGCGCAGCCACACCTCATGCGCGGCACCGTCCACCGTGTCGCGCCGGGTTGGGACATCCGGCAGGCCATGCACGTCGGTCCATTGCTTTACCAACTCGTCCGCGACTGGCGGCCGGACGGTGGTATCGGCGGCGCCCTGCCAAATTTGCACGCTCGGCCAGGGACCAAGGGGGGCGGCGTGGCGAACCCGGTCACCCCAGGCCGCGGGCGACGCGGTAACGCGGCCCGCCATCGCCTGAAATGCGGTGCCAACGGTGTCCGCGGCCCCGTATGGCAGGCCCGCGATGATGGCCCCGCCCTGAAATAACTCCGGGTGCGTCGCTAGCATCGCCGCGACCATGGCGCCACCAGCGGACAGGCCCGTGATGCCGACCCGCGCGGGGTTCAGGTGGTGGACCGCCACCATGTGGGACGTCATCTGTGCGATGCTTTCTGCCTCACCACCCGTACGCGCCACGTCGGTAGGCTGGAACCAGTTGAAACAGAGGTTCGGATTATTGGACCGCGTCTGCTCGGCATACAGCAGGGCAAAGCCGTGACGGGCGGCCAGTGCGGACCAGCCAGCCCCCCGGTCGTAGCCGGCCGCGCTTTGCGTGCAGCCATGCAGCACAACCACCAGCGGCGCGCCCGGCGCCAGGCCCGGCGGCACGAACGACCATGCCAGTAACGCGCCCGGGTTGCTGCCAAAGTTGACGACGGGGGCCAGCGGCGACTCCATCGGTACCGGAGGCCGGCGCAACTCCAGCTTTTGCGCCACCAATTCCGCCAAGCTGCGCGAGGGCATTAAATGACGCAGCGGCTTCAACGGCGGTAGCAGCATAATCAACCTTTGTCAGACACGTCTGTTAACGCAGGCTACCGCAACATGGTGCAGCGCACAATTTTTGTTGAACTTAAGCGGGTAGATGAGGCTGTTCGAGATCATTCCGGAATCGAATACGACAATCCGTTACCGTAGCCGGTGCTGCCCCGCATCCTCGGCTTAAAGATCGTGGCCGGCAGCCACCAAGACGATTTCCGATCGGCGGTAGATCAATGTTTGTACCCCCAATAAATTGTGTCGGCAGCGCGTGCCGGCGTTCGCCGCGGTCAGCCGCCGCAGACCCGGGAAGCGGCGATAGTACCGCGGCGCGTAGACTTGGGTGCCCGAAAGCCTCGCGACCCGGCACCAGTAGACGCACATGCCGCGGATGGCGGTTTCGGTCACCATGCGGTCCGTGTAGCCGACGTCGCGGCCACCCATTTCGCCGGTCGCCACCTCATCCGCACAGCCGAAACGGGCCTGGCAAAACTTCACCGCGATGGACGCCGCGGTTCTTCACAACGTTGATCGTGCTTGCGTCGCTGCGGGTCACGATGACCGGGCGTTGGCCGACGGTGATGGTCTTGGTGTCGCCGACGTTCGGGATTTGGCATTCCGGGCCGACGTGCAGCCCATGTGCGCCGTATCAGATGCGCTGGATCTCGGTCGCGCGGATGTCGGAGTAGACCCATTACAGGACCGTGGCGCCGGGGGGCCAGACGTGGGTGCCGGGGGGGCATGCCGTCCGTGGGATTGGTCCGATCATATCGTGCAACCAGGTGCTGGCGCACCGCTTTGAACCCGGCATTGACCGGGTTGGGCCAGCGCCACTAGCGTCTGGGTCAAAGAACAAAGGCGGGGATGGGAATGAAGCGTTTGACTTGGTTGGCGACGCTTATTGTGCTTCTGTTTCCGCTAGTCCCCGCGCAAGCTCAGGTCCCGGCCAAGCCCGTCACCGAACCGGGCCTCGAAACCTATCGCATCGGCGATCTGCTCCTGGAAAGCGGCGGGGTCATACGCGACTTCAGCATCACGTACATGACGGCCGGCACGCTGAACGCCGCCAAGTCCAATGCCGTACTGATGGTGACGGCCATCGGCGGTAACCACCACCGAATCGACTACCTGATCGGGCCCGGCAAGGGGCTAGATACCGATCACCTGTTTGTCATCCGCACCAACGCCATCGGCAACGGCATCACGACGTCACCCAGCAATAGCGCATCCCAGCACGGCCCGGCATTCCCGCACTTCACCATCCGCGACATGGTCGAAAGCCAGCGCCGGCTGCTGGACCATTTGGGGATCAAGCACGTCGTCGCTGTCGCCGGCGCCTCGATGGGCGGGATGCAGGCCCTGCAATGGGGCGTCAGCCACCCCGAGATGATGGACAGCCTGGTCGCGCTGACGCCGATGGCGCGCACGTCCGCATGGTCGATCGCCGTCAACTACACGACCCGGCAGGGATTCATGCTCGACCCGGCGTTCAAGGACGGCGACTACACCGAACAGCCCGCCGGCGGATGGCGGATGCGCGCCGACGTGCTGCAGGGGCTCGCGACCCGCACGCCGGAAGCGATGCGCCAGCAGTTTAAAACGCCGATGGATGTCGTGCCTTGGATCGAAGCGCAGGAAGCCGCAGTGCTGCGGTCCGGCTTCGACGCCAATGACTGGATTGCCCAGACCTGGGCCTACGACCGGCATAATGTGGGCGGCACGCTGGTGGACGGTAAACCGGCCTTCGGCGGCGACCCCCTGCAGGCACTCGGCACGGTAAAGGCCAAGGCACTGCTGATGACGGGCACGCTGGACCTATACAACCCGATCGAGGAAGCGATCGAGGCTGCACACGCGATCCCGGCCGGGCGTTACGTCGCGATCCCGTCGGTGCAGGGCCACGTCGCGGCGGCGGCGGGCTTCAAGGCGGAAGACGTTGAGTTCATCAACAGCACTGTTCGCGATTTTATGCGCGACGTTACCGACGGGTGGCGGACGGTGCAGTAGCCTACCGAACGGCAAGGCCCATCATCTGGCAGCGATACGCGACCGTCGTCCCCGACGCGGCGGCATCCTCTGCCAGGGTGGCCTGCCGGTTCACATAGCGAACAATGCCGGCCTGCCCGGCCTTCGCGGCTGCGACGACTTCCGGATCGGCATCGCTCGCCTCCCCCGGCCGCGTCACCGCGATCGCTGCGTCTAGGTGACCCTGGGCGACGCAGTACACTAGCAGCCCGTGCTGGTTCGCCTGGGCTAGCCGCGCCCAGTGGGCGTGATCATCCTGGGCGGACGCAGGTCCGATTGAAAGCACGGCAAAGACGGTCGCGACGATGGTGCGCATCGGTTCCTCCCGTTATGGAAGGCTAGCCGAAGCGCTGCCCGGTTGTCACCGCAGTTGCGGGTTGTCGAACCGGGGCGCCTGCATGCGCTGCAAAGCAGCCTCCAACGCCGCTGCCAAGTCGCGCTTCTCGGCCTCGGCCAGTTCGGCGCCGACCTCCATCCGGAACCCGCGGTCGACCAACCACAATGACGGCGTTCCAAACCGCTCCTCCAGCACGCAACGGAGCCAGCCGGGCTGCAACACCCGCTCTGTCCGACGCTGGTCTGGCCCGGTGCGGACGATACGCAGGCCGCCGGGTGCGAGCGTCAGCAGCTCCGTCGTGCCAGCCCGGCGCGCGTTTTGACGCAGCAGCAGTATGGCCAGCCCGATCTCGATCCCGTTGAAGCCGATCACCGGCCACGCCCCGGCAAAATACAGCCCGGCCGAGATCACGGCTGATACGCCGCACAACAATCCCACGACCCAGCGCATGCCTGTAGGGCCCAGGCTGCGGTGGGGGATGATCACGGCCTCCCAGACGGATCGTTCTGCGCGTGCTGACATTCAGCCAACATAGCCCGGCCGCGCCGCTTGTCAGCCCGGCGCGACGCCGCGATACCAGGGCCGTGATACCAGCCCCCCGCAAAACCGCCCGCCGCCGCAAGACACCGGCCATGACGCGCGCCGCCATACCGCCATTTCTCGGCGCGCTGCACGCCGCGTACCCCGATGCAGTGACCGATCTGGTGTACACGGACGCATTCACGTTGCTGGTCGCCGTCGCGCTATCCGCACAAACAACCGACGTGGCCGTCAACCGTGCCACCGCCACCTTGTTCGCCGCCGCCCCTGATCCGTCGGCCATGGTGGCACTGGGCGTAGAGGGCGTGGGCACGCACATCCGCCGCATTGGTTTATGGCAAGGTAAAGCGCGCAACACCGTCGCCCTATCGGCGCAATTGCTGGAGCGTCACGCCGGCACCGTGCCGTCCGACCGCGAGTCGCTCGAGGCGCTGCCGGGCGTCGGGCGTAAGACGGCCAACGTCGTGCTGAACGTCATCTTTGGGCAGGATACGATGGCGGTCGATACCCACGTCTTCCGCCTCGCGAACCGCACCGGCCTGGCACCCGGCGTAAACGTGCGCGTTGTCGAGGACGGGTTGGTTCGCCGCATCCCGGCGCCCGTGCTGGGGCAGGCGCACCATTGGCTGATCCTACACGGCCGGTACGTGTGCAAAGCGCGACGGCCGGAATGCTGGCGCTGCGTGGCCGCCGAGTGGTGCCGCTATTTGTATAAGGAGCCGGCACCCTGATCCACTTGTCCAAGCTATGCGTCGGCATCCGCGATGTGGCGGAGTTGTCGGCATGGCAGGCCGGGTGCGACCCGGTGCATCACACCCGTAACATGCCCCGCCGCATGGCCGAACTGATCGACGGCGGCAGCCTGTACTGGGTGATCGCGGGACAGATGACCGTGCGGCAGCGCGTGGTGGCCGTGACACAGGACCATTGGCCGGACGGCAGCCCGTGCGCCGCGCTGATGCTCGACCCGGCTTTGATCCTGGTCGTGCCTCGGCCGGTCCGGGCGTTCCAGGGCTGGCGTTACTTGGAGCCCGCCGACGCGCCGGCGGACCTGGACGCGGGCGACGACCTGCACGCGCTGCCGGAAGCGCTGCGGCGGGATCTGGCGGCGCTTGGGTTGTTATAGGGCGCGCCGACCCGCTTTGGTTCGCCCACCGAATGGGAAAAATCCTGTGACCCGCGCGCCCACCGCCACAGGCCGCAGTTTTGGAAACGCTGGCACCTACGAGACGATCACCGCCCGCGCGACCATGGCTGTCGGTCCGGCCGACCGGCATAACGTACCAATCGTCGACCTCGATCTCGCTCACCGGGACGAGACAGGGCGCGTTCTGGCCACAACCGACGTCACCATCCTACGTCCCGAACACCCGAACGACATGTTGCTGTTAAATGTCATGAACCGGGGGCGAAAACTACTGCCAGTCTGGCTGAACGACACCGATGCAGCTTCCAGGTCGCGGTTGACGAGTGCGACGGATGCGGGGAAGGGGTTCTGCTCGACCAGCGCCTCACCCTCGTCTGGGCCAGCTGGCAGCTCGATACCGCCACCGCCGCCGCGGGTGCTCCGCCGATTGTGCGTATCGGCCTACCCACCATCCCCGGCCAGCCCGGCCTGTAGCGGGAGGAGTTTCAGCTGGAACAGGGCGCGCGCCGCGTCCCGCTCAGCTACCCTACCACCGACCGGGCCAACGCGACGCTCACGATGCGAACCAGCGCCGACGCCCCCGAGACCACGCCGGCCGGCCTGACTTTTACATTTGATACGCCGGTCACGGTGCAAGTTACGCCGCCTACCCGCCCATCCCAGCACTGCAGTATCGGCGGCAACTGACCAGGGTAATGCTGATGGGCGGGGGCCGGCCGGTTCGGAAATCCACGGCGAATACCCGCTATTCGTGCCGCGTGCAGGCCAGGACGGTAACGCGATCGCGGGGGTACGCCTGCCGATCGTGGCGGTGCCGCGTGCGACCTACACTGGCTGGAACCCGGTGGTGGGGCTGAACGGCAACCAGGATTTGTGCACGCAGATGGGCGCCGTCGTCGCCCTGCCCGCCACGGCCACGCCGGGTGATCCGCGTCCGGCGCTGGATCAGCTTTATCCCAATCCGGCCGCATACGAGGCCGCGGTCGCCACCGCTGCCGCCGATTTGGTCGCAGCCCGGCTGCTACTGGACGACGATGCGACGGCGATGCGGCGTGCGGCGGCGGACGGCACGCTGGCCAAGCTCGGGCGCTAACGACGGTTCGAGGCGACTTTAACGGGGCCAATGGTGGCGGCACCGTCGTTCAGGGTCACGACGGCCGGGCCCCGGCTGCGGGCGCATGCGGATATTCAGCGCCTGCCGATGGGTTGAATAAAGGTGGATCTGGATAGCCTCGGCGTACGGCTGCAGCGGGTCATGCGTACCGGGATCATGCTATGGCTTGGATACCCGCCCGCGCTCCGCGGAAACGGGCGGTGGTAGGGTAGAGCTATGGAACTCGCAGGGATCGCGGCGATTGTCACGGGCGGCGCATCAGGGCTGGGCCTGGCCACCGCCCGTATGCTGACCGCCGCCGGTGCCCACGTGGCCGCGCTAGACCTGCGCCCCGGCACCGAGCCTGGCGTGCTTGCCATCGCCTGCGACGTGTCAGACGGCCCGAGTGCGGAGGCCGCGATCGCTCAGGCCGATGCCGCCCACGGCCCGGCCCGTATCCTGATCAACTGCGCGGGCGTAGTGGCCGGCGCCCGCATTGTCGGTCGCGACGGGCCGGCGCCACTGGACGGTTTCGCACGCGTGGTCGGCGTCAACCTGATCGGCACCTTCAACCTCATGCGGCTGATGGCCACCGGTGCTGCCGCGCTACCGCCGTTGGATGGGGGAGAACGGGGAGTTATCGTCAACACCGCGTCCATTGCCGCCTATGACGGGCAGATCGGGCAAGCCGCCTATGCCGCGTCCAAGGCCGGGGTCGTTGGTCTGACGCTGCCCGCCGCGCGGGAGCTTGCGCAATTCGGCATTCGTGTGTGCACGATCGCGCCCGGACTGTTTGAAACACCGATGATGGCGACGCTGCCCCAGGCGGTGCAGAACAGCCTGGGCGCCGGCGTCCCGTTCCCCTCACGTCTAGGTAGACCGGACGAATTTGCCCGGCTGGTACTGGCGATTATCGCCAACCCGATGCTGAATGGTGAGACCATCCGGCTGGATGGAGCGTTTCGAATGCCACCGAAGTAAAAAATCTAGGATCCCAGACCCAATTATCTGGGACCCAATAACAGCACCATTTCCAGCCAATAATCCCCAGAAACGGATTTCAAAGGCCCTGCCTTTGACGGGGTCCAGGGGCAGCGCCCCTGGCCTTACTTCCCCTAGATCAGTTCGCGTGCACTACGAATAACGCGGCTAACCATCCCGTACGCAATCGCCTCGTCTGCGGACATCCAATGGTTACGGTCCGTGTCCTTGACGACCTTTTGGAACGTCTGACCGGTTTCGTTAGCGACCATGTGGTTGATCCGCTCCCGCATCTTAATGATCTCACGCGCCTCGATATCGATGTCTGTGGCTGGGCCACGGACACCGCCCATCGGCTGGTGAAGCAAAAAGCGCGTGTTCGGCAGACACATGCGGCGCTCCTTGGCTCCTGCCAAGAAGATCAGCGCGCCAGCGCTCGCAACCCAGCCGGTGCCGATCATACGAACGGGCGCCAGCGCATCCACGAACCGGATCATGTCGTGGATGGTGTCGCCGCTTTCGACGTGGCCGCCGGGCGAGTTCACGTAAACGTCGATCGGCTTGTCGCTATCGGCCGCTAGTGCCAATAGCCGGCCGGTCACGTCACGCGCGACCCGGTCGTTGATGGCGCCGAACACCAACACGGTGCGCGTCTTGAACAAGCGGCTTTCGAGCTCGTTGATCGGCGAGGCAAGGGTTTTATTCTCGCCTGGCTCTGACGGGCTCGGGCCTTCCGGCTCCGGCACATCGGGCTGGTTGGGGTCGGACTCGTCTTCGTCATCCATACGCGTACGGAACTGGTCCAAAAAAGCACCTCGGTTTGGGAATACAGGCTCTTACTTGCGGGCTTGGGTGGCGGACGGCAAGGGCTTGAATTCTGGTCGATGGGTCGGTCCAACCCAGGCTTACAACACGCCGTCGACCCGCGCCGAACCGGTCGGGTTGGAACTCACCGACGCTGGCGAGCTCCAACCACGATACTGGCCTCAGACTTTGACGTCGAAGCGGTCGAGCATCATGACCTTGTTCCAGGCCTTAACGAACGCCTTGACGAAGCGCGCGTGACCATCGCGGCCGGCATAGACTTCGGCGATGGCGCGCAACTGGCTGTTGGAGCCAAACACCAGGTCGGTTCGGGTCGCGGTAAAGCGGCTCTCCCCGGTCGTCCGGTCGGCGAGCACGAAGATCATGCCGCCCTCGTCAGCCTTCTTCCAGTCGTAATCCATGCTGGTCAGCACGGTGAAGAAGTCGTTGGTCAACACGCCCGGCCGGTGGGTAAAGACGCCGTGCTCGGAGCCGTCATGGTTGACGTTCATGGCCCGCAGACCACCAACAAGCGCCACCCATTCCGGCGCGGTCAGCGACAGAAGCTGGGCCTTGTCGAGGAAAAACTCTTCGGGCGAGACGCCCTGGGAGATCTCGTCGAACCGATCATCGAGGTAGTTGCGAAAGCCGTCCGTGACGGGCTTCAGCCACTCGAACATCTCGATATCGGTGCGGTCCTGCGTCGTATCGCGGCGACCGGGGGTGAAGGGCACCTCGGTCTCAACCCCGGCGTCATGGGCCGCCTTCTCCAGCGCCGCGCAGCCACCGAGCACGATGGCATCGGCCAGCGACACTATCTTACCGCCGGTCTGCTTGGCATTGAAGTCGGCCACAACGCCTTGCAGGACGGCAATGACCGGGACCGTGCGGCGGTTGACCGCCCAATCTTTCTGCGGAGCCAGCGCCAGGCGCCCGCCATTGGCACCGCCACGCTTATCGCTGCCACGATACGTGATGGCGGATGAGAAGGCGGTAAACACCAAGTCTGACGGCGACAGGCCTGTGGCCAGGATCTGCTGCTTCAGCGCGGTCGTACCAGCCTGATCGATCACGTCGTGGTCCAGCAGCGGGATCGGGTCCTGCCACAGTAGACCGTCCTCGTTACGCGCCTCAACGCCCAAGTAACGCTCAATCGGTCCCATGTCGCGGTGGGTCAGTTTGTACCACGCCTTGGAAAATGCCTGGGTAAAGGCATCGAAATCGCCCAGGAACTTCTCGCAAACCTTGCGATACTCCGGGTCGACTTTCAACGCGATGTCCGTCGTCATCATCATCAGCGGGTTCATCTGGCCAGGCACGTGGGCGTCGGGTGTCAGGGGCGCGTCGGCGTTGGACGGGGTCCACTGCAGCGCACCGGCCGGGCTTCTGGCCTGTACCCAGTCGAAGTTAAACAGGTTCTCAAGATATTCGTTATCCCACTTGGTCGGATCGGTGGTCCAGGCGCCCTCGATACCGTTGGTCATGGTGTTTTCGCTGTGACCGGTGCCTTCCGGGTTGTGCCAGCCGAGACCCATGGCTTCGATGGGAGCGATCTCGGGAGGCGCCCCAATCCGATCGGCCTTGACCATGCCGTGGCTTTTACCAAAGGCGTGGCCGCCGGCGATAAGGGCGACCGTTTCCTCGTCATTCATCGCCATCCGGCTGAACGTGATACGGATGTCATGGGCGGAACCCTGGGGGTCACCGTTGGAGTAGGGACCCTCTGGATTGACATAAATTATGGACGAATGGGTCGCCGCCAGCGGGTTTTCGAGGTCGTAATCAGCGTCGCCATTCTTACCGCGCCAGCGCTTATCGCGGCTCACCATGCTATCGTAGGAGGTGACGTTCTTCGCGTCCCACACTTCGGGACCCCAGTAGGTGCTGTTATCGGCTTCCCACGCGTCGCGGCGGCCACCGGCAAAGCCGTAGGTCGGAAAGCCCATGATCTCAAGCGCGCAGTTTCCGGTCAGCACCATGAGGTCGCCCCACGAAAGTGCCGCGCCGTATTTCTGCTTGATCGGCCAGATTAGGCGGCGTGTCTTGTCGGTGTTGCCGTTATCCCACCAGCTGTTGATGTGGGCGAAGCGCTGCAGGGCCTCGCCAGCGCC
>JANPPS010000093.1:0-10442 GCA_031428635.1 Rhodospirillales bacterium
ATCCGGCGCAGGCCCTGATCGAGCCATTGCAGGATACCGAGCACCGGGTCGTTCAAATAGCAGAACCCGCTGGCCCGGGCCGGTCGCCCGTGATGGGTGCCGCCGCCGGGGCAATGCACGACGCCGCCATTGGCCGTCAGATGTGCCGCCAGCATCACGCCCCCGGCGGAGGTCATCGGGCGGCGGTAAACCTCGGGGTAGACCGGATTACCCTCGGCCCCGATGCGGTATAGCGCGCGGTCGGCGTCGCTCACGGTCTGGTCCGCCTCGGCCCGGGCGAGTGCCGCCAGGTAGGCCGGGTCGTGGAACCGGGTCACGTCCGCAGGTTCGGCCATCGGGGCGGTGCGGTATTGCGCGTCGGATAGCCAGCCCATCGCGCGGCACAGATCGGTGCAGATCGTGACGCGCGGTATCGCCAGCGGGTGGGTGGGGCCGTACGTCGACCGGCGGTACAGTTCGCTACCGACATAAAGCGGCCGAGCGCCAGCGGTTGGACTTGAGAGTTTCAGCGCTTCGGCATCCCCACGGGTACAACCGTGCTCACGATACCAGCGTCCAGCGCCTCGTACGCTGCGTAGTCGATCGTCGCATACAGCTCGGCGCGGGTCTGCATGCGGTCGATCATGCCCTGCGCACCGTCGTCGCGGGCGATAGCGGCGTATAGTTCCGCCTGCGCCTTGTTCGCGACCCGTATCGATGTCACCGGCCAGATCACCATGCGGTAGCCCATCGCCTCGAACTCGGCGCCGGTGAAGAACGGCGTCTGGCCGAACTCGGTCATGTTCGCGAGCAACGGGACGCCCGGCATACGGCGGGCGAACTCGCGCAGTTCATCGGCACTGTGCAGCGCCTCGGGGAAGATCGCATCGGCGCCGGCCTCCATATACAGCGTGGCGCGGGCGACGGCGCCGTCCATGCCCTCGCTGGCGGCGGCGTCCGTGCGGGCGATGATGTACAAATGGCGGCGGGCGACCCGGGCGGCGCGGACTTTGGCGGCCATGTCGCGCGCGTCGGCCAGTTTCTTGTCATTCAGGTGCCCGCACTTCTTGTGCAGTATCTGGTCTTCGATATGCACGGCCGCCGCACCCGCGTCCTCGAAACTGCGGACCATCGCCATCACGTTCAACGCCTCGCCATAGCCGGTGTCGCCATCGACCATGACCGGCAGCTGGCTCGCGCGGCTGACCTGACGGATGAAGAAACACACATCGTCGACGGTGATCATACCCAGGTCCGGCAGGCCCATGCTGGCCGTCATTGCCGCGCCCGACAAATACGCTGCCTGAAACCCTGCTGCCCGCGCCTGCAGTGCCGCGTGGCCGTTATGGGTGCCGGGAATGCGCACGATGCCGGGGCCGGCCAGCAGCGCGCGAAACCGGTCGCCGGCGGGCATTTCGGGCAGGGTGGCGGCGTTCAGGTAGATCATCACGGGGCTCCGGTTGGCGGTACGCCAGATGTAGCAGTCCGGACGGACGGCGCTAGGTTACCAAAAGCGGCTGGCCCGAACTCGGTTGCGCCCGCCCGTCCGCCCCCGTAAACCGGCGTAGCATGACAGGGGCAGAACGATGGACATGAGTGGTGAGCGGCGGATCGCCGCGCCCCGGCAGGCGGTGTGGAACGCCCTGAACGATACCGAGATTTTGAAGTCGTGCATTCCCGGCTGTGAAAGCCTGGTGCGGTCCGGTGAGAACGATCTGAAGGCCACAGCGGCCGTCAAAATTGGCCCGATTAGCGCGCGCTTCAGTGGTGTCGTGCATCTGACCGACCTCGATCCTCCCAACAGCTATCGCATCAGCGGTGAGGGCCAGGGCGGCGTGGCTGGATTCGCAAAGGGCGGTGCCGACGTCCATCTCGCCGATGACGGCGCCGATACGCTGCTATCGTACGTGGTGAAGGCGCAAGTCGGCGGTAAGATGGCGCAGCTCGGCGCACGCCTGATCGAGGCGACCAGCAAGCAGATGGCTGACCTATTCTTCGACCGATTTACGGCGATCGTCGCAGCCCCCGTCGTGTTGGAGCAGTCCGCCGTGCCCGTCACGTCCGCCGCGCACAGGCCCGTACCGGTCAAGCTAGACCTAATGACGCTGCTGAAGTTGATTCCCCCCGCGCCGTTGGGCGTTCCCCTGTTCGGTTGGCTGGGTATCCTCGCCTATCCGCTGGTCGCCGTGTTGCTCATCGGCTTCCCGGGTTTCCTGCTCTATCTGCCGATCGGCTTCCTGCTTTATCGAAAGTACGGGCGTGGCAAATAGCGTCGCCGACACCGCGGCACTGCTAGCGGCCGGAGGCTATATCGCGGATACCGAGCTGGCGACGACCGTACACCTGGCGCTGGCGCTGCACCGGCCATTGCTGCTGGAGGGTGAGCCCGGCACAGGTAAGACCGAGATCGCAAAGGTTTTGGCCGAGGGCCTCGGCCGTCGGCTGGTGCGGTTGCAATGCTATGACGGCATGGATCTGGCCGCGGCCGCGTATGAGTGGGACCACGCCAAGCAACTGATGGCGATCCGCCTAGCCGAGGCCGGTAGCGGCGACCGTGACGCGCTGGCTGCCAGCATTTTCTCCCGCCCCTATTTGCAATCCCGCCCGCTGCTATCGGCCATCGATCCGGCATTACCCCCCGCCGTTCTGCTGATCGACGAGCTCGACCGCGCCGATGAGCCGTTCGAAGCGTTCCTGTTGGAGCTGCTGGCAGATTTTCAGATCACCATACCCGAGCTCGGTACCATCCGCGCCACGACGCCCCCCGTCGTGATACTGACCAGCAACCGAACACGCGAAGTGCACGACGCGATCCGCCGCCGCTGTCTGTACCAATGGGTCGACTATCCAACCGCGGCCCGGGAGCGTGCGATCCTGGCTAGCCGGGCCCCGGATGTGCCGGAGCAGCTGTCGGCGCAGATCGTGGCGTTCGTGCAGCGGTTGCGCCAGTCGGACCTGTTCAAGCAGCCAGGCGTGGCCGAGACGATCGACTGGGCGGCGGCGCTGCAATATCTGGATCAGCACGAGCTGACCCCCACCGCGATCGACGACACGCTGGGCGCGCTGCTAAAGTACCAAGACGACATCGCCCGTATCCGCGGCGCGGAAGCCGCCCGTATCCTGTCCGAAGTCCAAGCGGCGGCCTGAGGACTTGGAAACGCTGGCGGGAAACCTGGTGCAATTCGCCCGCCTGCTGCGCCGCGCTGGCCTACCCGTCGGCCCGGCCGAGGTCGTAACCGCCAGCCGCGCGCTGCTAGCCATCGACCTGTCCGAACGCGTTCAGGCCCGGGCGGCGCTGCGTTCCGTCATGGTACATCGGCACGAGCAGCGTGAGGTGTTCGACCAGGCCTTCGACCTGTTCTGGCGCGACCCAGCCGCCCAGCAACAGGCCGCAGCCCTGGCGCTGCTAGACGGCCGCCAGCCGCAGGAAACGAAACCGACGCCGGGCGCACGCCGCGTGGCAGAGGCCATGGCCGAAAAGCGCCCCCGGCCCCCGCCCGAACCGCGTCCGCCCGAAATCGACGCCACCATGACCATGAGTGAGCAAGAACTGCTGCAAGGCATGGATTTCGAGCAGATGTCCGCGGACCAAGTCGTACGGGCCCGGGCCGAGATCCGCCGCCTGCGCCTGCCGCTCGATGAGCGCCGCACCCGGCGCCATCGGCCAAAGGCCACCGGATCCCGCATAGACCTGCGTGCGACGCTACGCACCAGTTTGCGCCGCGGAGGGGAGATCGTGGCCCTGTCCCGGACCGCGCCTGTCGTGCGCCCGCCACCGCTGGTCGTGCTGTGCGACATATCGGGCAGCATGGCCCGGTATGCGCAGGTGCTGCTGCATTTTCTACACTCCGTCGCCAACGACCGTGACCGGGTGCACGTATTCCTGTTCGGCACACGCCTGTCGAACATCACCCGCCAGCTGCGCCATCGCGATCCAGAGGCTGCTTTCGAGCTTGTGGCCCATGCGGTGCCCGACTGGTCGGGCGGCACCCGCATCGGCGAGGCGCTGCGCGAGTTCAACCAGCGCTGGGCGCGGCGCGTACTGGGCCAGGGCGCGGTCGTGCTGCTGGTAACGGACGGCCTCGATCGCGACGGCGCGGCTGGGTTATCGGCGAATATGGAACGGCTGCATCGGTCGTGCCGGCGGCTGATCTGGCTTAACCCCCTGTTGCGCTGGGACGGCTTTCAACCCAAATCCGCAGGTATCCGCGCGATGCTGCCGCACGTGGATGAGTTCCGGACCGTGCACTCGCTGAACAGCCTCCGCGATCTGGTGACGCTGCTATCCCGCCCAGCCCCGCCACGCGGCCCAAAGGAGTTTCTACCATGAGCGAAGACGTTCTAGCCCAAGCCGCTGCCTGGGCCGCAGCAGGCGAGCAGGTAGCGATCGCGACCGTCACCGAGACATGGGGTAGCTCGCCCCGGCCTGCCGGAAGCCAGATGGCCGTCACCGCCAGTGGCCGTATGGAGGGCTCGGTCAGTGGTGGATGCATCGAAAGCGCGGTGGCCGACGCGGCACAGGCCACGATGCGCTCCGGCCAACCGCAATGGCTGGATTTCGGCGTGACCGACGACGCCGCATGGGCCGTGGGCCTGGCGTGCGGTGGCAAGTTGAAGGTGTTCGTGGAAGCGCTGGCGTGACTCCCGCCCTTCTGCGCCGCCTGCTGAACGCGCGCGCGGCGGGCACGCCGGTCGCCATCGCCACCGCCCTGCCCGGCGGCACGCAATTGCTACTGCCCGGCGACGATGCGCCACCGCCGCTGACCGATGCCGCCAGCCGGGTGATCGCGTCCGATCGCAGCGCCACCGTGACCGTCGATGGCGAAACCTGGTTTATCCAGGCCCACAATCCGCCGCTGCGCCTGGTGATCGTGGGCGCCGTTCATATCGCGCAGGCGCTGGCGCCGATGGCCGTGCAGCTCGGTTACGGCGTGACCGTGATTGACCCCCGCGGCGCATTTGCCTCGGCCGAGCGGTTCCCCGGCGTCGCCCTCAGTACCGAATGGCCAGACGAGGCGATGGACGCGCTCGGTCCCGACAGCCGCACCGCCGTTGTGACACTCACGCATGATCCGAAGCTCGACGACCCGGCGCTTGACCGGGCGCTACGGTCCGGCGCGTTTTATGTGGGGGCATTGGGCAGTCGTAAGACGCACGCCGCCCGGCTGGACCGGCTGCGGGCGCTGGGCCATGACGACGGCGCGCTGGCCCGCATCCACGGCCCGGTTGGGCTCAACCTGGGTGCGGTGACGGCGGCCGAGATCGCGCTATCGGCTTTGGCGCAGATCGTGGCGGTCCGGCGGGCATGAAGGCCCTGCTATGAAGGCGGGGGCATGAAGTTCGGGCCGGTCCCGCTCGCGGAAGCGCATGGCGCGGTACTGGCCCATACGCACCGCCTGCCGGGTGTCGTACTGCATAAGGGTACGGTGCTTGATGAAACCGCCCTCGCCGCCTTGGCTGCCGCCGGCCATGACCCGGCCATCGCGGCACAACTGGATCCAGGCGACGTGGATGAAAACACGGCCGCCACCCGCCTCGCCACCGCCGTCCATGCGCCGGGCCTACGCGCAACCAGGGCCCATACCGGGCGGGTGAACCTGATCGCCGACCACGCCGGACTGCTCACCGTGGATCGCGCCCGGTTGAATGCGCTGAATGCGGTGGACGAGGCTGTGACCGTCGCGACTCTGCCTGACCTGAGCAGTGTCACCGCCGGTGAGATGGTCGCGACCATCAAGATCATTCCGTTCGCCCTACCAGGAAACGTCCTGACCCAGGCCGAGGCGACCGTCGCACCGTTGGCGCTACACCCGTTCCGCCCGCTGCGGGTCGGCCTGATCATGACTACGCTGCCCGGCCTGAAGGCCAGCATTCTGAACAGCACGGCCGAGGTAACGTCACTGCGCGTGGCGGCGTTGGGCGGCACGATGTCCTCTGTGGTGACGTGCGCACACGATTCCGGGGCCATTGCGATGGCCTTGCAGGACATGGAGGGTGATATCGTGCTGATCGCCGGCGCCAGTGCCACGGTGGATCGGCGTGACGTCGGCCCGGCCGGCATCGTGGCTGCTGGCGGCACCATCGTCCACTTCGGCATGCCGGTCGATCCGGGTAACCTGATCTGCCTCGGTATCCACCGCGATCGGCCCGCTTTGGTGCTGCCCGGATGCGCGCGAAGTCCAAAGCTCAATGGCATCGATTGGGTACTGCAACGGTTATTTGCCGGGTTGCCCGTGGATGGCGCGACGATCGCCGCCATGGGTGTCGGCGGATTGATCAAGGATGCGGGGTCCCGCCCTCACCCCCGCTCCGCGCCCGCGGTCGCACCCCGTCGGGTCGCCGCGATTATCCTGGCTGCCGGGCGCAGCAGCCGGATGGCGCCGCACCACAAACTGCTGCTGCCGGACGCGTCGGGCCGGGCCATGATCGCGCGTGTCGTGGACCAAGTTCTGGCCAGCGCCGCCCGCCCCGTGATCGTCGTCACCGGCCATCGCGCGGATGAGGTGCGTGCCGTCCTGTCAGGTAAGGACGTCGTGTTCGTGCATGCGGCCGCCTATGCCGACGGCCTGTCCGCCAGCCTTCGCGCCGGTATCGCGGCCGTGCCGGACGGGGCAGCGGCCCTCGTGTGCCTCGGTGATATGCCGCTTATCACCGGTATCCAAATGAACCAGTTGATCGCTGCCTATGCCCCCGATGAGGGCCGGGCCATCGTGGCGCCTGCCTACTTCGGCCGCCTCGGTAACCCAGTGCTATGGGGTCGGCCCTATTTGCCGGAGATTGCGGCGCTGACCGGAGACTCGGGCGCGCGCCGCCTGCTGGACCGCCACGCCGACGCCGTCACCCGGGTCGAGATGGATGACGACTCTGTGCTGCGCGACTTCGACACGGTCGAAAGCCTATCTGAAGGATCCACACCCTGACCTTATTGACGATCGAAGCTCGCACTGCCGCGGGGGTCGCCTGCCGCGCCCAAACACCCCGTAGCGCGCACGCCGCCTGGTCCCCCGCCCACGACCGCGCCGACCCAGTCGATATCCTGATCGCGCAGGGACGCACCCGCATCGCCGCTTTACTACCCCTGCGGACGGCACGCATGCAGGTATCGGCGTTCGCTTTTCTGCGCGGTACTGCCGCCATCATGGCCGCAGACCTTGCCACGACGCCCAGCGCTGGCCTGCGGGTGCAGGCGTCCGGTGACTGCCATCTGGCCAATTTCGGCACGTTCCGCACGCCCGGGGGCTCGGCCGTATTCGACCTGAACGATTTCGACGAAACCCTGCCCGCCCCGTTCGAGTGGGATCTGAAGCGCCTGGCGACCAGTTTCGTGCTGTCCGGGCGCGAGGAGAAGCTGTCGTCCAAGGCCTGTCGCGCGTTGGCGGTGGCGGCGGCCGGTGCCTATCGCACGCAGATGGCGGCGCTGGCGCCGGCGGCACCGATTGACCAATGGGCCGCCCGCATCGACCTTCGCGAAGCGATCGCGGGCATCGACGACCTGAAGTTACGGGCGCGAGCGCAGGCGCGGCTGAAAACCGCCATGGACGACGCAACCAGCCATTATGGCCTGATCGAGCCCGCGGGCGGCACGTGGCGGATCAAGGAAAAGCCGCCCACCGTGCGCCGGCTGACGGCCACAGACATCGATGCCGCCGGCCTGTTCACTCAGTACGCAGCGACATTGCTACCCGAGGTCCGGGCGTTGCTGGCCCGCTACACGTTGACGGACTTGGCATTTAAAGTCGTCGGCGTCGGCAGCGTCGGCACGTACTGCGCGATCGCCCTGTTCACGACCGCAGACGGGCAGGCAATAATCCTGCAGCTGAAACAGGCCGAGCGTAGCGTTTTGGCCAACGCCGCCGGGGACTCCGTATTTGCGCATCAGGGCGAGCGCGTCGTTACGGGCCAGCGCATCTTGCAGGCTACACCCGACTCGTTCTTGGGCTGGACCGCGGACGCGCACCGTCATTTCTACGTTCGCCAACTTAAGGATCAGCGGCTGGCGGCAATCGGCAATGACCTGTCGGGCGCGCTGCCATTCTACGCGACGCTGTGTGGCCGCACCCTGGCCCGCGGCCATGCGCGGGCGGGCGACGCGGCGATGATTGCCGGCTACTTGGGCAGTGGCGACGCGATGGATGAGGCCATCGGTGAGTTCGCCGTCGCGTATGCCGATCAGACAGAAGCGGATTGGCGGGTGCTGAAAACGGCGGTTGCAGACGGGTTGCTACAGGCGGCCTAGCGCCCGACCAGCCACTCGGCCGGAGCGGCCCGGCGGGCGATGAAGATCACGCCGCTGCCCTCACGCTCCAGCGGTTTTGCCTCGCGTAATTAACGCGGTTTAGCGCCGGTGCGACCGGAACGCCGCGAAGGCCAGCGTCGCGAGCGCCACCGCCTCGTACACGCCCCACGGCGTTTGCTGCCCGATCTTGCCCGAAAGCACTGCCTGAACCGGCGTTGGTACCGGTATTGGTACCGGTATTGGTACCGGGCCATCCTGGCGCGCGGCGAACGCCTCCGCACTGCCATGATGGCTCGCCCACACCTTGGTGAACTCTGCTCCCAACAGGAACGTCTGCGAGGAGTAGTAAATCCACAACAAGACAATCACCAACGCCCCGGCCGCGCCGTATGAACTTGCAACGGACGAGCTGCCCAAATAAAGCCCGATCAGCGTCTTGCCGACCGTAAACAAGAACGCTGTGCCGACTGCGCCCACGACGACGTCTCGCCACCGCAAGTTCCGGTCCGGCAGGATCTTATAAATCGCTGCAAATAGCGCCGACACCATCGCAAATGAGATGACGAAGTTGACGACGTGCAATAGTAATTCGGCACCCGGGATCATGGTGTCTAGCTGCTTACCCAACGCGCTCAGCGCGGCTGCGATCACGAGCGAGACCAGCAGCAAGAACCCCATCGTCGCGACAAGCCCCAGGCTCGCGGCCCGGGCTCTGACCAGGCCTGACAGCCCGGTGCTCGGCTTTGCCTTCCAAATGGCGTTAAGCGCCGACTGCATCTCCCCAAACACGCCGCTGGCGGTAACCAGCAGCGTGCCGAAGCCGATGACGCTGGCCCAGATACCGCTCTCGCGATCGCCGGCGCTGGCAATCATCGCCTGAATGGCCTTCGCCGCCTCCGCCCCCATCAGGCCCTGCAGTTGACCGACCATGGCGCCCTGCGCCGCCTGCTGCCCGAATACCAGGCCGGCGATGGCAATGCAGATCAGCAGCACTGGCCCCAACGACAGGATGGTATAAAACGCGATCGCCGCTCCCTTGGACAGCGCACCGTCGTCGATGTACTCGGACACGGTCTCCTTCAACACGGTCCAGATCATTTTCAACATCGGAGCCTCCGCGCCCGAAACGGCACGGATACCGGTTAGTTGCTAACCAGTTTGCACCCTCCGTCATCCAACGGACGAAACGCCTCCGCCGCCGGGATCGTCGCGATCAGCGTGTACACATCCCAGCGTGACGTGGACTGCGCCGGCGTCTTCACCCGGAACACGTGCATCGCATGCACTGCCCGCCCATCGGCGCGCACTGTCACCGGGCCAAACAGAGGATCATCGATCGGCGCCTGGCGCATTGCTGCCATAACCTGCTCCCCCACCACACTATGTGCCGCCTTCACCGCACGCAGATAGGCTAACACGCTCGAATACACCCCTGCCTGGCCTGCGGTCGGCACCCGACTGGGCATCTTTTCGGCAAAACGCTTGGTGAACGCCCGGGTCTGGTCGTTCAGGTCCCAGTAAAACGCCTCGGTCGCAATCAGCCCCTGCGCGGCAGGCAGGCCCAGCGCCTCGATATCCGTGATCTGGGTGAACAGGCCGGTGAGCGTCGCGGTCTTGGTCAACCCGAACTCCGCCGCCTGTTTGACCGCGTTGATAAAGTCGGTACCCGTGTTGGCGAACGCGATCACCTTTGCGCCCGACGCCTGCGCCTGCAGCAGGTATGCGCTAAAATCCGTCGTCCCCAGCGGATGCTTTATCGACCCGGCCACGCTGCCGCCCAGCTTCTGCAACGCCGCCGTCGTATCGCGCTCGAGTACCGACCCGAGCGCGTAGTCGAACGACACAAAGTAAAACGGCCCCAAATCTTTCAGCGCCCGCGCGGCCGAGTTGCCGAGCGCCCAGGTGTCCAGGGTCCACTGCACCGTCGTCGGCGCGCAGAACTTACCCGTCAGGTCCGACGTCGCGGCACTGCTGGCCACGAACGTCAAATGCCGCGCCCGCAAAATGTCGTTTACCGCTAGTGCCACGGCCGAGTTCACCGCGTCCGCCACCGCCACCACGCCGTCGCGGTCGATCCAGCCGCGCACAATCGAACTGCCGATATCCGGCTTATTTTGGTGGTCGCCATAGACGATTTCCACCGGAATACCGGGCGCTTCGGTCGCGAAATCCTGGGCCGCCATCTCCGCCGCGATGACCGACCCACGGCCCGACTGGTCGGCAAACG
>JANPPS010000094.1:0-7127 GCA_031428635.1 Rhodospirillales bacterium
CAGATGCGGGATCGGCGTGCCGGGGACCCGGCGATACTGGTTGCGGGTGCCGGTAGATTACGCGCCGAAACGGGGTGGACGCCGCGCTTTCCGCACCTGCTGGAGATTGTCCAGCACGCCGCCGCGTGGCGGGTCGCACACCCGCACGGGTATCGGCTGGCGCAGTGCCAGGCCGCATCGTAGGCTTTCTTAAATAACGAGGAACCGAGCGCATGTTGCAGCGTCGAACCATCCTGGCTGCCACGGCCGCCCTGGCCATGCCCCAGATCGCCCGGGCGCAGAAGGCCAACACGCTTCGGTTCATTCCGCAGGCGGACTTGGCGGTGCTGGATCCCATGTGGACCACTGCCTACGTCACCCGTAATCACGGCTTCATGGTCTACGACATGCTGTTCGGCCAGAACAGCCAGTACGAGCCGTCGCCGCAGATGGTCGCCGGTTTCACGACCGAGGCCGACGGCCTGACCTGGCGGCTCACGCTGCGCGATGGCCTGCGATTTCATGATAATGAGCCGGTGCGCGCGCGGGACTGCGTCGCCAGCCTCACGCGCTGGGGCAAGCGGGACGCGTTTGGCGGTAAGCTGATGGAACTGACCAACGAGCTATCGGCGCCCGACGACCGGACATTGGTATTTCGGCTGAAGCGCCCGTTTCCGCTGCTGCCGAGCGCGCTAGCCAAGACGCCCGGCTACCTGCCTGTCATCATGCCCGAACGCATTGCTATGACGGACCCGTTCACGCAGGTGACGGACATGACCGGTAGCGGCCCGTTCCGGTTCAAGGCGGATGAACGCATGCCCGGTGCCCGCATCGTATACGAGAAGTTCGACGGTTACCGTCCGCGGGAGGACGGGGTGACGGACTGGACCGCCGGGCCGAAGCGCGTGCATTTCGACCGGGTCGAGTGGACCGTGATCCCGGATCCGACGACGGCGGCGCAGGCGCTGATGAATAACGAGCAGGATTGGTGGGATTACGCGACCGCCGACCTGATGGGCATGCTGGGCCGGGCAAAGGGCGTGAAGGTCGTGGTGCAGGAGCCGTCGGGCCAGATCGGAATTCTGCGCATGAACCATCTGCAGCCGCCGTTTAATAACCCGGCCATTCGCCGGGCCATGCTGGGCGCGGTCAGTCAGGAGGACGTCGTCACGTCCGTCGTCGGCACGGACCCCACCATGTTCCGCACCGGCGTCGGTTTCTTCTGCCCCGATACGCCGATGGCCAGCGCGGTCGGTATGGACGTACTGACGACGCCCCGTGACATGACGAAGGTGAAGGCCGCGCTGACCGCCGCCGGGTATAAGAATGAGCGGGTCGTGCTGCTGGCCGCCACCGACTTTCCGGTGCTGAAGGCGATGGCGGACGTGACGGCAGACATGTTGCAACGGGCTGGGCTGAATGTGGACTACCAGGCGACGGATTGGGGCACCGTCGTCGCCCGCCGCGCTAAGAAGGACCCAGTTGAAACGGGGGGTTGGAGTGCGTTCTGCACCGCCTGGGCCGGCACGGACCACGCCAACCCGGCCGGGCACCTCAGCCTACGCACGAACGGCGAGGCCGCGTGGTTCGGTTGGCCCACGGACACGAAGATCGAGGCATTACGCGACCAGTGGTTCGTGACCGACGGAGTGCCCGCGCAGGCAGCAATCTGCGCAGATATTCAGCGCGAAGCGTTCGTCGATGTGCCGTATATTCCGCTGGGCCAGTATTTACAGCCGACGGCGTATCGCGACAGTCTGACGGGGATGCTGAACGGGTTTGCGCTGTTCTGGAACGTGCGGCGGGCTTAGCTACTCCACTTTGCTTGAGTGTTGCGTTTCATCAGAAGGCCGAGTGTGGATCGAATTGGCTCGAAGTCAGTCAGATCAAACGCCGCCTCGACCCGGTTGATGCGATAGAAGGAATAACGCAGCGGCTGACACCTTCCAGGTACGCCGATTTAACGGCGTCCGCCTTGGCTTGAGACTTGCAAGGCCAGTGCAGTTTTTCGAATTGGCGTTCACGATACCAGCCTGGCAATATGCCCAGGCTGGCCGGGCCGCATCGATAAGGGAGAGCCGTTATGCATCGCCGTTCGTTACTCGCCGCCACCGCCGCGACCCTGGCACTGCCCAGCATCGGGCGGGCGCAGACGTCACGCGTGCTGCGCTTCGCCCCGCAGGCAAACCTCTCGAGCCTCGATTCGATCGTGGGCACGCAGTACGTCGTTCGGAACGCTAGCGTCCTGATATGGGAAACGCTCTTTGGCGTCGACGCACAGCTAGAAGCCCGCCCCCAAATGGTTGAAGCGTGGGAGAACACGGATAGCGGCCTAACCTGGACTTTTCGGTTGCGCCCCGGCCTGAAATTCCATGATGGCGAGCCGGTGTTGCCGCGCGATGTGATCGCGAGCCTCAGTCGCTGGATGGTGCGCGACACGATGGGACAGCGGATTAAGGCAACGCTGCAGGAAATGGTCGCCGTCGATGACCGGACGATCCGGCTGCGGCTTTCCAAGCCCTTCCCCAAAATGCTGTTTGCGCTCGGGAAGAGCAATCCGCCCATGGCGCTTATCATGCCGGAGCGGATCGCGAAGACGGATCCGTTTACGCAGATCACCGAGTTCGTCGGCTCTGGTCCGATGAAGTTCCGGCGTGACGAGTGGAACCCCGGCTCACGCGCCGTATTCGAGCTCAATCGCGACTATCAGCCGCGGTCCGAACCCGGCGTGTGGTTGTCGGGCGGAAAGCGCATGAACTTCGACCGGATCGAGTGGCTGATTCTGCCCGACGACGCGACCAAGGCGGCGGCACTGCAGAATAACGAGATCGATTGGTGGGAAAATCCAGCGCCCGACCTAGTGCCGTTACTGAAGAAGTCGCGTGATGTGAAGGTCGATATTGCCGATCCGCTGGGTAACATCGGCAGCTTCCGCATGAACCATTTGCACCCGCCGTTCAACGACGTGCGGATACGCCGCGCGGTGATGATGGCGCTGAACCAAGAAGACTACATGCGCGCTGTGGTGGGAGACGATGAAAAGCTGTGGAAGCTGCTGCCGAGTTACTTCACGCCGGGCACGGCCGGCTATACCGAGGCCGGGGGTGATCTGCTGAAGGGTCCTCGCCGGATTGAGGAAGCAAAGAAGCTGCTGGCCGAAGCCGGCTATGATGGCACGCCCGTTGTGCTGTGCGTCGCCACCGACGTGCAAATCACCCAGGCCCAGGGCGATATCACAGCCGATTTGCTGAAAAAAATCGGCATGAAAGTCGACTACCAGGCGATGGATTGGGGCACGCTCGGCGCCCGGCGTGCGAAAAAGGAGCCGCCCAGCGCGGGGGGCTGGAACATCTTCCATACCTGGCATGCGGGTGCAGATTGCATCAATCCGGCGCCCTACACGGCGTTCGACGCAGGTGGGGATAAGGCGTGGTTCGGCTGGCCGAAATCGCAGGCTGTGCAGGACGGCATCGCCACCTGGTACGACGCCCCGGACGCGGCCGCCGAGAAGACGGCCATGGATAATGTGAACCGCGCCGCGATGGATAACGTGACCTACCTGCCGACCGGATTCTTCCTCGGCTACACCGCCTGGCGGAGCAGCGTTTCGGGCGTGGTGAAGGCGCCGTTCCCGGTCTTCTGGGACGTCAAAAAAGTCTGATGGCGGCGTATCTCTCCCGCCGCATACTGGCGACGATTCCCGTCATGCTGTTCGTGGCGTTGTTCGTGTTCAGCCTGCTGTACATCGCGCCGGGCGACCCGGCTGCGATCATCGCCGGCGACCAGGCCAGCCCGGCGGATGTCGAGCGTATCCGCATCAACCTGGGGCTAGACCGGCCCTATCTCATACGGTTCGGAACTTGGCTGTGGGACGTGTTGCGGGGTGATTTGGGCCAGTCGATTTTCACCAACTTGCCGGTCGCGCGCCTAATTGGGCAACGGCTGGAGGCGACGTTGTCGCTGATGGTACTGACCCTGCTGCTGTCGGTGAGCCTGGCGGTGCCGATGGGGGTAATTGCGGCGTGGAACCAGGGGCGGTGGCCCGACCGAGTGATCATGCTGTTGGCGGTGTTCGGATTCTCGATACCGGTGTTCGTGGTGGGCTACGTGCTCGCTTACGTGTTCGCGCTGCAGCTCGAATGGCTACCGGTACAGGGTTATACGCCGCTTCGGGACGGGGTATGGGAGTGGCTGAGACATCTGATCCTACCATCCGTGGCGCTGGGGGGCGTGTACATCGCGCTAATCGCCCGGATCACGCGGGCGACGATGCTGGAGGTGCTGGGCCAGGACTATGTCCGAACGGCCAAGGCCAAGGGTGTTGGCAGCCGCAGCGTGTTGTTTCTCCATGCGCTGAAAAACGCGGCGGTGCCGATCGTGACCGTGATCGGTCTCGGCGTCGCGTTGCTGATCGGTGGCGCCGTCGTGACCGAGAGTGTGTTCGCTATACCGGGGCTGGGGCGGCTCGTGGTGGAAAGCATTTTGCGCCGTGATTATCCGGTCATTCAGGGGGTCGTTCTGTTGTTTAGCTTCGTCTACGTGTTGGTGAACTTGGGGGTAGATCTGCTGTACGGCCTATTCGACCCGAGGATCCGGTATTGAGCGAAGTTCTAGCACCCGTCGCCCGGTCAATTCAGCCGCATGTGGTGGTGGCTCTGCCGCTGCCCGACTTGCTGCCGCCCATCCGTAATCGCGGCCGGCTGCTGACGCTGGTGCGGCAATATCCGGCCGCCGCCATCGGCGCCGTCTTGCTGCTGCTCGTTCTGTTTCTGGCGGTCGTAGCGCCGTTCACCGTCGACCCGGCCGCGTTGGCGCCCGCGCGACGTACCCGGCTGCCGTCGGCGCAGTATTGGTTCGGTACCGACACCCTCGGGCGAGACGTCTATTCGCGCGTATTAATCGGCGGGCGGGTCTCGCTGCTAGTAGGGTTTGCCGTCGCCACACTGTCATGCGCGATCGGTATGACGATCGGGTTGGTCGCGGGATTTGTTCGCTGGGCCGACAGCCTGATTATGCGCGTCATGGACGGCCTGATGGCAATCCCACCGATCCTGCTGGCAATTGCCCTAATGGCGCTGACCCGTGGCAGCGTCGGCAACGTCATCACCGCCATCACGGTCGCCGAAATTCCGCGTGTATCCCGCCTGGTACGCGGCGTGGTGCTCAGCCTGCGGGAGCAGCCGTATGTCGAAGCAGCGATCGCGTCCGGCACCCGCACGCCGCTAATTATCTGGCGGCATATCGTGCCCAATACGCTGGCACCCATCATTGTGCAGGCGACCTATATCTGTGCGTCGGCCATGATTACCGAGGCGATATTGAGTTTTATCGGCGCCGGCACGCCACCCACAATCCCGAGCTGGGGCAACATCATGGCCGAGGGCCGGGGCCTGTGGCAGATCAAGCCGTTCATCGTCGGTTTCCCCGCGCTGTTCCTTTGCGTGACGGTACTGGCCGTAAACCTGCTCGGTGATGGCCTACGGGACTGGCTGGACCCGCGGATGGCAAAACGTCTGTGACGTTAGCACCTGTGACGCCGCTGCTGTCGGTTCAGAACTTGCAGACACACTTTGCCACGCCCGGCGGTGTCGTGCGCGCGGTGGACGGCGTCAGCTTCGACGTGGGCGCTGGTGAGACGGTCGCGATTGTGGGCGAAAGCGGATGCGGCAAATCCGTGACCAGCATGAGCATTCTGCGCCTGATCCAGGAGCCGCCGGGCCGCATTGGCGGGCGCATCCTGTTCGAGGGGACGGACCTGCTGACATTGTCTGAACCGGCCATGCGGCGCATGCGCGGCAACACGATCAGCATGATCTTTCAGGAGCCGATGACCAGCCTGAACCCGGTGCTGACGATCGGCCGTCAGATCGGTGAGAGTGTTCGCCTGCACGAAGGCGCCAGTGCGTCGCAGGCGGAGGCGCGTGCGGTCGAGATGCTGACCCTGGTGGGTATTCCCGCGCCGGGCCGGCGGGTGCGGGAATACCCGCACCAACTCAGCGGCGGCATGCGCCAACGGGTCATGATCGCGATGGCGCTGGCGTGTAATCCAAAGTTGCTGATCGCCGATGAGCCGACGACGGCGCTGGACGTCACGATCCAAGCGCAGATCCTGGATCTGATGCGTGACCTGCAGGCCCGGCTCGGTAGTGCTATTTTGCTGATCACCCATGACCTTGGTGTGGTTGCCGAAACTGCGCAGCGTGTCGTGGTGATGTACGCGGGCAGGAAAGTCGAAGAGGCGTCGGCTGCGGACTTGTTCGCGCGTCCGCAGCACCCCTACACGCGGGGCTTGCTGGGCGCCGTTCCGCGGCTGGGCACCGCCGGCGGTGGTCGTACTCGGCTGGCGGAGATCCCCGGCCTGGTGCCGAGCTTACGCCAGAGAATCATTGGCTGTCCGTTCGCCGGCCGATGCGAGAGCGTGACCGACCTGTGCCGCACTGTCGCCCCCGCCGTCGCGGAAAAGCGACCCGGCCATTACGCGGCATGCCACTATGCCGAGTTAGAGCTAGCATGAACCTTCTGGACGTACGCGACCTACGGAAATTCTTTCCCTTGCGTGGCGGGCTACTGGGCCGGGTCACGGGCCAGGTGCACGCGGTAGATGGCGTCAGCTTCACGCTCGACCGGGGGGAGACGCTGTCGGTCGTGGGCGAAAGCGGCTGCGGCAAGAGCACGGTCGGCCGAACCGTTCTGCGTCTGCTGCCGCCCACATCGGGCGAAGTCTGGCTCGACGGCACCCGCATCGACCATCTGCCGGCATCCGAGCTGCGGCCGCTCCGCAAACGAATGCAGGTCGTGTTTCAGGACCCGTTCAGCAGCCTCAATCCCCGCATGCGCGTGCGAGACATCATCGCCGAGCCGCTGCGCAACTTCGGCCTGGCCCAGGGTACGGCCCTCGACGACCGGGTCGCGCAATTGATGGACACCGTACGCCTGCCGCGCGACGCCATGTACCGGTATCCGCACGAGTTCAGCGGCGGTCAGCGCCAGCGGATCGGCATCGCCCGCGCGCTGGCTCCCGGCGCCGACATCATCGTGTGTGACGAGGCGGTGAGCGCGCTCGACGTGTCGGTCAAGGCGCAGATCGTGAACCTGCTGGCCGATTTGCAGGAGGAGCTTGGCCTGGCGTTGCTTTTCATCAGCCATGA
>JANPPS010000095.1:0-4729 GCA_031428635.1 Rhodospirillales bacterium
CTCGCCACCGCGAAAGCCGTTCTCGCTGCGGGCGCAGACCTTATCGATCTCGTCCAGGAAAACGATGCCATTCTGCTCGGCGTGTGTGACAGCGTCCTTTGTCAGGCGGTCTTGGTCCACGAGCTTATCGCCCTCGTCCCGCAGCAGGGCGGCACGGGCGGCGGGTATGGCCATCTTACGCCGGGTCTGACGGGCGCCGAACATGCCGCGCATCATCTCGTTGATGTTCTGTATGCCCCCCTGCGGCATGCCGGGGATTTCCATGGCGGCGGGAGCCTGCTCGGCGACCTCGATCTCGATCTCACGGTCCTCCAGCTCGCCATCGCGCAGCATGCGGCGGAACTTACCGCGCGTGTCGGCGCTGGCGCCCTCACCCACGAGCGCTGTAACCAGCCGGTCTTCGGCCGCCAGCTCCGCCTTCGCCTGCACGTCCTTGCGGCTCGCGTCGCGCAACATGCCGATGCTGGCCTCAACCAGGTCGCGCATGATGCTGTCCACGTCGCGGCCAACGTAGCCGACCTCGGTGAACTTCGTCGCTTCCACTTTGATGAACGGCGCCTGCGCCAGCTTCGCCAGGCGGCGTGCGATTTCTGTCTTACCGCAGCCGGTCGGGCCGATCATTAGGATGTTCTTGGGCACGACCTCATCGCGCATCGCCTCGGGCAGATGCTGCCGCCGCCAACGGTTGCGTAGCGCGATCGCGACGGCGCGTTTGGCGTCGCCCTGGCCCACGATGTAGCGATCGAGCTCACTCACGATTTCCCGCGGGGAATAGGTGGGTACGTCCATTACAGGGTCTCCACGATGACGGAGTGGTTGGTGTACACGCAGATATCCCCGGCGATTTTCATGGCGCGCCGCGCGACCTGTTCGGCGTCGATGCCATCGACGGTCATTAGCGCACGGGCGGCCGACAGCGCGAAATTACCGCCGGAACCGATAGCGATCACGCCGTCATCGGGTTCGAGCACGTCGCCATTGCCCGTCAGGGTGTAGCTATGGGTCTCGTCAGCCACGGCCATCATCGCCTCCAACCGACGGAGATAACGATCGGTGCGCCAGTCCTTCGCGAGCTCCACGCAGGCACGTTCCAACTGGTTTGGAAACCGCTCGAGTTTCGCCTCCAACCGTTCCAGCAACGTGAACGCGTCGGCGGTCGCGCCCGCGAACCCGGCCAGTACGTTCAGCCCGGCGCCGATGCGACGGACCTTCCGGGCGTTACCCTTGATAACGGTCTGGCCGAGCGTAACCTGCCCATCGCCGGCCATCGCGACCCGGCCGTCGCGGCGGACGCAGAGGATGGTGGTGCCGTGCCAGCCGACGGGATCGTGGGATGTTTGCATGGCGGCGTACGTGGGGGTTGGTGAACGGCTGCACAAGAACTGGGCAGATTAGGCACTGAAGTTCGGGGCTTATCCGTAACGAGCAGCGGATGTGTCTGTCCCCGGCACTGTCCTGTCGCGCACTTTCGCGTGCAATCAGGTAGCCAGCGTCGCTCAGAGCTTGCGCGGTCGGGCCGGTCACCGCCACAGATCCCCGCTCACGCTATAGGCGGCAGACAGCACCGGGTCAGAGCCGCGACTGCCACCCGACCGCGCGGTACACACGCACACAACCAAGGATGGCCAAACTATGTCCGACATCAAGCTATGGGGCTTCGACGGCTCCACCTACGTCCGCACCGTCAAAATGCTTCTGGCCGAAAAGGGCGTGACCGACTTCGAACAGGTGCAGGTCAACGTACTCACCGGTGAGCCGAAGCAGCCCGAGCATCTTCAGCGCCACCCGTTCGGCAAGGTCCCGGTTTTAGACCATGACGGGATGCGGATCATCGAGACGTCCGCCATTGTGCGCTACCTGGACGACGTGTTGCCGGGCAAGCGGCTTACCCCCGTCACGCCCAAGGACCGCGCCCGGATGGACATGGCCATCGGCATCATCGACTCATACGGCTATGGCGCGCTGATCGCCGGCGTCGCGGCATATCACCTGTTTCCCGATTTCGTCGGCGGCAAGAACGAGGCCTTGCGAGCGGCCGGCATCGAAAACGGGCGCAAGGTGATCGCGTTTCTGATGGAGACCAAGGGCAACTCCCCTTTCATCGCGGGTCAGCTTAGCTTGGCCGACCTCTATTTCGCGCCGATTTTCGGCTACGTTTCCATGACGCCGGATGCGGGCTTGGTCAGCGACGTTCCGGGCTTCGCCAGCTACTGGACTAGCCTGCAGGCGCTGGACAGCTACAAATCCACGCCGCCGGGCTGATTGGGTCCCACGCGGGGTTGGTTGGCCCTTCTGTTCCAACCGGCCCCGCAATGCGCTACGGAACGGCATGACACGCGCCGCCGCCATCACCCGCAACACCTCCGAAACTCAGATTACCATCCAGCTCGACCTGGACGGTACCGGCCAGGCCCACATCGCGACCGGGATCGGCTTCCTCGACCACATGCTGACCGCCTTTGCCCGCCACTCCTTGGTAGACCTCACGATCGACGCCACCGGCGATCTACATATCGACGCGCACCACACGACCGAGGATATCGGCATCGTGCTCGGGCAGGCACTGACGCAGGCCGTGGGCAATAAGCGCGGCATCGCCCGCTATGGTCATGCTGTGGTCCCGATGGACGAGGCGCTGGTCGACGCCACCATCGACCTATCCGGCCGGCCGTTCATCGCCTGGTCCGCCACATTCGCACGCGACAAACTCGGCACATTCGACACGGAACTGTTCGAAGAGTTCTTTCGCGCCTTCGCCATGAACGGCCTGCTGACGCTGCACGTGAGCCAACGTGCCGGCGCCAACGCGCACCATGTGGCCGAAGCATGTTTCAAGGCCGTCGCCCGCGCGCTGCGGATGGCCGTCACGCTCGACCCGCGCGCGGCAGGCGTGATCCCGTCGACGAAGGGCGTCCTATGATGCACGTCGCGGTTGTCGATTACGGCAGCGGCAACCTCGCCTCCGCCCAGCGCGCGTTGCAGCAGGCGGCGCGGCAGGATGGGATCGACGCCGTCGTGACCGTCACGTCCGATCCGGATGCCATTCGGGCGGCGGACCGGGTCGTGCTGCCGGGTCAGGGTGCATTTCACGATTGCGCGGACGGACTGGCCGCCGTGCCCGGCCTGCGCGACGCGATCGAGGCGCATGGCGAAGCGGGCCGCCCGTTTCTGGGCATCTGCGTCGGCATGCAGCTGATGGCCGAACGCGGGTTGGAGCACCGGGTCACGCCGGGCTTTGGCTGGATCGGCGGTGAGATCGCGGCTATGGACCCGCCCGGCCTGCGTATGCCGCAGATGGGATGGAACACGCTGCAATTCGAACCCGGCGCGCATCCCCTGTTGGACGGGCTGACCCCTGGTGAGCACGCGTATTTCGTCCATAGCTACGCCCTGCGCGGCGGGCCGGCCGCGCAGACGCTGGCCACGACCGACTATGGCGGCCCGGTTCCGGCCCTGGTTTGCGCCGGGCACCGGGCGGGTACGCAATTCCATGTGGAAAAGAGCCAGGCGGTCGGGCTGCGCATACTGGGTAATTTCCTGCGGTGGACGCCATGAGCGATGTGTCGGAATCGATGCTGGTCGAACGCGCGTTGGAGCTGGACGATGACGACCTGCAGGCCCTGTGTGAGGCCGCGGACGCGGCGATCATCGAGGGCGGTGGCTTCGGCTGGGTGAAATCTCCAGGGCGCCTGGCGTTGACCAGCTACTTTCGCGGCGTGCTGCTGGTGCCGGAGCGGGAATTGTTCATCGGCCGCCTGAACGGCACCATCGTCGGCAGCGCGCAGCTCGTGCGTCCCCCCCGCAATAACGAGGCGCAAGCGTTTGCCGCGACCCTTATGCACGCGTTCATCGCCCCCTACGCCCGCGGCCATGGCCTCGCGCGGCTAATGACGCAGCGGGTCGAGGACGGGGCGCGGGCGCTGGGCTACCAGGTTCTCAACCTCGATGTGCGAGAGAGCCAGGAGCCGGCGATCCGGCTGTATGAGAGCCTGGGCTATCAACGCTGGGGCGAGCATCCAGCCTATGCCCGCGTCGGCGGACGGACGATACGCGGACTATATTATACCAAGCTGCTACAGCGGGAGCCGAAAGCATGATCCTGTTTCCGGCAATCGACCTGAAGGAAGGGGCCTGCGTCCGACTGCGGCGCGGCGATATGGCGCAGGCGACCGTGTATTCGTCCGACCCGGGCGGCCAGGCGCGGGCGTGGCAGGCGGCAGGGTGCCAATGGCTGCATGTCGTGGACCTGAATGGCGCGTTCGCCGGGCGCAGCGTGAACGGCGCGGCGGTAGAAGACATTCTGGCGAACGTGACAATTCCCGTGCAGCTGGGCGGCGGCATCCGCACCATGGCGGATATCGAGCGATGGCTGGGCGCCGGCGTACGCCGCGTTATTCTGGGCAGCGCCGCCGTAGAACAGCCGGAGCTGATGGCCGAAGCCGCGCGCGCTTATCCCGACCGCATCGTCATCGGCATCGACGCACGGGACGGCATGGTGGCCGTGAAGGGCTGGGCGGAGGAAATGGACCTGTCCGCCATGGACCTGGCCCGGCAAGCGGAGCAAGCCGGGGTGGCCGCGATCATTTATACCGATATCGGGCGGGACGGGATGATGACGGGGCTCAACCTCGATCAGACGATAGCGCTGGCGGATGCGGTTTCGGTCCCGGTCGTGGCGTCCGGCGGAGTCGGGCAGTTACTGGACATCGCCGCATTATGGGACCGGGCC
>JANPPS010000096.1:0-8262 GCA_031428635.1 Rhodospirillales bacterium
AACCATCCGTGCAACCGGTGCGACGCAGGAGATCCTGGTGCCCGGCACCCACTACACCGGGGGCGATAGCTGGCTCACGTCCGGCAATGCCGACATCTTTGCCGCCAATGTCATCGACCCGGGCCACAGCGCCGCGTTCGAAATCCACCAATACCCGGACAAGGACCAGTCTGGGTCCTCCACCGGAATAGTCGGTCACACGATCGCCGCCGAACGCCTGGCCGCCGTAACCGCCTGAGCCGAGCGGACCGGTAACCGGCTGTTCCTGGGCGAGTTCGGCGTCGGTTCCGACCCGGCGAGCATCGCCAACCTGCCGAGCATGCTCGGCTTCATGCAGCAGCACAGCGTGGTATGGCAGGGAGGTACGGAGTGGGACGGCGGCCCGTGGTGGAGTGACGATCCGTTCGCGACCGTTTCCGTTGCCGGCGTCCCCTCGCGGGCGTCCCGTGAACTAGTGCGGGGCAAAATACCCTGCTAAGGCGACGCACTGTTCGTAGGAGCCGCCCATGTCCGATACCCCAATGACCGTCGATCTCGACCCGACCGAAGTGGCGCTCATCATCGGCGAGGAAGATGGGTCGATGACCATCCGCGTCGTCCCGGCCAAGGAGCTGGATGACGACGCGGCCGACATTCCGGAGCCGCATGAGATCGCGATCGCGCTGGCCATGCGCCTGCTGAAGGATCCGGAGTTCCACGACCAAGTCCTCGATTGGTACGACGCGCAGGACCCCGAGGAGGACGAGGACGAGACCCAAGAAGCGCCCAAGAAGGCCTGACCACTGCAGTACGTCTCCACCCGCGGGCAGGCGCCTGTCCGCGATTTCGCGGGCGTGCTGCTGGCGGGCCTGGCCGAGGATGGCGGGCTGTACGTTCCCACCGAGTGGCCGCATTGGTCGATGGCCGACCTGCGGGCACTACGCGGCCTGCCGTATGCGGAGCTGGCGGCCCGGGTGATCGCGCCATTCGTGGGCGATACGGTGCCGTTTGCCACGCTGCAGAAGATGACACACGACGCCTATGCCGGGTTCGCCCACCCGGCTGTGGCGCCGCTGATACAGTTGGACGCCGGGTTGTGGTCGATGGAGCTGTTCCACGGCCCGACCCTAGCGTTCAAGGATTTCGCCATGCAGCTGCTGGGCCGGCTGTTCGCGTACGTGCTGGAGCGGGATGGCCGCCGGGTGACGATCGTGGGTGCGACGTCGGGCGATACCGGTTCGGCCGCGATCGAGGCCTGTGCCGGGCGTCCCAACATCGACATCGTCATACTGCATCCGGCCGGACGGACGAGTGAGGTGCAGCGGCGGCAGATGACCACGGTGCCAGCGGCCAACGTCGCCAACATCGCCGTGGACGGTACGTTCGACGACTGCCAGGACTTGGTAAAAGCCATGTTCGCCGATGCCCCGTTCCGGACGGAGATGCATCTCAGCGCGGTAAACTCGATCAACTGGGGCCGAATTATGGGCCAAATCCCCTATTACGTCGCGGCATCGTTGGCGCTCGGTGGCCCGGATCGGGAGGTTGCGTTCAGTGTGCCCACGGGAAACTTCGGCAATGTGTTCGCAGCCTACGCCGCGCGACGCATGGGACTACCGCTCGCGCGGCTGGTGGTAGCCAGCAACCGCAACGACATCCTGACCCGGTTTCTGAACGCGAACGACATGTCGATCCAGGGCGTAGAGCCGAGCCTATCGCCCAGCATGGACATTCAGGTCAGCAGCAATTTCGAGCGGCTATTATTCGAATTACTCGACCGCGACCCGGCCGCGACCGCCGCCACGATGCAGGCGTTCCGCACGACAGGCCACATGGCCGTACCCGACCCGGTGTGGCATCGCGCGCGGGGGCTGCTGCATGGGTTCAGCCTGGACGACGCGGGCACCACGGCCGAAATCAGCCGCCTGAACGCACAGGGCTATCTGGTCTGTCCGCATACCGCGGTCGGCATCGCTGCCGGTCGTGCCCAAGCGTGCCGGGCGCCCATGGTCTGCATGGCCACCGCCCACCCGGCTAAGTTCCCCGACGCCGTAGAAAACGCCACCGGTGCCCGGCCCCCTCTGCCACCGCATCTAGCCGACCTATATGAGCGGACTGAGACGTTCACCGACGCGCCCCGAGACCTCGCCTTTATCCAGGCGCGTGTCAGGGCATTTGCAAACAGGAATGCTGCATGAGCGACACTATCCAGGTCACACGCCTGAATTCTGGCCTGACGATCGTTACTGAAACCATGGACCGGGTCGAAACCGTGTCGATCGGTGCCTATGTCGCGACCGGCACCCGTAACGAGACGGAGGCTGAGAACGGCGCCTCGCATTTCCTGGAGCACATGGCGTTCAAGGGCACGGCCACCCGCACGGCGGCCGAAATTGCCGAAGCGATCGAGGATGTGGGCGGCCATATCAACGCCTACACGGCGCGGGAGCAGACGGCGTATTACGTGAAGCTGCTGAAGGAAGACCTGGCGCTGGGTGCAGACATCATCGGTGACATTCTGACCGGATCGACCTTCGCGCCCGAGGAGCTGGAGCGGGAGCGGGGCGTGATCCTGCAGGAAATCGGCCAGGCGAACGACACGCCGGACGATATCATCTTCGATCATTTTCAAACCACCGCGTATCCGGACCAGCCGATGGGCCGCCCCGTGCTGGGCGCCGAGGGTAACATCAAGTCGATGACCCGCGATCAGCTAACCGGCTACATGCACCGCCACTACGCCGCCGGAAACACGGTAATCGCGGCGGCCGGTAACCTGCAGCACGATACGGTCGTGGACCTGGCCAAGCGTCACTTCGCCGGTCTGCCGTCAGATATGCCCGGACCCTTCGCCGCCGGCGCGTACCAGGGCGGTGAGTTTCGGGAATCCCGCGAGCTGGATCAGGTCCACATCGTGCTCGGCTTTCCCGGCGTGTCCTACGCCGATCCCGACTACTACCCGGCGCTGTTGCTCAGCACGTTGCTGGGCGGCGGCATGAGCAGCCGGCTGTTCCAGGAAATCCGGGAAAAGCGGGGCCTGGTCTACTCCATCTACTCGTTCGCCGCGCCGTTTCTGGATAGTGGTCTGTTCGGCCTGTACGCCGGCACCGGCGAGGAGGAGGCGAAGGAGCTGATGCCCGTGACGCTGGAGGCGCTGCGCGACGTTCGCCATACCGTGACCGAGGCCGAGCTCGCCCGGGCCCGTGCCCAGGTGAAGGCCAGCCTGCTGATGTCGTTGGAGAGCAGCGGCAGCCGATGCGAGCAGTTAGCGCGGCAAATGCAGGTGTTTGGCCGCGTGGTGCCAACGGCCGAGACGGTCGCCAAGCTGCAGGCCGTGACCGTGGACAGCGTTCAGCGCGTCGCCACCCGCATCTTCCGCGGCACACCGACGCTCGCGGCCATGGGGCCCGCGGATCACGTACCCAGCCTGGCGCACATCATCGATCGGCTAGCAGCATGAGCGCCGACCTGATGCTGGACCTACTGCGCCATGCTCGCGCAGCCGGGGCCGACGCAGCGGATGCGCTACTAGTGTCCGGCACGTCGGTCAGCGTGACGCGTCGCATGGGCCAGACCGAGAACCTGGAGCGGTCGGAGGGGCGGGACCTCGGCCTACGGGTGTTCGTGGGTCAGCAATCGGCGATCGTCAGCAGCACGGCCGTGGACCCGGCCGGTTTCCGCGCCTTGGCCGAACGCGCCATTGCCATGGCCCGCATCGTGCCTGCCGACCCCCATGGCGGCCTGGCCGAACGGATGGCAGCCCCGGAGGACGTGGCGTTGGAGTTGGAGGATGCCGCCGAACCGGATGTAGCAGCGCTGACCGACCGCGCCGCCGCCGCCGAGCAAGCCGCGTTGGATGTGCCCGGCATCACCAATTCCGAGGGCGCGGACGCAGGCTATGGCCGTACGGAGATCGTGCTGGTCACGAGCGCTGGCTTCGTCGGCCAGTACGCACGCACAAGCCATAGTGTGTCCGCCACCGCGTTGGCCGGGTCGGGCACGGGGATGGAGCGGGATTACGACTACTCATCCGCCGTGCACTTATCGGACCTAGAGGATGCGGCGGCGATCGGACGCGTGGCGGCAGAAAAGGCGCTGCGCCGGCTGAACCCCACCCGGCCCCGCACCGCACGCCTCCCGGTTGTGTACGACCCGCGGGTCAGCAGCAGCCTGATCGGTAGCCTGTTGGGTGCAATCAATGGTGCGTCGATCGTGCGGGGGACAAGCTTCCTGAAAGACCGTATGGGCGAGCAGCTGTTTGCGCGGGGCGTGTTCGTGCATGACGACCCGCGCCGGGTGCGGGGGCTGCGCAGCCGTCCGTTCGACGGTGAGGGTGTACCGACCCGGCCGCGCGCGATTATCGAAGACGGGGTGCTGACAACCTGGCTGCTCGATAGCCGCAGCGCTCGGCAGCTCGGTTTGGTTTCGACGGGCAGCGCATCCCGCGGCACAGGCGGCCCGCCGGGTCCGTCGGCCACCAACGTGACGCTGGCCGCCGGTGTGGCGACGCCGGACGAGTTGATGAGCGATATTGTTGAGGGCTTGTACGTGACGGAGCTGATGGGCGGCGGCGTGAACGGTATCACCGGCGACTACAGCCGCGGTGCGACCGGGTTCATGATCCGTAATGGTCAGCTAGCGGAGCCGGTGTCGGAGATCACGATCGCCGGGCACGCGCTGGAAATATTCCGCTCGTTGGTGCCAGCGAACGATCTGCGGCTGCGGCGGGGAATGGACGCGCCGACCGTCCGGATCGAGGGGCTGACGATGGCGGGGTCCTGAGGTCGAATTCAAGACACCTGAATCACGACTTGAGTAGCGACAGGCAGACTTTGGGGCACCCGTAGGCGACGAACCTGGCGACGCCGGATCCGTCATGTCCCCTCACAGCAGCGACGGCGTCGGGTTAGGCCAGGATCAGCGCGTCGCGCCGCGGCCCCCAGCGTCATTCGACAGCCCGGTGGATCGGATCGATCCACAGCACACCTTCCGGCTTCTCCACCGCTTCGATATCGAGGTTGACCACTACTGCCTCGCTGTCTGATCGCACCAGCACGCACTCCAGCGTCTCGTCGGCGCTGGCATTGATCTCCTGATGCGGGACAAACGGTGGGATAAAGATGAAATCCCCCGGTCCCGCCTCCGCCACGAACTCCAGCCGTTCACCCCAACGCATGCGGGCGCGACCCCGTAGGACGTAGATCACGCTTTCCAGCGCGCCATGGTGGTGGGCGCCGGTTTTAGCGTCGGCATGAATCTGTACTGTCCCGGCCCACAGCTTCTGCGCACCGGCCCGGGCAAAGTCGATCGCTGTCGCGCGGTTCATGCCGGGCGTCTGCGCTGTGTTGGGATCCAGGCTGTTGCCCGGGATCACACGTACGCCGTCATGCTTCCAATCTGCCATGGCCGCTCCTAATCATAATCCCGCGGGACGGGCAGAACGGAGCTCGCCCCCATGGAACTTCGCATGGCCGTCATCACAGACCAAACTGCCCGCAACCAGTACGCTGCCCGCGTCCTCTTGGGCGTGGCCCTGCTCGGGGCCGGCATCTATACGCTATCCGGCTTCCTGCACGCGCTCGCCTGGGCCGGCATACTCGCAATAGCGACCTGGCCGTTGTTCGAGCGGGCGGAGCGGCGGTTCGGGACCAGCCAGGCCTTGCTGCCCCTTCTGTTCACCTTTGGCGCCGTGCTTATCGTGATCGTCCCCCTCGGCCTCGCCGCCGTTCAGGTCGGGCACGAGACTCGGGCGGCGATCCACTTTGTAACCGCCGCCCGAGTAAACGGCGTGGCCGCGCCCGATTGGCTCTCCACCCTGCCGCTATTCGCCAGCCAGGCGACGGGCTGGTGGAACGCCAACCTCGCCCATCCGGAGGACGCGCGTCACCTGCTCGGCTCTATCGACCGCGGCGCCTTGGTCGGTCTGTCGCGCGGGCTCGGCGGGGCTGTTGTGCATGAGGCGGTGACCTTCGCCTTTACGCTCGTCACGCTGTTCTTCCTGTTCAAATCCGGCCACTCCCTGGCTGCGAAAGCGCTGACCGCGACCGAGCAGCTCTTTGGGTCCGGCGGCGTGCGGGTCGCGCGGCAGATGATCGCCTCCATCCATGGCACGGTGGACGGCATGGTGTTGGTCGGGCTCGGCGTGGGCGCGCTTCTGGGCGTCGGCTACTGGATCGTGGGCGCGCCGCACCCCGTCCTGCTGGGCGCGCTGACGGCCATCGCCGCGCTGATACCAATGGGCGCCCCGATCGTGCTCGGTATTGCCAGCGTGATCGTGCTTGCCCAGGGGCACACACTTTCGGCCGCTCTGCTGTTCGGAGTAGGCATGGTCATCGTTTTCATTGCCGACCACGCCGTCCGTCCGGCGCTGATCGGCGGGGCCACCAAGCTACCGTTTCTGTGGGTCCTGCTGGGCATCCTGGGCGGCGTCGAGACCTTTGGCTTACTCGGCCTGTTCCTTGGCCCCGCGATCATGGCGGCCCTTATCCTGCTCTGGCGGGAATGGACCGGGGATGCGACACAACCCCTACCACTACTGACCAACAACCCCTGACGAGGACGGACCGATGGACACCCATCTGCCCCAGCAGCCAAGCGTCGCCGATCTGCGTCAGCGGATTTGCGCCAAACTGACCTACCAGGTCGGTAAATCGACCGACACCGCCAGCGAGCGCGACTGGTTCGTCGCCACCGCCCTGGCCGTGCGCGACACTGTCGTTGACTGCTGGTTTGAAACCACCCGTAGCACCTACCGCACCGGCGCCAAGCGCGTGTATTATCTATCGCTTGAGTTCCTGATCGGTCGGCTTCTGTTCGATACCATCGGCAACCTCGGTTTGATGGAGCCGGTGCGAGAGGCGTTGGCTGCCGAAGGCGTGGACCTCGACCGCCTTCGTACGGAGGAGCCGGACGCAGCCCTCGGCAACGGTGGGCTCGGGCGCCTGGCCGCCTGCTTCATGGAGAGTATGGCCACCCTGGGCATCCCGAGCTTCGGCTACGGCATCCGCTACGAGCACGGCCTGTTCCGCCAGGTCCTGGACCACGGCGTGCAGCAGGAACTGCCGGAGGACTGGCTGCAGCTCGGTAACCCGTGGGAGTTCGAGCGCGCGGATGTAAGCTACCCGATCGGCTTCGGCGGTACGGTCCACGCGCACACGGGCGCCGACGGCCGTATCACTTATGCGTGGGCCCCGGCCGAAACGCTGTGCGCCGTCGCGTTCGACATGCCCGTCGTCGGTGGCGTAGCTGGTAGCGAAGCTGGCGCACCGGCGCCGCAACAGGGGGCCAACACGCTGCGCCTCTGGTCCGCCGTCGCCGCTACGCCGCTGCATTTGGACGAGTTCAACCGCGGTGACCACGTGGGCGCGATGCGTGACCGGGTGCGGACCGAAAGTGTGAGCCGCATCCTCTACCCCGGTGACGAAAGCGATGCCGGCCAGGAGCTACGGCTACGCCAGGAGTTCTTCTTCGCCAGCGCCTCACTGCAGGACCTGATCCGGCGGCACATCAGCCAGTTCGGGACCATCCAAACCCTGGCCGATAAGGTCGCGATCCAGCTCAACGACACCCACCCGGCCATCGGCGTGGCGGAGCTGATGCGCCTGCTGGTCGACGTACACGGCGTCTCCTGGGATGAGGCGTGGCGCATTACGGTCGGCTGCTTCAGCTATACCAATCATACGCTGCTGCCGGAGGCGCTGGAGACGTGGGCCGTGCCGCTCATGGAACGGCTGCTGCCCCGCCACATGCAGATCATCTACTTGCTCAATGGCCGCCATTTGGAGCACGTGCGCAGCCTGGGGCAGGGGGCGGATCACCAACTGGCATCCGCGTCGCTGATCGACGAACGTAACGGGCGCCGGGTGCGAATGGGCCATCTGGCGTTCCTCGGCAGCCACGCGATCAATGGCGTGTCGGCACTGCATACCAGCCTGATCCAGCGCAGCCTGTTCGCCAACCTCGACGCGATCTATCCGGGGCGGATTCAGAACAAGACCAATGGCATTACCTTCCGCCGCTGGCTGTTCCGCGCCAACCCGGACCTCACGCAGCTGATCCGCGGCACGATCGGCGACGCGTTCCTGACCAATCCGGAGGCGCTGTCGAAGCTAGCCGATCATGCGGGCGATAGCGGCGTACAGCGCGCTTTTGCCCAGCAGCGCCTGCGGGCTAAGGAACGCCTCGCCCGCACGATCCTCGAGCGGACGGGCGTCCATGTCGATCCGACGGCCCTGTTCGACGTGCAGATCAAGCGCATCCACGAATACAAGCGCCAACTGCTGA
>JANPPS010000097.1:0-19718 GCA_031428635.1 Rhodospirillales bacterium
CTGGTGCTGCTGATCGTGTTTATGGTGGCCGCGCCGCTGATGACGTCCGGCGTGAACGTCGATTTGCCGAAAACCAGCGCCGCGCCGCTCAGTCAGGATAGCGAGCCGCTAACGGTCTCGGTGAACGCCGCCGGCAAGATATTCCTGCAAGAGAGCGAGACGCCGCTGCCGGAACTCGTGACGAAGCTGCAAGCGATCGCCCAGAATAAGCCGGACCGGCGCATCTACGTCCGCGGTGACAAAACGATCCCGTACGGCACGATCATGGATGTGATGGCGACTATTACCCAGGGCGGCTTCACGAAGGTGGCACTGCTGGCGGAGCAGACGGCGGCGCCCGATGCCGCCCCGCGCCGTCCGGGGCGCTAGACGCGGGCCCGCATGTCTCTACGCCGTAGTGGCCTTGTCTCGTTCATTTTGCATGGGCTGGCGTTGCTGGCCCTGCTGATAACGCTGCCCCGGCCCGCGCCGCCGCCGCCGCAGGAGGTGAGTGTCGCGCTGGAGTTTGTGGGACCGCCCGCCCAGCGCTCGCCCGTCCGCGCGCCCACGCCATCACCCGCGCCGGCGCCCGTGCCCAACCCCGCGCCGCCGACGCCGGAGACGCCCCGCCCACAGCCGGTAGCGCCGCCGCCGCCGCCGCCACCGCCACCGCCGCCCGCTACGCCCGTGCCCGCCACGCCCGTACCCCCGGCCGCGCTATTGCCGCCACCGCCTTCGCCGACGCCCACGCCGGTCCCCGCGCCTACGCCACCCACCCCGCGCCCATCACCGCCGCGTCCGCCACCGCCACCGCCCACGCCAACGCCGGTGCCCACGCCCACGCCGGTGCCGACGCCCCCGGCGCCAACCAGCCAGCCGAATCCGGTCCGCACCCCGGCGCCAGACAGCCGTGAACTGGCCAATACGCTGGAGCGCCTACGTTTGCAGCAGGCGCAGCGCGAACCGCCGCGTGCGGTCCCGAACCCACAGCGGGGTGGCGCGCCGGGTGGGGGCGTGGTGGCCGGCATCGATAACTCGCGCCTATCCGCGCTCGATCGGGGCGCGATCGGCGACCGGCTTCGCGAATGCTGGACGGGCGACACCGGCGCGCGTGATTTCGCGTCGCAGACCGTACGATTGGTCGTGACCACCGATTCCGCCGGAACCATCCGCAGAGCCGACCCGGCGCCGAGCGAGGGCCGACGCATCGGCATTGCCCGCGCCTTCGCCGATCGGGCCGTTCGTGCGGCGCTGGACCCGGCCTGCGCAACACTGCCGCTACCGCGCGACATGCTCGGCGCGAACCATACGTTCGAGATCACGTTTCGACCATAAAACCGGGCCATACCATGCCCGTCAGGAGAACAGCCGATGTTCGACATGCTCACGCGACGCGCCGCCCTGCTGACGGGTGCCGCTGTTGTCGCCTCGCCATTCGCGGCCGGCCCCCATGCCTTTGCGCAAGGTGTGGGCGACGGCAATAAACAGCCCGAAATCACTGTCGACCGCGCCCGCACCGCCCCGATCCCGATCGCGATCCCGTCTTTTGCCGGCGCCGGCCCGGGTGCCGAGATCGTGAGTGTCATCACCAACAACCTCGCCCGAACCGGCCTGTTCCGCCCGATCGCGCAGGCCGGCCAAATCGGCCCCGACGGCGACACCCCCAACTTCCAGAATTGGCGCGCTGTGGGCGCACAGGCGCTCGTTACCGGCCGGGTCGAGGGCTCGGGCGCCAACGTCCGGGTCGAATTCCGGCTCTGGGATGTGCTGCCCGGCACGCAGATCCAGGGCACGGCCTACACCAGCAACAACCCGCGCCGCATCGGCCATATCATCAGCGATGTGATCTATGAGCGGCTGCTGGGCGAAAAGGGCTACTTCGACACCCGCATCGTCTACGTAGCCGGCACGGGGCCGCGTGACCGCCGGGTTAAGCGGCTGGCGATCATGGATCAGGATGGCGAGAACAATAGCTTTCTGACCGACGGCACCTGGCTCGCGCTGACGCCTCGCTTCCACCCAACGCGCAATCAGATCGTTTACATGAGCTTCAATAATAATCGCCCGCGCGTGTACACGCTCGAGATCGGCAGTGGCAGCCAGCGCATCCTGGGTGAATTCGAGGGCATGACGTTCGCGCCCCGCTACAACCCCGACGGCAGCGGTATTATCATGAGTGTCTCCCGCGGTGGTGGCAGTGACATCGTGGCCGTCGGGCTAAGTGGCGGGCGGGAGCGGCGGCTGACGAGTTCGGGCGCGATCGACACCAGCCCGTGCTATTCGCCCGACGGCAGTCAGATCGTATTCAACTCGGACCGCGGTGGCGATCAGCAGCTGTATGTCATGGACGCGGGTGGCGGCGGGGTGCGGCGCATCAGTTTCGGGCGCGGCCGGTATGCGACGCCGGTTTGGTCGCCCCGTGGCGACCTGATCGCGTTTACCCGCATCGCCGGGGGCACGTTCGCGATCGGCGTCATGCGCCCCGATGGCGGCGGTGAGCGGATACTGAGTGAGAGTTTCTCGGTCGAGGGACCGACGTTCGCCCCCAACGGCCGCGTATTGATGTTTTATCGTGAAACCCCGGCGCGGGCGAACGGCGGAGGTTACTCCTCGCGACTGGTCAGCATCGATATCACCGGCTTCAACGAGCGCACCATCACAACACCGACCGACGCCAGCGATCCGGCATGGTCGCCATTGCTTGCGTAATGCGTCACGTTGGGCGTAGCTCGCCGGCGACCATCGGTACTTTATCAAGGATTCGTTGCATGAAGCTTTATGCCGCCACGCTACTCGCCGCTCTGGCATTGCTTAGCGCCTGCTCGGACAAGCCTGCCGACACGACCGGCGCGGCAACCGGCACGGGCGGTTCGCTGACGGCGCAGGGCGTGGGCCCTGGTACGCAGGAGGACCTGGTGGCCAACGTAGGCGACCGCGTGTTCTACTCGCTCGATAGCTCCAGCCTGTCGACCGAGGGCCGGGCGACGCTAGACCGGCAGGCGGCATGGCTGGTGCGGTACCCGGCCGTCAGTATCCAGGTTGCCGGTAATTGCGATGAGCGCGGGACGACGGAGTACAACCTGGCGCTGGGTCAACGCCGGGCCAACGCGTCGCGTGACTATTTGGTGGCGCGCGGTGTGAGCAGCGCCCGGGTTACGACTATCAGCTATGGTAAGGAACGCCCGACGGCGGTGGGCTCGGACGAGCAGGCCTATGCCCAGAACCGCAATGCGACCACGTCCGTCCGCTAGCATGCGGCCGGGCTGGCAGGTCTATCGGCTATTTCTGGTGATACTGCTGATGGCATCACCGGCGGCGGCGCAGATGGACAGCCGTGAGGGCATCGCGTTGCAGAACCAGATCCTGGAGTTGCGGCGCGACCTGCAGCTATTGCAGCAGGGCCAGGGCGGAAATCCTGGTGCGCGCGCTCTGCCGCCGCCCACCCCCCTGCGTGGAGGAAGCCCGGCACCCGGAAATGAGATCGTAGCCCAGCTGCTCGATCGGGTGCAGGCGCTGGAGGAGGAGATGCGGCAGCTACGCGGTCAGCTGGACGAGCAAGGCAACGCGCAGCGCCGCCGTCTGGATGAGGTCGCCAAGCAGCAGGCAGACGCAGCATTCCGGGCGCAAAACGTGCCCACACCGACCTCCCCGGCCCCCACGCCGCCCACGCGGCTGGACCCGCCGCCATCCCAGGGCGGGACCGGCCGCCGCCCGCCGGAGCTGGCGATGCAGGAGGGTAACGCCGCACTCGCCCGTCGCGACTACCCGGCGGCAGAGGCTGCGGCGCGTGAAGTCCTGGCCGTCGGTCGTACGCCGCGCGCGACCGACGCGCAGTTTTTGCTGGCCCAGTCGCTGTACGGCCGTCGCGACTACGCGGGCGCGGCCGTCGCGTTCGATGATAGCTACAGCGCCGCCCGGACCGGGACGCGGGCGCCGGACGCGCTACTGGGGTTGGCCAACGCGCTGACGGGGCTGAATGACACAAAATCCGCGTGCCAGGCGTTGGACCGCTTGCGGGCGGAGTTTCCTCAGTCACGAGCCGACCTGCGCGTCGCCGTAAGCGCCGCCCGGACCCGCGCCGCCTGCCGGTAACGCAAGCCGGGTTTGCGGCGATGATGAGGCCGCTCGGCCCGTTTGCGGCCGATCGCCGGGTGGCGGTGGCGGTCAGCGGCGGGGCAGACAGCATGGCGCTCGCCTGGCTGCTGGCGCAGTGGGGCAGTCCTCACGCAATCCTGGTCGATCACGGCCTGCGCCCAGGTAGCGATGTGGAAGTGATGGAGGCCGCCGGCCGGCTCTCGGTGTTTGGCGTGCCGGCTACAATCGTCACGCTGCGCGTCCTGCGCCCCGGTGCGGCGGCGGCGCGGGCGGCCCGGTACGATGCGCTCACGGCGACCTGCGCCCGCCTCGGACACGTGGAACTATGCCTCGGGCATCATGCGCGCGATCAGGCGGAGACGGTGCTGATGCGCCGTGACCGCGGTTCCGGTCCGGCGGGGCTGGCAGGCATGTCCGCCCTGACGGTGCGGAGAGGTGTGCGGCTGCTACGTCCGCTGCTGGCGGTCGACCCGGCGCGGCTGCGGACGATGTTGCAGATTGCGGGCGTGGGGTGGTTCGACGACCCGGGAAATGACGACCCGGCGACCGTGCGTGGCGGCATGCGCCAAGCCTTCCGGCGCGACCCGAGCATGCCGATCGCGGCCCTGGACAGCCAGGCAATGGCGGCGCTGGCCCGGCGGGTTGTTGACCGAGCGGTCGCGCAGGAATTGGCCGCCACGGTCACAATTTTACCAAGTGGGGCGGCGGAGGTGAACGGCCTCCTGTCGGAGCCTGCTCTGTCGGCTTTGATCTGGACCGTGTCCGGTAGACCGTTTCCGCCGCGACCAGCGCTGGTCGCGCGCGCAACGCCGATGCGGGCGCAGACCCTGCATGGTGTGCAAATCGCGCGCGCCGGTACCGGGTGGCGCGTGATGCGGGAGCCGTCGGTTACTGAGCGTCGGTTCTATGCCGGCCACTTCCAGCCAGGCCGGCCAATTTGCCCCACGGAGTTCGTCTTGCCTGGGCACGACGGGGATGCAGACTGCGTGCCTGCTCCCCATGTTTGACTTCTTAAGAGGCTACGGTCCACGTTGGATCGGGATCAAAATTACCGGGTTCGATCAGCGTTGCCCAGAACCCGGCAGAAGAATGTAGGCTGGGATCATTAGAATGAGCAATTTTGGCCGCAACCTCGCGCTATGGGTCGTTATCGCCCTGCTGCTCGTGGTGCTGTTCAACCTGTTTCAGCCGAGCCCGAGTCAGCGCAACGTTCAAGAACGCGCCTACTCGGATTTCATCAGTGACGTGAACACCGGTAAGGTGCGGGACGTCCTGATCTCGGGCCATATTATTTCCGGTCACGCCACCAGCGGACCGTTGAACCAGGAAACTGCATTCCAGACGTATGCGCCAGAAGATCCGACGCTGGTGTCTCGCCTGACCGAAAAGGGCGTGAAGGTTCAGGCACAGAAGGAGGGTGAGGATAATCACCTGCTCAACGTGTTGCTGAACTGGTTCCCGATGTTGCTGCTGATCGGCGTTTGGGTATTCTTCATGCGTCAGATGCAGTCGGGCGGTGGCCGCGCGATGGGCTTCGGCAAAAGCAAAGCCAAGATGCTGACGGAAAAGCAGGGCCGGATCACGTTTGAGGATGTGGCCGGCATCGACGAGGCGAAGCAGGAACTGCAGGAAATCGTCGAGTTCTTGAAGGACCCGCAGAAGTTCCAGCGTCTAGGTGGTAAAATCCCGAAGGGCGTGTTGCTCGTCGGTCCGCCGGGCACGGGCAAGACGTTGCTGGCCCGTGCGATCGCGGGTGAGGCTAACGTGCCATTCTTCACGATCTCGGGTTCTGATTTCGTGGAGATGTTCGTGGGCGTGGGCGCCAGCCGGGTACGTGACATGTTCGAGCAGGGCAAGAAGAACGCGCCATGCATCATCTTTATCGATGAGATCGACGCTGTCGGTCGGCACCGTGGCGCAGGCCTCGGCGGTGGTAATGACGAGCGTGAGCAGACGCTGAACCAGATGCTGGTCGAGATGGACGGGTTCGAGGCCAATGAGGGCGTAATCCTTATTGCCGCGACCAACCGTCCGGACGTGCTGGACCCGGCGCTACTGCGTCCCGGCCGGTTCGACCGTCAGGTGGTTGTGCCAAACCCCGACGTGAACGGGCGGGAGAAGATCCTGCGCGTACACATGCGTAAGGTGCCGTTGGCGTCGGACGTCGATCCGAAGGTCATCGCGCGCGGTACACCGGGCTTCTCAGGTGCGGATTTGGCGAACTTGGTCAACGAGGCAGCATTGCTGGCCGCGCGACTGGGTAAGCGAGTGGTGGCGATGCTGGAGTTCGAGCACGCTAAGGACAAGGTCATGATGGGCGCCGAGCGTCGGTCGCTGGTCATGTCCGAAGACGAGAAGCGTATGACCGCCTACCATGAGGCCGGCCACGCGATCTGCGCCATTAATGATCCGGACTGCGACCCGGTGCACAAGGCGACGATCATTCCGCGCGGTCGCGCACTGGGCATGGTCATGAGCCTGCCAGAGGGTGATCGGTTGAGTGAGAACCGGGCCCGCTTGCTAGCGCGTATGAAGATGGCGATGGGTGGACGTGTCGCAGAAGAGTTGGTGTTCGGTCGTGACCGGGTCAGCAACGGCGCGTCAGGTGACATCAAGCAGGCCACCGGTATGGCCCGCGTGATGGTAACCGAGTGGGGTATGAGCGATCGCCTGGGCATGATCGCGTACGGCGACAACAGCCAGGAGGTGTTCCTGGGCCACTCGGTCACCCAGAGCAAGAACGTGAGTGAAGGGACGGCGCGTGAAATCGACAGCGAGATTAAAGCGTTGATCGATACAGCCTATGCCGGCGCCAAGGCGCTCATGACGGAGCGGATCGAAGATCTGCATCGTCTGGCCCGCGGCCTGTTGGAATACGAGACACTATCCGGCGATGATATCCGGACTGTGTTACGCGGTGATCCGGTGATCCGGACGGTGGTGGATGAGCCGGCGCCGGATCAGCGCCGGGCGTCGGTGCCGACCAGCACCCGTCCGTCCGCCCCGCCTGCAGGTGTGTTGCCGCAGCCAGGCTGATGAGTGTGGCTACTACGGGCCCGGCAGCAATGCCGGGCCCTTTTTTATGGCCGCCCATCATGGGTATCCTGAACGTCACGCCCGACAGCTTTTCGGATGGCGGGCAGTTTATCGAAACGTCGCAGGCAATTGCGGCCGGCTTGCGGATGGTCGCCGACGGGGCCGGGCTGATCGATGTCGGTGGCGAGTCGACCCGGCCAGGTGCGGCGGAGGTTCTACCGGCGGAAGAGCAAGCCCGGATCCTTCCTGTCATTCGTGGGCTGGCTGGCGTGGTGATGGTCTCGGTCGACACCCGCCACGCCAATACCATGGCGGCGGCGCTCGACGCGGGGGCGACCGTTGTCAATGACGTGTCTGCCCTGACGCATGACCCCGATGCAGCCGCGCTGGTTGCGGCCCGTGGATGTCCGGTGATCCTGATGCATATGCGTGGTACGCCGGAGACGATGGCGTCATTCGCCCACTACGGCGGTCTGGTTGAAGACGTATTGCGGGAGCTGGCCGCGCGGGTCGATCGGGCGGTGGCGGCTGGCGTCGACCGGCGCCGGATCGGGATCGATCCCGGCATTGGCTTTGCGAAGACGGCGGACCAGAACGTGTTGTTGCTACGCCATCTGAACCGGCTGACTGCGCTGGGCCTTCCGATTGTGGCCGGAGTATCGCGCAAACGGTTCTTGACGGCCTTGTCTGGGGCCGACCGGTCGGCCAGCGCATCCGTCGCAGCGGCCCTTGCCGCCTGGGAACAGGGCGCGCGGACGCTGCGGGTACATGACGTGGCAGAAACGACCCAGGCGTTGAAGGTCTGGCAAGCTCTGCACGCCTAGGCTAGACGGGCGCCATGGAACACGTCCGATGACACGACGCCTATTCGGAACAGACGGCATTCGCGGTAAGGCTAACGTAGACCCGATGACGGCCGAAACGGCCATGGCGCTGGGGCAGGCGGCCGGGCTCATGTTCGTCCGTGGCAGCCACCGGCACCAGGTGGTGATCGGCAAGGATACGCGGCTGTCCGGCTACATGATCGAACCGGCGCTGGTTGCGGGCTTTATCAGCGCGGGCATGGACGTGACGCTGGTCGGCCCGCTGCCGACGCCCGCGATCGCCATGCTGACCCGCAGCCTACGCGCCGATCTGGGCGTCATGATCTCCGCCAGTCACAACCAATTCGAAGATAACGGCATCAAGCTGTTTGGCCCGGACGGGTTCAAGCTGTCGGATGAGACCGAGATCGAGATTGAGGCGCTGATGGCCGCCAACCGCGCCGATCGCCTCGCCGCACCGGCGCAGCTCGGCCGGGCGTTGCGCCTGAACGATGCAGCCGGCCGGTATATCGAGGCCGCGAAGGCGACGTTCCCGCGTGGCCGCACGCTGGACGGCGTCAAAATCGTTGTCGATTGCGCGAACGGGGCCGCGTACAAAGTGGCTCCCAAGGTCCTGTGGGAGCTGGGCGCCACTATTATCCCCGTGGGCGTGAAGCCGGACGGCTTCAACATCAATCGCGACGTGGGCAGTACGGAACCAGCCCATCTGTGCGCCCAGGTACTCGCGCATGGCGCCGATCTCGGCCTCGCGCTCGATGGTGACGCAGACCGGCTGTTGCTGGCCAATGAGCGGGGCGAGTTGGTGGATGGCGACCAGATACTGGCGCTGATCGCGCGTAGCTGGCAGGCGTCGGGACGCCTCGCCGGGGGTGAGGTGGTGGCGACCGTCATGTCCAACCTCGGGCTGGAACGGTTTTTGGCCGCCCAGAACACGCCGCTGTATCGCACGCGCGTCGGCGACCGCTATGTGGTGGAACGTATGCGGGCGTCGGGCGCCAATGTCGGGGGCGAGCAGTCTGGCCACATGATCTTGTCGGATTACGCGACCACCGGGGACGGCCTGATCGCGGCGCTACAGGTGCTGGCCGTGCTGGCCGAACAAAACCGCCCCGCGAGCGAAGCCTGCCGCCTGTTCGAGCCGCTGCCGCAACTACTGCAGAACGTACGCTTTGTCGGGCCGTCGCCGCTGCGCCACCCCCATGTCCTGGCTGCGATGGCAGCGGCGGAGGCGGAATTGGGCGCCACCGGCCGGTTATTGCTGCGTGAAAGCGGTACCGAGCCACTGGTACGCGTAATGGCGGAGGGTGAGGACGCGGCGCTGGTCCGGCGCCTGGTAACGTCGCTCTGTGACACGATCACTGGGGCTGCCCGGACGGCATGACAGGCGGCCGGGTACTGATCGTCGCCGGGTCCGATTCCGGCGGCGGCGCGGGTATCCAGGCGGACCTGAAGACCGTGATGGCTCTGGGCGGCTATGCCATGACGGCGATCACGGCGCTGACGGCGCAGAACACCCTGGGCGTGCACGGCGTGCATGCCGTACCGCCCGGTTTTGTGCAGCAACAGATGCGGGTCGTGCTGGACGATATCGGCGCGGACGCGGTCAAGACCGGCATGCTGGGCGACGCCACGCTGATCGCGGCGGTGGCGGATGTGCTGCGAACCCTGACGTGCCCCATCGTCATCGACCCGGTTATGGTCGCCAAGGGCGGCGCCCGCCTGCTGGACCCGGCCGCCATCGATGCGCTGCGGGCGCTGCTGCCGCTAGCCACCGTGCTCACGCCCAACGTGCCGGAGGCGGAGGCGCTGACGGGCCTGACGATTACCGATGACGCATCCGCCCACCGCGCGATGGCCGCCTTATTGGCGCTAGGGCCGCAGTCGGTGTTGCTGAAGGGCGGGCACCTGCCGGGCGATACGGTGCGGGACTGGCTGGGCACGGCCACTGGCACGACACACATCGATCGCCCCCGGCTACACACGCGCCACACGCATGGCACCGGTTGCACGCTGGCCAGCGCCGTCGCGACCGGCCTGGGGCAGGGCATGGCGCTGACGCCGGCGGTGGAGCGGGCACGGGCCTACGTGCAGGCAGCGATCGCGGCGGCGCCGGGTCTGGGGCAGGGGCATGGACCGTTGCAGCACTTGGTTGACGACCCCGCCCCACCGGCGTAGCAGGCCCCTGGGCCACACCCCCCCACCGGGGTGCACGTTCTTCTGAAAGGGAGAGCCTATGTCAGAGACACGCACGCGCGTGACGGCCAGGCCGTCCGTCCGTCCTAGTAATCCCCAATTCTCATCGGGCCCCTGCGCCAAGCGCCCCGGTTGGTCGTTTGCCGCACTTGATAGCGCACCGCTCGGCCGCAGCCATCGTGCAGCCGGACCGAAGGCAAAACTGGCTGAGGTCATCGATCGGTCCCGCGCCGTTCTCGGCCTGCCGGCAGACTGGGTCCTCGGCATCGTCCCCGGCTCCGACACGGGCGCGATTGAGATGGCGATGTGGACCATGCTCGGTGCTCGGCCGGTAGATGTCCTGGCGTTCGAGAGCTTTTCGGAGGCGTGGGCCACCGACATCACAAAGCAGCTCAAGCTCGACGCCCATGTGCTGAGCGCGCCGTATGGGGCGCTGCCGGACCTGCACGCGATCGACCCGGCGCATGACGTTGTGCTCGCCTGGAACGGCACGACGTCGGGCGTACGGATGCGCCCCACGGACCTGGCCATAGCCCGCGACGGATTGGTATTTTGCGACGCGACCTCCGCCGCGTTCGCCATGGATTTGCCCTACGCCAAGCTCGATGTCGTGACCTGGTCTTGGCAGAAAGTGCTGGGTGGTGAAGGCGCGCACGGCATGCTGGCCCTGTCGCCCCGCGCGGTCGAGCGATTGGAGACGTACAAGCCCGCCTGGCCGCTACCAAAAGTGTTCCGGCTGACGAGCGGCGGTAAGCTCGCGGCCGGGATATTCCGAGGCGAGACGATCAACACGCCATCGATGCTGTGTGTGGAAGACGCGCTCGACGGCCTACGCTGGGCCGAGGGCGTGGGCGGGCTACCGGGCTTGATCCGCCGTAGTGAGGCAAATCTGGCCGCCGTTTCGGCCTGGGTCGATCGTAGCGCCTGGGCCGCTTTCCTGGCGGTCGAGCCGTCGACCCGGTCCTGCACCTCGATCTGCCTTCGCATCGCGGCCCCCTGGTTCGCACGCCTCGACGCCGATGGGCAGGCGAAAGCGGCGAAGAAGATCGCGTCATTGCTGGAAAAAGAAGGCGTCGCGTTCGACATCGCCAGCTACCGCGATGCTCCGCCCGGCCTGCGTATTTGGGGCGGGGCCACGGTCGAGACGTCCGACATTGCGGCATTGCTACCCTGGCTCGACTGGGCCCACGACACCCTCGCTACGGAGTACGCCGCATGACCCGCGTCTTGATCAGCGATAAATTGTCCCCCGCCGCCGTCGAAATCTTCCGCACCCGTGGCATCGAGGTGGACGTAAAACCCGGCCTGACTCCCGCCGAGCTGCGCGCCATCATCGGCAATTATGACGGCCTGGCGATCCGGTCGGCGACAAAGGTCACGCGGGAGGTACTCGACGCTGCGCCTAATTTGCGCGTAGTGGGCCGGGCCGGGATCGGCGTCGATAACGTGGACGTTAAATCCGCCACCGCCCGCGGCGTGGTCGTGATGAACACCCCCAACGGCAACGCGATCACGACGGCCGAGCATGCGATCGCGATGATGTTCGCCCTCGCGCGCCAAATCCCCGAGGCAACGGCCAGTACCCGCGCCGGCAAGTGGGAGAAAAACCGGTTCATGGGCGTCGAGCTGACGGGCAAGACGCTGGGGCTGATAGGCTGTGGCAATATCGGTTCGATCGTCGCCGACCGGGCCATCGGACTGCACATGCGCGTGGTGGCGTATGACCCGTTCCTGACCGCCGCGCGCGCGGTAGCCCTCGGGGTGGAGAAAGTGGAGCTGAGCGAGTTGCTCGCCCGCGCCGACATCATCACCCTGCACACGCCGCTGACGGACGCAACGCGTAACATCCTGTCCCGCGACGCGCTGGCGGCCTGCAAACGCGGCGTGCGCATTGTGAACTGCGCCCGTGGAGGCCTTATTGACGAGGCGGCGCTGGCTGAGGCGCTGGCCAGCGGTCACGTGGCCGGCGCGGCATTGGACGTGTTCGAGACGGAGCCCGCGACAGCCAGCCCGTTATTCGCGCTCGACACCGTCGTTTGCACCCCGCATTTAGGTGCCGCCACGGCAGAGGCGCAGGAGAACGTGGCGCTTCAGGTGGCCGAGCAGATGAGCGACTTCCTGCTCACGGGCGCCGTCAGCAACGCGATTAACATGGCGTCCGTGTCGGCCGAGGATGCGCCGCGGCTGCGCCCATACCTGGAGTTGTGTCGCTACCTGGGCGCGTTCGCCGGGCAACTGACGCAGGCGTCGGACGGTGTCATACAGGCGGTAGGCATCGAGTATGAGGGCCAGGTCGCAGCGCTCAATACCCGGCCATTGACGGCGGCACTGCTGGCCGGCCTGCTGGCGCCCACAATGGCCGGCGTTAATATGGTGAACGCCCCGGTACTGGCGCGCGAACGCGGCCTGAACATCGCTGAGACGGTGCATGACCGGCCGAGCGAGTACCAGACGCTCGTGCGGCTGACGGTCACAACGGGGCGGGGCGCGCGGTCGGTGGCGGGTACGCTGTTCGCCGGGTCGCGGCCGCGGCTGGTAGAGGTGAAGGGCATCAAGGTCGAGGCCGACTTCGACCGCCACATGCTGTATGTGACGAACCAGGATAAGCCGGGCTTCATTGGCCGTTTCGGTGCCACGTTGGCGGATGCCGGCATCAATATTGCGACGTTCCACCTCGGTCGCGCCGAGCCCGGCGGTGACGCGATCTGCCTGATGAGCGTGGATGACGCAGTGCCGGACGCCGTGCTGGCCGCTGTCCGTGCGCTACCGCTGGTGGTGCAGGCGACGCCGTTGTCGTTCTGAGTGGGGGCTGGGACCATGGTTCGCGCTCCGGGGCATCAACGTCTGGCGCGTGGCGGTGGTGGCTGTCGGCATGGGTGGTGACCGGGCAAACGAGCGCGCTGCCCGCGTACACGGCAATTACGCCCTGTTGGCATGCAGCTGACGTGCGGCGTGCTGATTCCACCGGCACTGGCCATTCTGCTGACCTAATGTAATACCGGCACGATATGTCCGACACTATTCCCCACCCGGCTCTGCTGCCATACGGCCTGCGCGATCTACTGCCCCCGGATGCCGAGACGGAGGCAGCGTCCGTCGGCGCCCTCATGGCCGTGTTCGCCGCCCATGGGTACGAGCGAGTGAAGCCCCCGCTGATCGAGTTCGAGGATAGCCTGCTGGCCGGTGCGGGTGCCGCGATGGCGGATCAGATTTTTCGCGTGATGGACCCCGATACGCACCGGATGCTGGGGATACGGGCGGACATGACCCCGCAAGTGGCGCGTATTGCCACCACTCGAATGGCACACATGCCGCGCCCGTTGCGCCTGTCCTATGCCGGGCAATGCCTACGGCTACAGGCGCAGGCCCCGGCGGCGGACCGGCAAGTGGCACAGGCAGGTATCGAATTGATTGGAGCCGACTCGGCTGTGGCGGACGCAGAGACGGTGTTGGTTGCAGCCGAGGCGCTGGCCGCGTTGGGGCTCGACCGGATCAGCATCGACCTTACGTTGCCGATGCTGGCGCCCGCGCTGCTGGACGGCGCTGGGCTCACTGGTCCGGCACGGCACGCGCTGGCGCACGCGCTGGATCGTAAGGACGCGGCGGCAGTGCGGGATCAGGGTGGGGCGCTGGCGCCGTTGCTGACCCGGCTGCTTGAGGTTGCTGGGCCCGTGGCACCTGCGCTGGTGGCGCTGGCCAAGCTGGACTTGCCACCGGCCGCGGCGGGCTTGGTCGACCGGCTACGCGCCGTCGTGGCTGCGATCGCCACTCAGAACCCGGCGCTGCGTCTGACACTCGATCCGATCGAGTTCCGCGGCTTTGCCTATCATACCGGCGTATGTGCGACGTTCTATGCGCTGGGGCGGCACGAAATGCTGGGTCGGGGCGGGGCCTATCGCTCAGGCGAGGAGCCGGCGACCGGCATCACGCTGTTCCCGGACGCGGTGCTGCGGGCGTGTGCGCCGGGGTCGCGCCGGACGCGGGTATTTGTGCCAGCCGGCACACCGGGCAGCGTCGGCGCGGCGTTGCGGGCGCAGGGCTATGCGACCGTGGCCGCCCTTGGTAGCGACAATCCAGCCCGGCTGGGCTGCACCCACATCGTACGCAACGGCACCGCCGTCCTGCTGGAGGATTAATGGCTAACGTCGCGGTGATCGGCGCCCAATGGGGCGATGAGGGCAAGGGTAAGGTCGTCGACTGGCTGGCCAGCCGGGCGGAGATCGTGGTGCGGTTCCAGGGCGGCCACAACGCTGGACACACGCTGGTGGTCGGCAACCAAACCTATAAATTATCGCTACTGCCGAGCGGGCTCGTGCGCGGCAAGATGGGTATTATCGGCAACGGCGTCGTCGTCGATCCGGAGGCGCTGCTGGCCGAAATCGACGCCGTGGCGAAGCAGGGCCTGCATGTCACGCCCGAGAACTTGCGCGTGGCCGAGAACGCGACGTTGATCCTGCCGGTTCACGGCGCGCTGGATCGCGCCCGGGAGGCGGCGAAGGGCGAGCATAAAATCGGTACGACCGGCCGCGGTATTGGCCCGGCATATGAAGATAAAGTCGGTCGCCGGGCGATTCGGATGTGTGATTTGGCGGAGCCGGAAACGCTATCGGTCAAGCTCGATGACCTGCTGCTGCACCATAATGCGCTGCTGACAGGCCTCGGCGCCGCGACGTTCGAAAAACAGCCTTTGCTGGACCGGCTGCTGGAACTGGCACCGCGGCTGTTGCCGTATGCGGAGCCGGTGTGGGAGCGGCTGAACCAGGCGCGTCGTGCCGGGACGCGCATCTTGTTCGAGGGCGCGCAGGCAGTCATGCTCGACGTGGATCATGGCACCTACCCGTACGTCACCAGCAGCAACACGATCGCGGGCACGGCCGCGGGTGGATCGGGCGTGGGGCCTGGGGCAGTCGGCTTCGTGCTGGGTATTGCCAAGGCGTACTGCACTCGCGTCGGCGCCGGTCCGTTTCCGACGGAGCTGCACGACGACATCGGCCGCGGCCTAGGCGAGCGCGGGCGCGAGTTCGGTACCAACACTGGGCGTCCGCGTCGCTGCGGCTGGTTTGACGCGGCGTTGGTGCGGCAGGCGGTGAAGGTTGGCGGGATCGACGGTCTGGCGTTGACGAAGCTGGACGTGCTGGACGGCATGCCGGAGCTGCGGATTGGCGTCGGTTACGACATCGATGGCACGCGGTACACGCATTTGCCGGCCGGGCAGGGCGCCCAGGCGCGGGCCATACCGGTGTATGAGACGATCGAGGGCTGGACCACCAGCACCCGCGGCGCACGGACCTGGGCCGCTTTACCGGCGGCGGCGATCAAATACGTGAAGCGGATCGAGGAGTTGGTGGAGGCACCGGTTACCCTGTTGAGTACCAGCCCGGACCGGGACGATACGATTTTGGTACGAGATCCGTTCGAGGGGTAGGTTTCTCTGAAGTCAATCGCCACGGTGTGCCGCCGCGGATAAGCCGCCCAGAAGGGTGTCCCCCCCCCGGGGACCCAGCGTCGATTGCATGACATGCGGCGCTCACTCGGTCGTTGGTTCACGCTGGTCCGCGGCGGTATGCAATTCAGTTCAAGCCAGGTTCGACGGGGCCCACACCTACGCCGGGACCTTTGCTGCATTGCGGACCGGGTCCAAAAACAGCGCGTTGCATGGGCCGAGGCGGTTCAAGACGCCGTGGTTGTAGGGCAGCAAGGTGCGGGGGCTGTTAGCCGACATACTGATTGCGTCGGGAAGCACCCTCAACGGACATGATTTGTCCGGGCAGACATAGCGTCGAGCGCTCGCGCTCTGAATAGCCGATCAATGAGCTAATGGCAGTTGCGCGGAAACGCTCACGCAACGCCTTAACCGCGGCGGCGATGAAATTTTGCAAAGCACGGCAGGATTATGTGCTCTCTGAAGAGCAGGGCCAGGTAAATCTTAGAACGGCTTCTGTGTGAAGCCGGTCAGGTTTACGTCGAAGCCGAAAGACGACGGCCACACGTTTGTTGGCCCTGTTCACACTTCAGTAGAGCGGGCGACGACGCGTATGCCGTGGCGTTTCAAGAACAGACCAACCCGCCGCTTACAGTAGCAAGCGGCGGGAACGGTCGGTGTTAGGCGGCCATCGAGGACGCCATTCTGCGCTCGGCCACTTGCGTCTTCATCGCCTTCTGCAACTTCTCGAAGGCGCGAACCTCGATCTGGCGCACACGCTCTCGGCTGATGTTGTACTGCTGGCTTAGCTCCTCGAGCGTTGTCGGATTGTCCTTCAGCCGGCGCTCGATCAGGATGTGCCGCTCCCGCTCGTTCAGCGTCTTTAGCGCGCCGGCCAACAACGCCTTGCGGCCCGTTAGCTCCTCACGGTCGGCGAGCTCACTCTCCTGGCTCTCGCTTTCGTCCACCAGCCAGTCCTGCCACTCGCCCTCGCTATCGGCACGGACGGGAGCGTTCAGGCTGTTATCCGGCGCAGCCAGGCGGCGGTTCATGCTGACCACGTCCTGCTCCGGCACGGCTAGCATGCGGGCGATCTTGGCCACCTGCTCGGGCTTCAGATCGCCATCCTCAATCGCCTGCATCTGGCCCTTGAGGCGACGCAGGTTGAAGAACAGCTTCTTCTGCGCGGCGGTCGTGCCCATTTTAACTAGCGACCAGCTATGCAGGATGTATTCCTGAATGGCCGCACGGATCCACCACATGGCGTAAGTCGCCAGGCGGAACCCGCGATCCGGATCGAAGCGCTTGACGGCCTGCATCATGCCGACATTGCCTTCACTAATTAGTTCACCAACGGGAAGGCCGTAGCCGCGATATCCCATGGCGATCTTGGCGACCAAACGCAGATGCGACGTGACAAGCTTGTGAGCCGCGTCCATGTCCTCGTTATCGCGCCACGACTTCGACAGCGCCAACTCTTCCTCCGGCGCCAGCATGGGAAACTTGCGGATCTCTTGTAGGTAGCGGGAGAGGTTGCCCTCTGGGGCAACGTTAACGATAGCAGCAGCCATTATGTGAGCCCTCATGCGTGGCAACGTTAGCGTGTAACCCAGGAACGGCGAAACGACGCGGACGGTTGCAACAATTCTCAAAAAGAGGCGCGGGATGACCATCACGTCCCAGCGACCGCCCCGAAGCAGCGACCGGCTAGACATAACGAAGCGCAGCACGCCCGCTGGCCTCTGTATTCTTGATACCGGACCGCTGCGGTCCTGTCAAGAATTAGATCGCGTCTGACCTGATTAACGCTAACCAATTTTGAAGGGGGCTGGACTGAGCATGTGCCGGTGCACATCGGCGCTGCGGTCCCGCCACCATGGCGCGCCACGCCCCCCAAAAGCCACCGTCGCCGGGCCGAACCGGAGCCACCCATTCCCCCCGCGTTACATTGTACCCGACCCGCATGGCCGTGCCCTTTTTGCGCCGGGCCTGCATCAGCTTGCGCGTCAGGCGCTGCTTCTTATCGGGCGGCAGTGCCGGGTTCGCCATACGCCAACGCCGTCCGCGTGCGATGTGGGTGCGGCCATCGGGTGTTCCCGGTAAGCGCACGTCCTAGGCGTCCAGGGCTGCAATCAGCGCCAGCATATCGGGCGGCGGGGGCCGTTCGAAGTTGAGCGCCACGCCGGTCCGTGGATGGACGAACCCCAGCCGGGTCGCGTGTAGCGCCTGCCGCGGGAAGTCCAGCAGCACATCGCGCGCGGGCGCCGGTAACGCCTTCGCAGCCGCCGGAATACGACGGAGGTACACCGGATCGCCCACTACGGGGTGGCCGATACTGGCCAGATGCACGCGTATCTGGTGGGTGCGACCGGTTTCGAGCACGCACTCCAACAGGCTGGCGCCGGTGCCCCACGCGCGTAGCAGGCGAAGCCCGGTGCGAGCGGGTTTGCCATTACGGGTCACGATGGCCATGCGCTTGCGGTCGCGCGGGTCGCGGCCGATGTCGCCCTCGATCGTCTGGGTGGGTGCGCCGGGCGTGCCCCACGCAAGCGCCAGGTAGGCGCGGTTCAGGTCGCGGGCGGCGAATAGAGCGCTGAGGGCAGCGAGCGTTTGCTCGGTTTTTGCCACGACCATCACGCCGGACGTGTCCTTGTCCAACCGGTGGACGATCCCCGGCCGCCGTTCCCCGCCGATGCCCGGTAGGCTGTCACCGCAATGGGCCAGCAGCGCGTTGACGAGCGTCCCGTCCTCGTTACCCGGCGCCGGATGCACCACAAGGCCGGCTGGTTTATCGAGCACGATCAGGTCCGCGTCCTCATATAAAATGTCGAACGGTATGGCTTGCGGCGCCGGACGGGCCGGAACGGGAGTGGGGGGTTGGACGACATACTGGGCACCGGCGCGCACGGGTTCGGACGGATTACGCAGCGGCGCGCCGTCGCACAGAACGGCGCCGTCCTGCATCAGGCCCTTGACGCGGGTGCGGGACAGCGTGCCGATGGCATCGGCGAGGAACCGGTCGGTACGCTCGCCCTCGGCGCTCGGCGGGGCCGTTACAAGGATGGGATCGATGGGTGCGTTGAAGGTGGCCGTGGTGGTCATGGGGGTCCTGATCGTCGGTGGCACAGTCACGCTGGGCGTGCTGCTCGCCAGCCGTATGTCGTCGCAATCGGGGCCGATGGCTAGCGTGCTGGATGAGCCGCCGGGTACGGCAATCGTGGGCACGTCGATGGCGCAGGACCGGCTGACGCTGCTCCTGCATGGCGGTGGCCCGGATCGGACGGTTATAATCGACACCCGTAATGGCCGCGTGGCTGGCCGAGTAGGACTACGATAATGGCGCATCAGAAGCCGAATTTGCCGGAGAAAATTTGCGCCGCCTGTGGGCGTCCATTCGCATGGCGAAAAAAGTGGGAGAAGACCTGGGCAGAGGTGCGGTTTTGCAGCGATGCCTGCCGGACGGGCAAGCGGGACGCGGCCCGGAAGAAGGCGGGAAAGGGCGCTTGAGTTTTGCGCCGTGCCGTCCTAAGTGACGCTTCGGTCATGTCCTGTTCGTCTAGAGGCCTAGGACACCGCCCTCTCACGGCGGTAACAGGGGTTCGAATCCCCTACGGGACGCCAATCTAATCAATAACTTATTGGAAATTATCTAGTCCCCAGGGCAGAGTGGGAAGATAGATGGGAAGTATGCGGTTTGTTGAAGCGACGCCGTTTGCGGACGAGATTTGTTAGTGAGCCGGATTTTTTTGAAGATGGCTTCCAGCCTCTAGAGGCCCGGTCAGTGGGGTCAACCCAAACCGCTCATTCTGTCCACCGCCAGGGGCGCACTCCACAATGGGGTCCCTTTTTCCACGCCTAATCAACCGCAAGATGTCCTGGTCCGTCGGGCAGCGTGCTGGACAGCAGCCACACCGGCCGATGGGCAACCCGGCTGTCGCTAGGTTCGACGGCGCTGCTGGCCGCTCGCCTGTTACAGACCCATCCCGGCGCACTCGTAACCGACCGGCCGCAGACCTCGACGCCCGCCGGTTGGTCAATATCAGCCGGCTCGATGTTGCAGCCGTGACCAGGTTTCGGCGCCATGCGTTTGACGGGCGAGGGCATCTGGGGCGAGCCAGCCGATCGCGCGAGTGCCTGCGCGTGCTGCGTCGCCTGCCGGAGTTGGGCGT
>JANPPS010000098.1:0-2838 GCA_031428635.1 Rhodospirillales bacterium
GCCGAAAATACGTAAGCACAGAGGCCGCTGGCACACCTGGCGGGCACACCACACTCAGCAGGAGCGCCGCCGACCGTCACCTAGCTTGAAAGGCACAGGCTAAGCCCAGCCCTTAGCCAGTTTCCGCACGCCCGTGCTGGCCTGGCACTTTCCTGCGCCGGCATAGTCCTCGTGGTAGGCCTCGATCTTGGCCGGGTCATAAAGGTAATTGACCATCAGGGTCGCACTCTCCTTCAGGCCCTTTGGCGACACGTCAGCGCCCATCATGACGCGTTCGACTCGGGCACCGTTGGATAGGTGAAAATGCGCGACCGGATCCAGCGCGCGGTGGCCGCGCTTTTCATGCAGGAGGTAGTGGGCGGCCAGTCGCGTCAACGCGGGTTCGGCAGCGCGGGTGCCTGGGCCGTCGCGACGCCAAGGGCGCGTGGCCAGGATCGCGCGCAACGAATCTGCCCCGGTCGGCGCGTCATGGGCCGCCTTCAACGCCGCGGTCTCCTCGTCGCTCAGCAGCTTCGGATCATTGGCGGCCAGTTTCGCGTCCAGCCATTTACGGAAGCCGGGAATGGGCGACAGGGTCGCGAACTGCTTCAGCGTGCGAACTTCGCGGCCAAGCAACTCGACCACGCGCTTGATCAAGAAGTTGCCGAAGCTGATGCCAGCCAGGCCGCGCTGGCAGTTGCTGATCGAGTAGAAGATAGCCGTATCGGCCTCTCCCGGATCCAATAGCGGCGCCTTAAGATCCAGCAGGCCCTGCACGCTATCCGACAGGCCGCGAACAAGGGCGACCTCCACAAAGATCAGCGGCTCGTTCGGCATGCGGTGGTGGAACAATGCGTAGCAGCGCCGGTCGCTGTCGAGCCGGTTTTTGAGGTCTGTCCAGGAACGGATCTGGTGTACCGCCTCGTATCCCACCAGCCGCTCCAGCAGGACGGCCGGACTGTTCCAGTCGATGCGGACAAGCTCCAGAAATCCAACGTCGAACCAGCTGGCCAGCAAGGTACGCAGATCCGACTCCAACGCCATCAGCCGCTGGTCGCCGTCCATCAGCTCCAGCAGCGTGGCGCGCAGGTCGACCAGGAACTTCATACCGGAGGGAATGGTCGTGAACTGGGTCAGGAGCCGGACCCGCGGCGGCTCCAACGCTCGCCGTAGGGCCATGGTCGCCATGGCGCGGTCCCCGGGCGTGGCGGCGGCGTCCATCGTGGCGTAGGCGGGGCCGATGTCGGCCGGATTGCTGTCGAATGCAGCCAGGTCCAGCAAGAACGCACGTCGGCCGGAGTCGGGCAGGGTCAGGTAAATCTCGGCTAGCTTGGCGGCGCGGTTGCGGGCGCTGATCTCACCGCCCCGCGCGTCCAGGCAGGCTCGCATCTGGTGGACCACCCCCTGATCAGGATCGGCCACGCCCGCGCCCATGTCTCGCCACACGCTGGAAATCCGGCGAATCGCGCGATCGAATAGGCCGATTGGGGCTGCAGCATCACTCATGGAAGCATCATACCCTACTCGGACTGGCTTCGGCATAGGCTTGTGCGAAACGCAGTGGCAAATTTTCTACCAGCAGCCCGGGGCCGGCCAGCCAGCATGGGCCAGGACCTGCGCCGCGTGAGCCCGTCCTGTCCATTCATTTTTGGGCCACACAGCACCAGTACCCAGCATACCCTGCCCCGTATCGCCACAGACCCCACCGGTCAGCCTCGGCCGCCGGCTGAACGGTCGGCGCACGACATCTCAGTACCTGTGCGTCGGCCATCGCCATCTCGGCCGGGGTCAGAAAAACTTCCGGTGCAGTAAAAAGGAGCATATTTCACCAAGGCGCGATCCTGCGTCCGAATCGAGGGCACGCGCATGACGATTATTATCACCGTCGCGCAGCAAAAAGGGGGAGCCGGTAAGACGACGCTGGTCGCAAACCTGGCCGCCGCCCTGGCCGCGACGCGCCGGGTCGCGGTGCTGGACATTGATCCCCAGCATACGCTGGCCCGGTGGCACGCGCTGCGGGCCGGGCGGGGTGCCGAGATCACGCTATCCGACCAGGCCGGCTGGCGGCTGGCGGCGACGCTCGACCGGCTGCGGGCCAGCCATGACGTGGTTTTGATCGATAGCGCGCCGCAAGTGGACGCCGATGCGCGCCGGGCCATTCGCGCGGCGAGCGTCGTACTGGTCCCAGTGCAGCCCAGCGCACCGGACATCTGGGCGGCCGGTGCCATGCTGAAAATAGCACAGGAGGAGAAGCGGCCCGCCACCCTGATCCTGAACCGCGCCGGCGGCGGGTCTCGCGTACGCGACGCGACCGCGCGCGAATTGACGGCGCACGGCCTGGAAGTGTTGCCGCAGACGCTCGGTAACCGGGCGGCGTTCAGCCACGCATTCGGGATTGGGTTGGGTGTGACCGAGGATGCACCGCGGTCGCTGGCTGCGTCGGAGGTTCGCCTCCTGCTCGCCGCCGTGCTGTCACATTTGCCGGGTTGAATAGGATCTGTCGGTTGTGCCAATTGTTGGCAAACCATCGGATGGAGAAATCGTGATGCGCGCCCTGATCCTCGTCGGCCTGATTGCCGCTACTGCCCTGCCCGCCCCGGCCCATGCCATCGGCTGCGTCAGCGGTGCCGTGCTAGGCGGCGTCGGCGGACACTACGCCGGCCGTCATGGCCTGTTGGGTGCCGCGGCCGGATGCGCCCTGGGCCATCATCAGGCGGTGAAGCAAAATCGCGAAAAGGCGGCGGCCCTTAAGGCCGAGCGCGTGCAGCGTGACCAGGCCGCTCTGGAGCGTGCCAGCCAGCCCCGCCCGTACTGATCGACTACTCCAGCAACAGGGTCGCGTCGACGATCTCATGATCG
>JANPPS010000099.1:0-13305 GCA_031428635.1 Rhodospirillales bacterium
ACACCTTATGACACTCCGCTCCGGCTGTTAAATTGGTGGCCCCCAATTACATACCATATGAAGATAATACTAGGTCGGAAAACGCCGATCCCGACTCGATCCTGGCAATCCTTGACCGGGGGTAATGTGGTCCTCCATTGCTGCTGAATTGAAGGCCCGTGGAACAGCTAGGTCCTTTGCTGCAGCGTTTTGGTTCTGATGGGTGGATACTTTGCAGGTTGATCGGCGCGTCATTTTGACGTCTCGGCGCCCGCGCAGAGGATGCTTAACCTCATTGAAGCGGGCCTGAGGCACCGATCGTATTTCCTTGCTGCTACGCGCTGCGACATAGGGTCGAAGTGGGCTTGCTCCGGCGTCCACGCCCCCAGCCCCGAATGGGGGCGGCGGGAATTGCAGACGTCCAGATATCGCCCGAGCGAGGCGCCTGCCTCGGCCACCAATTCGGGCCAGACTTCTGCATCCCGCGGGATCGACAACCGCCAGGCCAGAACCTGCCGGCTGAGCCAATCCGCCGCCGCCGCGGGATAGACAACGCCGCGTGCCGTCGGGATGTAGGTGATGTCCACGCCTAGACGTGGTTCGGCCGGGTCGCCGCCCGCCTGCATGGCAGTGACGGGTGGATCTTGTAACCGGGCGCCAGTTGGACGGGCTCGATCGGCGATACAGCGCGTCGATACCCGTCTGCGGCATCGACGTGGCCAACACCAGCCGGCCGATTGCGAATGCGCGTCGCGTCGCCCCGTCAACGCGGCCCTCCTCTTTGCACTTTTGGTCATGGCCAACGCCACATTCGACTTGAAAGCCGGACCGTTCGTCGACGGCAGGTGCCTTGTTATGTTCGCTGCTGACCTGCCATGGAGGCGTCGGTGCCAGGCAGAATATCCACCAACCGCGCTGGCCGAATTTCCCGGGCCAGCCTGGCCACATTTCCCCCGCGGCAATCAAACACCGACCCTCACTCCTATGTGCCGCCACTCTGGTCAGGATGATCTACAGCCCGGGATGTGCCGGTGTAGCATTGGGCTGGCGTGGATGTCTGCGTGAGGCGGGCTACGCACTGCTGATCCGCACCCAATTTCCGCACGCCGAGGTCCGGGGCATAGGGTCGTCACGCGCGGCCTGACGGTGGCTCGGCACCCCGTGATGACGACTGCGGCGAATTGGCGGGCAATGCCGCCAGACGGTGCAACGATCAAGGCGCGCTGTCTCCCATGGATTTCCGTGCGGCGAGCCTGCTCTCTCAAGACCTGAAGCCGGTTATCAGCCGCGATAAAAAATTGGAACACCCGTAGAAATAAACTTCAACAGATACTCATATCACAATTAAGTTCTCTTTTTAAAGACGATCTATCCGATAAAACTTAATTTGCAGCAAATTACGTATTTCTATGGTCAGTTACGTAATGACATGTTAGGGATTCTTTATGAACGTTGGTCATGGTGACCTCCAGGAGGATAAATGATTACTAAGTTGAGCTTTCAAACGACGGCGTTGGCAGGGCTGTTTGTTCTGGGCGCGATGGCCTCCGCACATGCGGCGCCGATCGCCGGGACAGGCCTGCGCGGCGGGTTTACAGGCGACCTGACCTACGCCGCGGGAAACAACACCATGGCAACGTTGAAGATCAGCCTCACCAACACCAGCCCTGCAGCCAATGGCGGTTATATCACCGCGTTTGTGCTGAATAATCCGGCCAATCAGATCACCACCATCTCAAGCTTCAGTGACACGGCTGGAACGTTTAGTCTGCTCGGGCTGGGGAACAACACCGTCAAGGGCACACCGAACGGTTATTTCGACTTCGGTGCGTCTACCGGCAGCGGCTTCGAAGGTGGTGGGTCGCCGAAGACCGGGATTGCGGTTGGTGCTACGGACAGCTTCACCTTCGTGCTGACTGGTACCAAATTGTCAAGCCTCACGACCAACTCATTCCTAACCGAATTTTCGACAGGTACCGGGATCGGGGAAGGGGCAGCTACGTTCGATGTGCGCTTCCGCGGCTTTATCGACGGTGGCAGTGACAAGGTCGTCCTTGGGGGCGAAGGCAGTGGTGGTGGCGGTGCCACCACTAAAATACCAGAGCCGGCTTCCATGGCGCTGCTTGGCGCCGGCCTGGCGGGGGTTGGTTTGCTCCGTCGCCGGTCAAAGTAACTCGGCTCTAAATCATCGCAGGAAGGGGGTGGCGCTCATAGGTGCCGCCCCCTTAATTAGGACCTTGGGGAAGTCCGTTTTCCCGAGAGTCCTCAAAGACCGGACTTTAAAGCGTTGAGTGACTTCAGAAGGTAATGCTTCTGACGAGGTTTGGCCCCAAAAGTCAGTGAGCTGACCAACGCCCATTTGTCGTCGGTCACTCACACCTGATCGAAATCAACCACTACCCGTGCCGTCGTCGGATGCGCCTGACACGTCAGCACGTACCCGGCCTCCGTCTCCCACGGCTCCAGCGAGAAGTTTAGCGCCATCGTGACCGCGCCCTCCGTAATATGGGCGCGGCAAGTGCTGCACATGCCGCCCTTGCATGCGTAGGGCAGGTCCAGCCCGGCGCGTAACGCGGCGTCCAGCACCGTTTCGTGCTCGGCGACCGGTACCTCCGTCCGGCGGCCGTCCACGATCAAGGCGGCTATGGCGAACGGGGGGGCGTCGGGCGTCGCGACCGGCGCCGGGCGCGGTTTGCCGGCGTGGGCGCTGACGAACCGCTCGATGTGGATTTGCGCGGGCATCAGACCGACGCCCAGTAGCGCCGCCTCCAGATCCTCGATCATGCCTGCCGGGCCGCATAGAAACGCGTGGTCCACCATCGCCGCCGGCACGACGTGACGCAGCAGCAGCCGTGCCTTGTCCGCGTCCAGCCGCCCGTTCAGCACCGGCACGTCCTGCTGTTCCTGCGACAGTATCGGAAAGACCGATAGGCGGCCGAGGTAGCGGTCCTTCAACTCTTCCAGCGCCTCACGGAATAGAAGGTCGGCGGCCGTGCGCGCGCCGTAGAACAGGAAAAAGCGACTGTGCGGCTCCCGCGACAGCACTCCGCGCGCGATCGACAGGATCGGTGTGATACCAGACCCGGCGGCAAACCCGACATGGTTTCGGGCCGCGTCTGGCACGTGCACGACGCCGAACCGGCCGGTGGGCGACATGACGTCCAGCACTGCGCCCGGCGTCACGTCCCGCGTGGCCCAGCCGGAGAACTGGCCGCCGGGCACGCGCTTGATCGCAATACGCAGTTCGCCATCATCGGGGCCGGAGCAGATCGAATACGACCGCCGCACCTCCGCCCCATCCAGCGTTGTGCGCAGCGTGAGGTACTGCCCGGCGTCGAATTGGAATGCGGGGGCGAGTTCGTCCGGCACGTCGAAGGTGATCGATACCGCGTCCGCCGTCTCCGCCCGCACATCGGCCACGCGCAACGGGTGGAACCGGGGCGCTAGTGACACTTGAATACGTCGAACGGCTCGCGGCAGGTCTGGCACCGCCACAGCGCCTTGCACGACGTGGACCCGAACTCGGACAGTACGCCCGTGTCGGCCGAACCGCAGCGGGGGCAGGCCACCTGGTCCACGCCAAACAGCGCGCGGCGGCCACCGGCGGGGGGTGGCGCGATGCCGTAGGCTCGCAACTTGTCGCGCCCGGCGTCGGTCAGCCAGTCGGTGGTCCAGGCCGGATGCAGCACGGTGCGGACCCGGCCCGCGATACCGGCGGCGGCCAGCGCCAATTCGATATCCATTTGGATCACGCCCATGGCCGGACATCCGGAGTATGTCGGTGTGATCACGACCTCGACGGTGCCGTCATGCACGGTCACGTCGCGCAGCACGCCCAGGTCGGCGATGGTCAGCACCGGGATTTCCGGGTCGCATACGGCGGCCACAGCGGCGCGTGCGCGTTCGGCCAAGGTCACCATGTCGCACCCGGATGCGCCCGCGGTACCGACTGCATGACCGCCAGCAGCAGGCCCAGATGCTCGCTATGCCGGCCGTGCCGCCCGCCTGATTGCATCCAGCCCGCGTCCGGTGTCCGCAATGTACCGCGTGCCAGCACGCTTCCGACGGTCTGTGCCCAAACGCCGCGGAGGGTGGCTGGGTCGGGCGCGATACCCGGGCCGGGGTTATCCGCCTCAAACAACTCGCCCGTGTATGGCCATAGCTGGTCCACCGCCGCCTGCGCCCGGGCGTGGCTTTCGGCCGTGCCGTCGCCCAGGCGGATCACCCACTCGGACGCGTGGCGCAAATGGTAGGCACTTTCCTTTTCCGACTTCGCCGCGATGGCTGCCAGCGTGGGATCCGTGCTGGCCATCATTCGACGCCAGAATGGGTCGGCATAGGCGGAGTAAAACAGCTGCCGAACCATCGTGTGGCCGAAATCACCGTTCGGCTGCTCGGTCACCAGCGCGTTACGGTACTCACCCGCATCACGAAAGAATGCGAGCTGGTCTTCATCCGGTCCCGCCAGTTGTCCGACGTACTGGTACAGTGACCGCGCCTGGCCGATCAGGTCCAGCCCGATATTACCAAGCGCCATCTCCTCTTCCAAGATCGGGCCGTGGCCGATCCACTCGGACAGGCGGTGGCCCAGCACTAGCGCGTCGTCCGCCCGGGCCAGCGTAAACCGGATCAGGGGCGTATCCGCGATGGTGATGGATGTCGTCACATGTGGCCCACATCGTCCGGCACGTCGTAGAACGTGGGGTGCCGGTAGATCTTGTCGGTCGCGGGTTCGAACATCATGCCCTTATCGGCCGGGTCGGACGCGGTGATGGCGCTCGATGGTACGACCCAGATCGACTGGCCCTCACCCCGGCGGGTGTACAGGTCGCGGGCGGCCTGCACCGCCAGCGTGCTGTCGGCCGCATGGATGGAGCCGACGTGCTTGTGCGCGAGGCCGCTGCGACTGCGTAGGAACACCTCCCATAAGGGGGTGTTGGGCGTCACGCCGCAACCGCCCGATGCTTCTCGGCATACGCCGCCGCCGCTTCGCGCACCCACGCGCCGTCCGCATGCGCCTTGTTTCGGGCGGCCAGACGTTCGCGGTTGCAGGGACCGTTGCCGGCCAGGACCTGCTTGAACTCGGCCCAGTCGATCGGGCCGTGACGCCAGTGGCCGTCCACCTCCGTCAGTGCCGAGTCGGGCAGAATCAGGCCCAAATGCGCCGTTTGCGTCACTAATGCATCCAGGAACTTTTGGCGCAGCGCGTCATTGCTGAACCGCTTGATCTTCCAGCGCGTGGACTGGTCGCTATTCGGGCTATCGCTGTCGGGCGGGCCGAACATCATCAGGCAGGGCCAGTACCACCGGTTTAGCGCATCCTGCGCCATCGCCTTCTGCGCGGGCGTACCCTGGGACAGGGTCACCATGATCTCGTAGCCCTGGCGCTGGTGGAAGCTCTCTTCCTTACACACCCGGATCATCGCCCGGGCGTACGGGCCGTAGGAGCAACGGCACAGCGGGATCTGGTTCATGATGGCGGCGCCGTCGACCAGCCAGCCGATTGCGCCCATGTCGGCCCAGCTCAATGTCGGGTAGTTAAAGATCGAGCTGTATTTGGAGCGGCCGGACAGCAGCGCGTCGAACATTTCCTCGCGGCTCGTGCCCAGCGTTTCAGCGGCGGCGTAAAGATACAGCCCGTGCCCGGCCTCGTCCTGCACCTTGGCCAGCAGCGTTGCCTTGCGGCGTAACGAGGGCGCGCGGGTGACCCAATTGCCCTCGGGCAGCATGCCAATGATCTCGGAGTGGGCGTGCTGCGCGATTTGCCGGGTCAGGGTTTTGCGGTAGCCGTCGGGCATCCAGTCATTGGCCTCGATGCGGTCATCGGCGTCGATACGCTGCTGGAACCGGATGTCGTGCGGCGTTTCGGCGGCAGCGGTGGCAGACAGGCTTTGCGTGTACATCGGCGCGCTCCGGCTGATCAGACCGATATGATACCACAATGGCGGCGGCGAAAGAGGGTTGGAATAGGTCCGGCGTGGGGCCTGCGCGCGATGATCCAAACGACGCCTCTCTCGCCTACGGTATCGATCAGCACGGCGATGCGCCCGGATGTGGCGTAGGCTGAGCCCATCAGGCGCACGCAGCCGGCATCGTCCCCGACGGCCGTGTCGAGCGTGTTTTGCATGGAGCCGAGCACCACCGCTGTTTCGCGACAGGGTCGGATCGTGGAATCCGGTTGAAGCGGAGATACGTGCTCTGTCCGGTGTTGTTCAAGACGAAGTCGATCCGGCTCCATGCTGGCATGGTATCGACACGGGTTTAAATTACGATGCTTTTTAACTGAACGCCGCAAGGCTTGGCTTTCCGGAATGGCTACGACGACTTAAGTAGCCGGGAGGGAGAATGGTCATGGCCAATCAGGAAGATAGTAGCGGATTGGTCCGGATCGCGACGGCGGGCTTCGGCCATGTGGAGCATATCGTCTACATCGCGCTTGGCGTCCTTCTATCGACGGCAACCCTACTGGCCCTGGGCGACGTGACGCTACAGCTATTCCGAAGCTTTCGTGAGGTCACCGGCACCGACTCGATCCTACCGATCATCGGCCGATTGCTGTTTGTACTACTATTGGTCGAGGTTCTGCATACGGTACGCGCGTCGATCCGCACCGGCGGACTGACGCCGGAGCCGTTTTTGATCGTCGGGTTAATCGCCTCGATCCGGCGGGTGTTGGTCATCACGCTGGAAACGTCGGAGGCGACGAAGTCCGGAAGCTGGAGCGCCGAGAGCGAGGCGATCATCAAGGGCGCCATGCTGGAACTCACGGTAATTGGCGGATTGATCCTGATTCTGGTCGTGTCGCTTTATCTGCTTGGGCGCACATCGGACCGTACATTGAACAAACAGTGAGCCGAATGGCTGGTCAGGCCTGCCTGCAATAGCTTGATAACGCGCCCGGTTCGCCGTCAGTACGACCGCGTCCGGGCGTGTGATGTACGTAAAAAGTTGGGGAACGTTGCCGACTGTACGGTTGCTAGCCGCCGATGGTGACGCCGCGATACAGAACGCCGCAGCCGCTCGTGACAGCCACGCACCCGGTCGGCTTCACCGCGCCGTTCCCACGGACCGTTAGCCCGTGGTCATGCCTCCGTGCTGCCCACGTAGCCGCACCGCCACGAATAGCAGGATGAGCCCGAATACCAGGGCGTAGCCGCCCAGCCACCACGTCAACACGACCGCGCCAGTGATGGGCGATAGATACAGCAACACGCCCCAGACGACCGACACGATCCCCGACAACGCCAGTAGCCAGCGCCCGTGCTGCATCGGCCAGCGGACCGCGGCAAACAGCAGCAGCGCCCCGGACACGACGGCCCAGATACCGAGCAGGGTAATGAAGACCAGCACGGTCAGCCCCGGCAGTGCTAATGCCAGCCCGCCGGCCACGATGTCGACCACGCCCTCCAGCGCCAACAGGCGCCAGCTCACGTGCCGCCGGACTGCGCGCACGGCGGCGATAATCGCGGCAATGCCGTCGGCGAACATGTAGATCGCAAACAGAAAAATCAGTGCTTGGATTGTAGTTTGCGGGGACAAGAGAGCGATGATGCCGAACACAATGGCGAACACCGCCCGAAGTGCTACCGCCCACCAGTTGCGGGCAAGTGCCGCGCCCATGGCGTTGATGTCCGGCCCGATAGGCCCCGGTACGCCGGGCGAACTGGTCACATCCATTGTCGTGCTCCACGATCATATCGGCGGGCGACCAGACGGTCAGCCCGCCATCATTGCAGAAACAACGCGAATCTAGCGGCAGAAGTTGCGGCGGCTACAGTTGGCTGGCGATCCAGGCCTTCAGCTCGCTCTTGGGGGCCGCGCCCACCTTCGTCGCGATCTGCTTACCGTCCTTGAACAGGATCATGGTCGGGATGCCGCGAACGCCATAGGTATTGGGGGACATCGGGTTCTCGTCGATGTTGACCTTCGCCACCCGCAGCTTGCCTTGGTTTTCGGCTGCGATCTCCTCTAGTGCCGGGCCGATCATCTTGCAGGGGCCGCACCATTCGGCCCAGAAATCGAGTAGTACCGGGCCGTGCGCGTCCAGCACGTCGGCCTTGAACGTCTCGTCGCTGACCGCAATCGTATTTTCGCTCATCATTAGTCTCCTGTTTCGATCATGTGACGTGGGTTGGGGCGGGCATGGGATCAAGCGCGTCCAGCAGCGCGGCCGGGATCGTGACGACCTGGGCGAAGTCGGTCCAGACCAGCACGGACCGGACCGGACGGCCGGGGTAGACGCCGCGCAGCACCCCGCGATAGGCGGCCAGCTGCCGCAGATAGCGTACCGGCGTGTCGGCCACGTCCGGTGGCGCGGCGCGGCCGGTTTTGTAGTCCACCACCCAAACCGCGTCGGCTGTGACCGCCAGCCGATCGACGATGCCGGTCACGACCTGCCCGCCGACCACGCCGGTCAACGGCTGCTCCGCCCGGCTACCCGGGCCATAGGCGATGCAGAGGTCCGGATGCGTCAGCACCGCCAGGACTTGCTGCGTAAGGGCGGACCGCTCGGCATCGGTCATATCGTGGCGGGACAAATATGCGGCGATCGCGCCGGGCCATGACGGGGGCGCCAGCTCCGGCAAGTGCTGCAGCAGCACGTGCACCAGCCGCCCGCGCCGATACAGGGCCGTACCGTCCGTCAGGGGGGATGCGGCGCGCGGTACAGGCCCGAACGCGGCACCGTCCGGCCGGCTCGGTGCCAGCGGGACCGGCAGCGGCGGCTCGGGCGGGGGCGGTGCCGCGACCCATGCGCCGGGTGCCCCAGCCCAGGCGGGTAGGGCGGATGCCGCATGGTCCGCCGTCCCCGGCTGCCGCTTCGGTTCGGCCGTTTGGGGGGTCGCGTGGATCAGGGTCGTACCCTCCCAACCAAGGCCTGACGGTTCCTCGGTCGCGTTTAGCCGAGTGAACGCATCTTGTACCAGGCTGTACCAGCTCTCGGCTTTCGCGCCGCCTTTGCCCGCCCAGCCGCAGACGACCAGCCGGTCCTCTGCCCGGGTCAGCGCCACATACAACAGCCGGTTATACTCCCGCATGGTCGCCCGGCGCGCGGCGTCCCGATGCAGATCGAGCGCCGCGCAGCCAAGTTCCTTGCGCGAACGCCACAGCGGCAGATCGACGCCGGATGGCGCGTCATGCACCCAGGTCAGGGAACCCGTGGCCGGCGGCACGCCCACGGTGTCCGGCAGGATCACGACGGGTGCCTCCAAGCCCTTGGCACCATGGACCGTCATGATCCGCACCAGGCCGCCGGCGCCCCCGGCCTCCCGCTTTACGGACGCGGCGGACTGCCGCACCCAATGCGAAAAACCCTGCAGCGACGGCACGTTCGACGCCGCATGGGTCAGTGCGGCCGCCAGCAGCTCATCGATCGGCTCGGCCGCGTCGGGGCCCAGCCGGGCCAGCAGGCGCGCGCGTCCACCCAATTCGCCCAATGCCTCCGTCAGCAGCGCATGCGGAGTCACGTGGTCGGCGCGCGATTGCAGGATGCGTAGAAAGTGCCAGGCAAGCCCCCAATCCGGGCGTTCCGCATGCCGGTCCCGCAGCGTGTCCCACAGCCCCGCGCGCCGCAGCTGACCGCCCGGAAGCGACAGGTCCATCAGGCTGTCATCCGACAGGCCCCCCAGGGGCGACGTCAGCACGCAGGCCACAGCCAGGTCATCCTGCGGCAGCAGCACCGCGTCCAGCAGCGCCAGCAAATCCAGCACCGCGAGCTGTTCGAGCAGCTTGATCTCGTCAAGCCCGGCGACCGGCACGCCCCGCGCTTTCAGGCCGCTGACCAACGCACGGTTAAAATCCGTACGACGCCGGACCAAGACTAAAAAGTCGCCGGGCTGCAACGGCCGATGCCGGCTATCGAGCATCGCGTTCGTCGCCAGCTGCCCAGCGATCCAGGCAGCGATTGCCTCCGCCAGCCGCGTCGGCGCATCGGGCGCGGCTGTGTTGCGCTCGGCCGGCTCCCACGGGTTCGTCTCTGCGGCCGGCGTCGCGGGCACTAACGGCCACAACTCGACCCGCCCTGCCTGCCCAGCACGATCGGCGTAGTGGTGCAGCGGGCCGTCATCCGCCACCCCGGCCTTCGCAATCTCGTTGGCGAACACGGCGTCCACGAGTGCGAGCACCGGGGCGGCCGACCGGAAGCTTACGTCCAGTGTCACGTCGCGCCAGTCCGTGCCGGAGTGGCCGACCCGGTCCTGCATCTCGGTGCGGCTACGGCTGAACTCGTCCGGCTCGGCGCCTTGAAACGAGTAGATGCTTTGCTTCGGGTCGCCCACGGCGAAGAACGTGCGCGCCGGCCCATCGCCCCGCGTGCCGAGCCCGGCGAAGAACTCGTCCGTCAGCCGGTGCGCGATCTGCCATTGCGCGGGGGCGGTGTCTTGCACCTCGTCCAGCAACAAGTGGTCGATGCCGCCATCGAGCTTGTACAATACCCAGGCCGCGCCGGGGTCGATTAGTAGCGCGCTGGTGCGGGCGATCAGGTCGGAATAATCGACTTGGCCGGCAAAGGTCTTGGCCGACTGGTACGCGCGCAGCACGGGCAGCGTGACGTCCAGCATGGCCAGCGTCGCCTTCGCGCCCTCGATCGCTCGGCGCTGGTTGTCGAGTTCGATGACGCGCGCCTGCTCGGCCTCGATCAGGCCCTGTATGGCTGGAAAGCGCGCACAGACTTTCTTGCCGACCAGTCCGCTTATCTGTCGTGGCGTGCCGGCCTGGGTCAACAGCGCGCCGATCCAGGCCGACCAGTGCGCCACCCGTCCGGCGCTATCCTCGCCCAGCCAGGTCAGCATGGGCCCCACGAGCCGTTGCGCGCTGTCCGACCCATACGCCGCGATTTGGCGCAGCGCCTCCGCCAGTGCCGGCTCGTCCGGCGGGGCCACCGCCCCGTTCATTAGGGTGTCCACATCCGGCCAGCGCACGTCCAGCAGCCGGTGCACGCCGTCCCGCAACTGCCGCTTCGGCAACGCCGACAGACCCTCGACCCGGCCCGAATACTGCTGCAACTCCCGAACCAGCTTGGCGATGTCCGCGAGCGACGCCAGCCGCGCCATCTCCGCCACCGCGGCGGGGTCGGCCGCCGCGATCACGCCCTCCCGCGCGCGGTCCAACGTGATGGTTGCATCCACGCCTTCCAGCAGCCGGAACTGGGGGCTGATCGCCGCCTCCAACGGAAAGCGGCGTAGCAGCGACTGGCAGAATGCGTGGATGGTGCTGATCCGCATACCGCCCGGCAAATCCAGAACCTGCGCGAACAGGCTACGCGCCGCCTGGCGAATATCCGGCGAGCGTTCCACCCGCAGCAACGCAAGCTCCGTATCGAGCCGGTCGTCATCGAGCGTCACCCATTCGCCCAGCCGCCGTTGTAGCCGGCCCGCCATCTCCGCCGCGGCCGCCTTCGTGAACGTCAGGCACTGGATACGGCCGGGCGCTGTGCCGCCTAGCATTAGGCGCAGGATACGGTCCGTCAGCAGCCAAGTCTTGCCCGACCCGGCCGACGCCGACACGAACGCGGACACGGCCGGGTCGGACGCTTGCGCCTGTTCGGCGATTGCGCGGTCGCGGGGTGTCGTCATTCGTCGTCGTCCTCGGCCGCGACCGACCACTCACCCCGGCGGGCTAGCTGCGAAAATTGCGGGTACGGCATGCGTGCGCCGTGCAGCATCGACAGGTAGGCTCGGCCGGGCTTGTCGTAGGTTGTCACGAGCCCGGCCAGATTTTCGGCCGCCTGAACCGCGATTTCGGCGGCGTAGGGGATCTGCGTTTCCTCACCCACGACGAAGCCGCCGGTTAGCTTCCAGTACGTCAGCTCGGCCGCGACACCCGTCAGCGCGGGCCCGAACGCGCCGTGCGCCGCCATCGCGGCCTCCAGCGGTAATTGCGGGGCGATCACGTTATCCAGGTCTTTTTTCGACGGAACGCGCCCGGTTTTGTAGTCGAGTATCGTCAGTGTGCCATCGGTACGCCGCTCGATCCGGTCGGCGCGGCCGGTCAGGGTGAACGACACGCCGGGCACGGACCAGGTGCCGCTGACCTCCGCCGTTACGTGGGCCGGGCGGGGGCGGGCTTGCTCGGCCGCGGTCACCCAATCGGCGATGCGATGCAGGCGCGGACGCCACCATGCGGCCAGTGCGGGGCGAACCGCGGCCCCGGTCAGGGCGCGGTCCATCGCCACCCGCATGTCGGTACCATGGGTCACGCTATCGGCGATGGCGGCGTGCACGACGCGGCCGTAATCGGACTGGTCGGCGCCCTGTTCCAGCGGATCGAGCGGCCGGATGCGCAGCACATGTTTGGCATAGATGGCGTACGGGTCGGCCATCCAGGTCGTGACGTCGCTGACACTCAGTTTGCGCGGGCGTAGCGCCAGCGGTGGGCGGGGTTCGGGTGCCGCGACCGGGGTGGGCGGTCCGTCGGGCTGGTCCAGCGCGCGGGCCCAGCCGACGGCCGGGTGCGCGGGTAACATGGCTTTGTGGCCGGCCAGATACGCGTCGATCCGCACCAGCCAGCGGGCCGGCACCGTGGGCGAACCCTGACGCCGGCGGGGGCAGGACAGCACGACCGTGGGCGCGGCCGAGACGATCGCACAGAAATCATGCGCGGCCTGGCCCACCCGCTCCTCCGGCGATGGCAGGCCGCAGGCGGTGCGCATCGGCCGGCTCATCCATGGGCCGGGGTCGGTGGTGGCGGGCCACACTCCCTCCGCCAGGCCGCCCATCACGACTATTTCGGCCGATAGTAGCCGTGCCTCCAGCAGTCCGAGTATGGCGACGCGCGGATGCTCGGTACCCGGTAGGCCGCGCAGGGCCCGGCGGGTGCGCGCCATCGCACCGGCCAATGCGGCGTCGAGCAGGCCAGGCAGCACGGCCAGCGGCTGCCGCGGCAGGACGGGCAGCGCGTCCAGCAGCTCGGTCAAATGGGTCGATAGCGCGTCGCCCTCCTCACCGGACCACAGGCGGTCCGTACCGTCCGCCCGGTCGGTATCGGCGAGTTGCTCGGCCGCTTGCAGCAGGGCGCGCAGGGCCTCGGCAGGGGTGGCATTATCGTGGCGGGCGATGTCCAGCAGGGGCCGGGTACGGGTGGCGAGCTGATCCAGCAGCGTCAGATCCGCGCTCTCGCGATGCGCCGCCGCCCGTAACCCGTCCAGGCCGGGGGTGGGCGCCGGGCCACGCAGGCAGGCGAGTTCGAGCGCACGGGCACCCTCACGGCAGGCAGGCAGGGACATGCCGAGGCCGGCCAGCGGGTGTTTCAGGACGGATAGCAGGGCGACGGGCGAAAACCCGTCCGCGACGGCCTGGGCCAGCAGGCGCAGGAACGCGCCCGGCGGCGTGT
>JANPPS010000100.1:0-2697 GCA_031428635.1 Rhodospirillales bacterium
GTCGCGGGCCACGCGGATTTCGGCTGCTTGAAGGTCGGTCAACAACCCAGCAGAAGCGACTGGTGCGGCCTGGCGCGCTCGTAACGGCAGCAGCGCCTCCGTCAACTGCACCACAAGGGCTTGCTGCCGCTTGATCTCGTCCACGCGGACAGCGTTGTCCTCGTGCCAGTTCTTGACGACGGCCGCACTGGGCAGCGTCAGAGCGACTAAGGCCGCGCCATCGCCGACCCAGGGCGCGAGGGCGATCGCGTGTCGAGTGAACTCATCCGACGCGGCGAGGCTATTTTCGGTCTCGGCGGCGGTACGGGTCCGGTGGTCACTGCCGGCCCATCCCTCCCGCGCCGCAGCCACGCGGGCCACCGTATCCGGCGCCCAGCGTTCCGCGTTCGGCCCGAGCCGGCCGCGTGCCTCCGTCACAGCCTGGGTGGCAGCGGCGAACTCATCCTGGGCAGTGTCCAATTTGGTGGCCATGCCAGAGCGCCGCTTCAGATGTGCTGTAAAGCCGGCCCGCTGCGGATCGGTCAGTAGCCGCGTGTTTGGCACTGCCCCTGCCTCACCCATCTTGGTCAGCACCGCCGCGACCGCCGCGCAGGTGATCGCGCGGTCGCTTATTTGCGTTGGCAGGTCCGCCGCGGCCGCCGTGGCGCGGGCAGATAACTGGGCCAATGGAACGGCCTCTTCTGCAAGCGCCAGCGCCGCCTCATCAACCACGACGGCGTCCAGGTCGCTGGCCAGCCGTTGCACCGCATCAGCCGCGCGCTGCAGGCCGAGCAGTACCGGGCCTTCCGCACGCTGTAGGTCTAGCAGCCCCTCGCGTCCCTCCACCGGCATTGCCGGTAGGTCTGGAAGGTCCGCCAACGCCGCGCGACGAGCGCGCATAGTTGCGGCATGGGGCAATGCGGCCAGTAGGCGGCCAACGCGCACCTCCTCCGTCCGTACCGTGGCCAGCTTGGCCTCGGCGTTGGCATGGTCGTCTTGCGCGCGTTTCCGTTGCTCGGCCTTTCGGCCGTATTCGGATGCAGTAATGTCAATTTGGGCGCGCTTAATTTTCAGCTCATCGAGTTGCTTTTTCAGATTCTGCAGCTCACCCACCCGGCCGTCGGGTTTGCGGATGGCGGCGATCTCGCTGCGCACGGCGTCCAATGACCCGCTAAGGTCGGCCAGGCCCGCAGTCGCGGCGAACAGCAGCTCACCCAGCGCCCCCCGGCTGGCCAAAATGTTGCGGCCGCCTTCCTCCAGCGTGTCATCGTCGAGCGAAAACATCGCCTGATAGCTTTCCCGTGTAAGCCCACCCAACGGACCGAGCACGACCTGGTCCAACACAGGTTGGCCCGCCGGGTCATGCAAACTGCTTTGGCGCGCCTTGATGCGGACAAGCTCCCGCGGGCCACTCGGCAACTCGAGGCATCCACCCACCTGCATCACGTCATAAGCGTGGAGAAAGTTGAATGGGCTCGTTTGGCGAATGCCGAACAGCAGGTCTAGGTAGCCCGCGAGCAGTGTGGACTTACCCGCCTCGTTAGGCCCGTAGATGACATGCAGGTCCGGCCCGGCGCCTGGTGGGCTAAATATGAGCTGGCGGTCGGTGAACTTGCCAAACCGTGTCAGATCCAGCCGGCGTAGACGCATTAGTTGGACCCGGCGAGGCGAGCGAACACGTCGTCGATCCCATTCCGGGCGGCCTGGGCCATCAGGTCCGCCTCATCCTGCTCGGTATCGCCCCGCAGGATCGACGGTTCCTTGAGAAAGGCGCGCATGTCCGTCAGCACATCCGTCATTTCTGATCTAAACGCGCCGTCATTCCAGGCGGCGTCCATCAAGGCGCGCAACTCCACGAGCGGGGTGGCGCCCGCTGTGGGGCGGGCCATCGGCAATGGGAAGCATTCGAGATTGACTGTGTCGATCGAGGTCTGGTGGAGGCCACCGGCCTGCCGCTCCGCCTCGGTCAGCAGCCGTCCAGGATCACGGCGCAACTGCCAGGCCATGGGCGTCGCCCCTTTCAGATGCAGCCGCGCCACCAGGTGATCGGACCGCACCGCGTCCCGTGCGGGGCCGAGGGCGTCGGCAATCCGGCGCGCCACTTCTGACCAGTCCTCAACATCCGACAAGTCGACCGCCACCCGCTCGAACTGCGCAATGCTTGTGCGACGCTGCTCGACGATGATGGTACCGTCATCTGCTACCAGAACGAGCGAGACCGACTTCTCGCCCGCCTCGTTTACATCGCGCCCTTGAGGGATGCCCGGCATGACGATTGTGGTTGCGCCGGTTGTCGCCTCGCTTCGCCCGTGAATATGGCCGAGCGCCCAATAGCGGTAGCCCATGCCCTGCAAATCCGCCGCCGAACAGGGAGCGTATGGGGAGTGGCCCGCCGCGCCACCCAGGCTCGTGTGCAGCAGACCGATATTCACCGCGCCTTCGGTCGGCGGTAAGTACTTGGACAGCAGGCTATCTGGAGCGTGGCGGTCAGCAAAGCTGATGCCGTGTATCACGATGGGCAGGCAACCGGGGTCCTGCTTGACCATGACCGCCTTACCCCGCCCGGTGAACAGCGTGACAGAGCCGGGAAAGGTCAGCTCCTTCGTAATTTGCGACATGGCGTCGTGATTGCCGCGGATCATAAATACCTGCACGCCCGCCGCATGCAGCAGGTCGATCTGATCGGCCAAAAAGCGCGCCGTTTTCATTGACGTCTGC
>JANPPS010000101.1:0-33631 GCA_031428635.1 Rhodospirillales bacterium
GCTATGCACTGTCGCGGTGTCCCAGCGCGTTATGACGGTACCAGCCGGCGCACCATTCGTTTGTGAAAAATGCGGCGAACCGCTGATCGAGCCGACGTCCATGTCATCGCCGCGGCGACGAACGGCGTCGATTTTGGTCCAGCTTGTGGTGTTAATCGCCGGCCTGTCCGCCATCGCTTGGAAACTATCTGGACCCGGCGGGGATTTCGCTGGCGTTCGGGCCGCCTGGAACGCATTCCAGGGCGGACCGGCTCAGCAGGCCGCATCCGCCCCCGTCACAACCGCCGCTGTGACGCCCACTTCGGGAGCGGTCACTTCCGGAGCGGTCACCTCCGAAGTGGCCGCACCGGCGAGTGAGACCGAAACCGCGTCGGCCACTACCATGGCGTCAATCCCTGCGCGACTTAGCGAGCCTGATCCTGCGTCGGCCGGCGCCATCCCCGCGGCCGGCATGGAGCCGGCCACCACCGTGGCGGTCGCGGCGGTCCCTGCTGTCCCCGCGCGGCTGCCGGTACCGAGCACGGTACTGCTCCGGTTGGCCGGCTCGGACTCCGCTGGGCCTAAGTTGATCCGGCGCCTCGCGTCGAGCTACTTGGCGCTCATTGGTGACACCAGCATCTCCGCCGTGCCAGGCGGCACACCGCGGCTGATCGATGTATCCGGGTTACAGACCGGCCAGCGCGAGGTGATCACCATCCTCGAAACGTCCACCGCTGGCGGCTTTAACGCCCTATTGCGCGGGACAGCCGACATGGCCGTGTCCAATCGAAAGCTGACGGAGGCGGAGGCCGAGCGGATGCAGTCCGTCGGCGACCTAACGATCCCGGCCCATGAGCACGTCATTGCTGTGCTGGGGATCGCGGTGATCGTCAATCCCACGAACCGCGTCGCCTCACTATCGGCCGGTCAGGTCCGTGGGATCCTTGGTGGAAAGATCACCAATTGGTCCGAGGTCGGCGGGACGGCCGCGCCCATCAAGGTGCAGGTCGTGGCCGTGCCCGAGGATGGCGGCGACACTCCGCAGGACGCAATCCTCGCGGCCGAGGCCGTCAGCCCGGCCGCAACCCGCAGTGCGAACGAGCAGGCCGTGGCCACCCGGGTCGTGGGCGACCGCGATAGCCTCGGCGTCGTGACCATGGGTGCCGTCGGTGCAGCGAAGGTCATGCCGGTATCCGACGGCAAAGCGGCCGCGACGATGCCGAACGAGGCGACGCTTGCATCAGAGGCATACCCGTTCAGCCAGCGCATCTATTTGTATGGCGTTAATGCCGGCAACGGCTTCATTCGCCGGTTCGCCGATTACGTGTCGTCGGCAAACGGCCAGGCCGCGGTCGAGGCGGCGGGCTACGTCTCGCTCACTATCAAGACTGAGGTCGCTGCCGCGCCCGATGTCGCGTCAGAGCGGTACAAGCAACTCGTACAAGGTGCCACGCGCATGTCGGTCGATTTTCGCTTTCAACCGGGCTCAGTCGATCTCGATAGCCGAAGTGCTAGAGACATGGACCGGGTGATCGCCTTCCTGAAGGCGCAACGCGTGCCGGCCAACAAAATACTACTGGCCGCGTTTGCCGATAACAGCGGTCAGGCGGCTACCAACCAGGCCGTATCCCAACGGCGGGCGGAGGCGGTGGCGTCTGCCCTCGCGCGTGGCGGATTCGTCCCCGGCAAGATCGCGTCATTCGGTTCCGAGTTGCCGGTTGCCGATAACGCAACGGCAGAAGGCCGAGAGCGCAACCGCCGTGTCGAGGTCTTCCTGGTTCCCTAAGGCCGAGCGTTACGGATTGACGACACGCGGCATTGCCTTAATCATTCTTTAATCTAGTTAAACAGACAACGAGCTTCAGGAGCGGCAGTCAAAATGGGATTGTTCTCAAAGAGTAAGGTGTCCCACGAAGCCGAGCGCGAGGCCCTCGCCCTAGAGGCCGCGGTCATGGCGCGGATCGCCACAATCACGACGACGCACGACCAACAGGCCTTTGCCGAGGATCAAGCAGACCTCGAGCTGCTTGCGTCGATGTCGGCCGGCGCGGAAACGGCAGAGCCCGACCGGTTGGCGCTATCTGTCGCATCCGTTCCAGATGCGCTGGTGGCAGCCCTGGCCGCGCCTGCCGGGGGCGATACTGCTGGCATGACCGATTACACCAGCATGATTCCGCCGCCGCTCACCGTCCACCCGCACGTACATTCTCTGGCTGCGCCGGCAATGGATGACTACGCGCAGCCGGATGCTACGGCCGGGTTCGCCGAAATGCAGGCTATGGCACCGGTGCCGGACTTGGACGCCGATCTGGTGCCGATGTCGTTCGAGTTCCTCCTGACCCCGATCACGGAACCACCACCCGCCGAACCGGCCGAAATCGCGGCGTTCGAGCCGCAGCCGGGCATGGATCCACTGTCCCTCACCATCCCAGCCCCGCCCGCGGCGTTTGAGGCGGCCGGGGGTGAGCCCTTACTTTCGCTGGCGCCCTGGATGGAGCAGCCGACCGAGATCCCTGATCTTCCGCTGTCCGCAGGCTTCGCTTTTACCGAGCTCGCCGATGCCGAACTGGAACAGAACGTCACCCCGACACTGGTCAAGTCCAACCCATTCGCCTTGACCCCAGAATATCTTGCCGCCAACGCCTTGTTGCAGGATACGTCCAAGCACCTGCGCAGCATCGGCGCCGTCAATATCCTCGTCGCGGGCCAAACGGGCGTGGGCAAGAGCACACTGGTCAACAGCGTCTTCGGCGAGGCGTTTGCCGCCACCGCCGCCGGCAGCCCGGTAACGCAACACGCGCAGTGGTTCGTATCGGACACCGTGCCGCTCCGCATCCTTGATACCCGCGGGCTGGAAGCCAAGGACTACTCCGTCACCCTGAACGCATTGCGGGCCGAGATCGATAACAGCCGTGCCCAGCATGACGAGAAAAACCAGCTCCACATGGCATGGGTCTGCATTTCGACCCCGAGCAGCCGGGTGCAAGAGTGCGAGATCGACGTATTGAGGCTACTCAACAAATATAACATCCCGACGATCATCGTGCTGACGAAATACGACGACGATGAGGACTTCCCTGGAATCGTCGAGCGGATCGTCACCGAGAAAGGTGCGCAGTTCACCGCCATCGTGGCCGTACGCGCACTGGCCCGCAAAACCCGCCCTTCGGTTGGACTAGAGGAGCTCGTCACCGCAACTTTTACGGCGCTGCCCGTCGCACACAAGGCCGCATTTGCGGCGGCGCAGAAAATTAGCCGTGACCTGAACCGGACGACAGCCGAGACCTACGTGACGGTGGCGGCTAGTGCGGCGGCGGCCGCATCCGTGATCCCGATACCGTTCGCGGACCTGGCGACGCTGGCACCGATCCTGGCGAGCATGCTGATCGGTATCTCCAACGCCTTTGGCGTAACGTTGGAGCGTCGACAGATCATGCAGCTGATCTCGACCGTGCTCGGCTGCCTTGCGATCACGATGGCGGGTGGATGGGTTATCGGGTCGGTCCTGAAGTTCATTCCTGGACCGGGATCGGTGATTGGTGCGATGATGAACGCAACTGTCGCGGGCGCGCTGACCCGGACGCTGGGCCGGACCTATATCCGGTTCCTGTACGCGTTCCTGGAGGTCAACCGCCGCCTTCCAACCGCCGACGAGATTTTCGACCTGTTTCCGACGTTCTACAAAGCGGGCCGTAAGGCGGTGGTGAGCGCCTCGGCATAGGTCAGCGCGCGCGGCTTCAAGCCTCGGGCGGGCCCATCGACTTGATCAGGTCGAATACGCGCTTGCGGATCGCCGGGTCAGTGATGCGGAAGTAGGCGCGGGCTAGTTCCTGCGTCTCACGCCGTGACATCGTATCGTCTGCGCCAAACGAGTCCTGCGTCTCGGCAAAGCCACCGGCGGCGCGCGTTGTGTGATGATTACCATGCAGGTTCGCAATCGGCTCCGGCATATCGTCGAAGAAAAACGAGATCGACACATCGAGCACACGCGATAGGTCAAACAGCCGTGATGCTCCGACCCGGTTCACGCCCCGCTCATATTTCTGCACCTGCTGAAACGTCAGACCAAGCGCCTCACCCAACCGTTCCTGCGACATACCCATTAGAGTGCGGCGGAGACGGATACGGCTTCCGACGTGCGCGTCGATCGGGCTGGGCCGCGGATCTTTGTCCGCAGTGGTAGCAAGTCCGGCCATTTTGGTTCTCCAACTCCCCCGCTTGGCGGGGGAAATCTGCATACCTTCACAACCATACCTCGTCAACGGTTCCATAAAAGAATTGGACAAGTACGATTAAGAATGGCTTACACTTATTTTAGAGACGCCTCTCGTCGCCGGGGCCGAGCCGCGGTCACTGTTGCCAGGGCCGCAAGGATGCCTGGGATAACCAGGCCCCAGCGTGAAAACGACGTCGGCGGCCGTGGACCCGGCAACGGTAACACCAATGTCGTTGCAATTCCCATCTCCGTCCGGCCCAACTCGCGCCCGCGGCTGTCAAATCCGGCGCTGATGCCGGTATTCGCGGCGCGCATAATAGGCAACCCCTCCTCGACTGCGCGCATCCGGGCCGCGGCCAAATGCTGCCGGGGCCCCGTCGAATTACCGAACCACGCGTCATTGGTGATGTTGACGATCCACTCCGGCCGGTCCCGCTCATCGATCACCTGCCCCGGGAAAATCGCCTCATAGCAAATGATCGGCCCAAGCGATGGCAATCCGGGTAGGTGCAACGTGACCGGCCCGGTGCCGAAACCGAAGCGGCCGGGGACAATCTGAATCGATAGCGGCACCCAGCTCGGCGCGAATTCGCCAAACGGGACCAAGTGCCACTTGGCGTAGGGTGCCGCCACCGTGCCGTCTGCCCCCATCGCCAGCAGCGTATTGAGGGGCAAATTGTCCGGCTCCCGCGACGGCTCGCCCTTCGTGAACCCGAGTGTGCCGACAATGGCCGCGCGCGCCGGCGCCGCCGCCTGCAGGATCGCTGCCCGGGCACCAGGGTTGACGGTTAGGACATAGGGCGTGCTGCTTGTCTCCGGCCAAACGACGATTGTGTCGCGCGACAGCCCCGCCATCGCTGCCCGGGTCAGCGCCAGATACCGTTCGAACGCCACCCGCGCTTGCTCCAGGTCCCACTTCGCCCCCTGGGTCACGTTACCCTGCACGAGCACGACCGACAGGCCCGTACTGCGCGGCTCGGGCCCTTGCAGACGCAAAAGCCCGAGCCCGCCCCAGACAAACAGCGAAACGACCGCCCCGATTTGCGCCGGGCGCGCCAAAATGGGCGCGGTCGCCAGCAGCACGGTCGTAAACGTCAAACCCGGGGTGCCCACCCACGCCAAAGGCTGCAGCATCATGTCACCGAACGGGCCCGGTACCGCCCACACGCTACCCCACGGATTCCAGGGAAATCCGGTGCCGAGGTATTGTCGCAGCAGGTCGAACAGCGTCCACAGCCCGGCGAACGCCACCGCCCGCCGCCAGCCCGCAGGTACGCGCCATACCAACCCAGCCGGTGCGGCGATAAACAGGGCCAGCAACGCCGACAATGCCGGGACCGCAAACGGGACCAGCCACCAGTACCGAGCCGATTCGAGTAATATCGCCTCCGTAATCCAATACAGGCCGAAAATATGGTGACCCAGCCCGAATAGAAAGCCGCGCCGCGCCGCCATCCACGGCGACGACGACCCAGCGATCAGCGCCAGTAGACCCGGCACCGCCACCAGCAACACGGGGATGACATGCAGCGGCGGCAGCGCGGCCGCAGATAGCGCGCCGAGACCCAAGGCAGCGAGCCCGGCCCACCATCCGGTCAGTCGTCTCAAACGACACACTCCGCCGGGGGGGCGCGCCCGTGCAGCACGGCCACCACGCACTCGGCAGCCCGGACGCCCATCGTGACCAGGCTACCCGGTGTGACCCCCGCCGCGTGGGGTGTCGCGATCACGGCTGGGTGGTTTCGCAATCGGTCGCCCACGGCCGGCGGCTCCTGCGCGAACACATCGAGCGCGGCGCCGGCAATGTGCCCGCTGTCGAGCGCGTTCAGCAGCGCCGCCTCATCCACCAAACCGCCGCGGGACGTGTTGATCAACCACGCCCCGCGCGGAAGGATCGTCAGCGCGCCGCCGTCGATCAGACCGATCGTTGAGGGCGTGCGGGGGATATGCAGGCTCAGTATGTCGGACCCCGCGAGCAATGCTGTCAGTGACGGCGCGGCGTTCAGGCCCGGGGCCCCGTTGCGAGCATAGACCGTCACATGCAGGCCAAACGCCTCTGCCAGCCGGGTAACCGAACGCGCAATGTCGCCCGCCCCGACCAGCCCTAGCCGCAGGCCCGCCACGTCGCCGCTGACCACGTCGCCGCGCCATCCGCCGCCGGCGATCGTCGCCCCATGGGAAGGCAGACGCTTCACCAGTGCCAGCAGGACGGCCATCGTATGCTCTGCCACCGCCCGCGTGTTCGACCCGGGCGCCCGGGTAACCACAACACCCCGTGCCCGGGCAGCGTCGAGGTCCACGTCATCCACCCCCACGCCATGGCGCGCGACGATGCGCAGCCGCGGTGCGGCAGCCATGACCGCGGCCGTGATGGTGCCCTGGCGGGAGATGAACGCGACGGGATCGACGGCTTGGGCCAGGCCCACCAGCGTCGCCTCGGTCGGATATGAGCCGGTGTAGTGCAACACGCCGCCCGCGGCCTCGATCAACGCCACGGCGTCGGGTGCCAGGCCGGGCGCCGTCATGATCACTGCAACAGTCGGCATCGTCAGTCCGTCGCGTCTTTGGCCTGCCGCTCGTAGTGGCGATAGTACTTGTCGGTTACCAGGTCTGTTTTCAGGATCATCGCCACGTCGATCGTATTGAACTGCGGGTCGATCACGGCGCCGTCGCCGATAAAGCCGCCGATTCGCAGGTAGCCCTTAATCAGCGGCGGCAGCATCTGGTTCACGCGTCGCGGGTCGAACGATGACACCGGCACTCGGCGCATCTCGATATAGCGGTCGGCCTTCGCACGCGGGCGCAGGGCGGGCGGTGCCAGGTGGTGTTCGTATAGGTAGCTGAGCTCGGTCGCCAGCTTCTCCGGGTCCGTACCCGGCAGGCTGGCGCAGCCGAACATAAGGTCGATCTGGTTGTGGAAAACATAGGCCGCGATGCCGCGCCACAGCAGCTGCATGACCGCGCGGCCTCGATACTTAATGTCGACACAGCTACGGCCCAGTTCCAGCACGCGGCCTGGGAAGTCGGTGATAGTATGGATGTCGTACTCGTCGGCGCTGTAGAACCGCCCGATCGCAGCAGCACCAGACGGCTGCAGCATGCGATACGTGCCGACCACACCCTCCGGCCCCGGCCCGATTCCGTGGTCCACGACTAGCAGATGGTCGGCGACAGCATCGAACTCGTCCCGGTCGCGCCGGCTCGCGGCTGCTTGCGCGTTGGGAGCGGCCCCCATCTCATCGAAGAAGATCCGATACCGAAGGGCAAGCGCCGCATCGACCTCACTTGCGGTGGTTGCGATACGAACACCCAGGTTGCCGGCCCGTATTTCACCAAAGCCGCCCGGGTCGGGCACGATGACCAGGGGAGCCAGACCGCTCACGCTGGTTTCCGCGTCGTGCGACGCCCAAATAACTCAAGCCGGTGCGACACGAGGTCGAAGCCAAGCCGGGTGGCAATCTCCTGCAGTAGCGCCTCATGCGCCGGGTCGGCGAACTCGATTACCTGTCCGGTTTCGATATCGATTAGATGGTGGTGCGGACCGTGCTCGGTCGGCTCGTACCGGGCGCGTCCGCCGCCGAAGTCGCGCCGTTCGAGTATGCCGTGCTCCTCGAACAAGCGAACGGTGCGGTAGACGGTCGCGATCGAAATCCGGGCGTCGAGCGTGATGGCTTGGCGGTACAGCGCCTCCACGTCCGGATGATCGGTTTCGTCCGACAAGACCTGCGCGATGACCCGGCGCTGCCCGGTCATCTTCAGGCCGCGCTCTATGCACAACCGCTCGATACGGGAGACTGGGAGCCGGCTACTGGCCGGGCGAGCCGAGACTTGCGCCGCGGACTGCGCCGGACGGGTGGTGTGGGCCTGCGAGGCCGGCTGCGGCTTGGTCAGCACGGGGGCCGATTAGCCGAGTTTGCACCCCGCTGTCGAATCACCACCAGCCGGCCGGGGTACCGGCTAACGCACCCGCGGCTTGGTGCCCAACCCGATCTTCTTGGCCAGCGTCGAACGATGCTTCGCGTAGTTCGGCGCCACCATCGGATACTCGGGCGGCAGGCCCCACTTCTCACGGTACTGCTCGGGCGACATGTTGTAGCTGGTCTTCAGATGCCGCTTCAGCATCTTAAGCTTCTTTCCGTCCTCAAGGCAGATGAGGTGGTCGGGGAACACCGACTTCCGAACCGGTACGGCCGGCAGTTGCTTGTCTGGCACGACCGCCTCTTTGCCGACATTGGCCAAGGTGCGGTACACCTCCTGGATTAGGTTCGCCAAAGCATCGGGAGCGACGGAGTTGTTTGCGACATGCGCCGACACGATCTGTGCGGTCAGGCCAAGCACATCAGGATTAACGGTTTGTTCGGACATGTGTGTTTCCTAGTTTATCCGCGGTCTAGCCAGTCTATACGATCGGCGTCGAGTGCAACGCAATACTCTTTAGCGATATTTGACGGAGGATAGTCTTCAATGACCGAATTGCTCGACATTACCGGCGAGCTTTGTCCTATGACCTTTGTCCGTGTCCGCCTTGCATTAGATCGCCTGGCACCCGGCACATTGTTGCAGGTCCGGCTAGCCGGGGCGGAGCCGACCGAAAACGTACCCCGAACCCTGGCCGAGCAAGGGCATACCGTGCTCAGTCAGACGCCGGGCCCGGACGGGACAATGACGTTGCTGGTGCGCAAGGCGTAACGCGTAGGATCAGCGCGTCATCCCCGTTGCCGTAGTAACGTGCCCGCCGCCCGACCGGCTCAAGCCCGGCCGCTGCATACAACGCGCGCGCCGCGTCGTTGCCGACAGCCACCTCCAGCACCAGCGTCGCAGCCCCGCGTGCGGCAGCCGCGACTCGGGCGGTATGCAAAAGCGCCGCCGCCCGCCCCTGCCGGCGCAGCGGCAGGGCGGTGGCAAGCATCAGCACCTCCGCCTCGTCCGCCACGACGCGCGCGAGGATGAACGCGCCTGCCGGGTCGAGCAGGCCAAACGCGCCGGGAAGGCCGAGTTGCAACGCGAACGCCGTGGTACCCCAATGGTCATCGGGCGATGCGGACGCATGAATGGCCGCCAGCACCTCCGCGTGCGCGACCGTGGCCGGGATCAGGGTCGGGATCGTGGCCGGGATCATGGGGCGCGGGCGGCAGGCGGGTCGCTGTATAATGGCCAGGGTGACCCGGCCGCAGCTGCGATACCGCGTGGGCTGGGCCGCAGGGCCGATAGCAGCATGACGTCATGGTCCCGCGCAGCCAAGCGTGCTACCATAGACACCGCCGCGTCGCCCACGACCGCGACCGGCCCGTCCGGCGCCGGCAATGCGTCCAGCATCAGCGATATACCCGGCAGGTCGGGGTCGAACCGCTGCAGGTAGACGCGCCCCCGCCGTGTGTCGGTCACGACCCATAATGAACGGCCCGCGACGGAATAACCGCGCATGGCATCGCCCACCGTGATGCCGCGCACCGGGCAACCCCACGCGAGCGCAAGCCCGTGCCCCAACGCCAGCGCCGCCCGGATACCCGTAAAACTGCCCGGACCGACCGTCACCGCCACGGCGTCCGGTACGACGCCGCCCAGCACCGACGCCGCCATCGCCGGTAACCGCGCCAGTGCCGGGCCGCGATGATCGGCGACCCAGCATTCCGTAACCGTGTCGCCCCGTACCAACGCCGCCCCGCACCCTGCCAGGGCGGCGTCCAGGGTTAATATGGTGGTCAGAGGAGGCGGCAGGCTTCGTCGAAGTCCAGCCGGGGATCGCGTGGCGGCAATAGTGCATTGTCGCTATGGCCGAGGCAGACCAGGAAATTGCTCTTCCACCCCGTGCCCAGCAGAAACTCGCTATCGACCCGGCCATTATCGAAGCCCGACATGGGTGCCGCATCCAGCCCCAGCGCCCGGGCGGCCAAGATCAGGTAGGCACCCTGCAAGGTCCCGTTCCGGAAGGCTGTTTCGGTCGCCAGTTGATAATTGTCGGCGTACCATGCACGACTATCGTTATGCGGCCAAAGACGCGGCAGCATCTCATAAAACGCCTGATCATGAGCGACGATGCACGTCACGGGCGCCGCCATCACGCGCGGCGCGTTACCGGCCGACAGCAATGGACGCAGCCGCTCCCGCCCCTCCGCCGTGCGGATGAACAAGAACCGGGCGGGGCAGCAATTACCCGACGTCGGGCCGTTGCGCAGGATTTCATACAACCGGTGCAGCATCTCGTCCGCAACTGGCAGATCGCTCCATTCCTTGGGGGTACGGGCCCCCTCGAACAGAGTGTACAGGCCAGCGAGGTCGAGCATTTAAGCCTCGACCTGCTCCACGGATACAACCTCGGGCACGTAATGGCGAAGCATGTTCTCGATGCCGTGCTTCAGCGTGGCGGAGCTGCTGGGACAGCCGGAGCAGGCGCCCTGCATGTGCAGCCGTACGACGCCGTCCCGATAGCCGCGGAATACGATATCGCCGCCATCGCCTGCTACAGCTGGCCGGACGCGGGTGTCGAGCAGGTCCTTGATCTGGTCCACGATCTCCTGATCGGCCGGGTCCGTATCCTCGGCCGCCGCGTCACCATCATGGTCCACGACCGGGCGGCCGCTCACGAAGTGCTCCATCAGCACGCCAAGGATCTGCGGGCGCAGCGCCTGCCAGTCGGCGAGGTCGTTTTTGGTGACGGTCACGAAGTCGCCGCCCAGGAACACGCGGGCCACGCCGGGTAGCGCAAACAACGCGGTGGCGAGCGGGCTGCGTGCCGTAAGGTCAGGACCGGCGAAATCGGCTGTGCCAGCGCCCATTACTTCCCGCCCGGGCAGGAACTTCAGCGTGGCGGGGTTTGGGGTGCCTTCGGTCTCGATAAACATTTTACGGCTCCGTGTGCAGCGGGGTTGATCTCACTTGGCCAAGTTCCGCCGCGGATGCAAGGTGCGAGCGCGGAGCGGCGGGGGTGCGTGTGGCGCAGGGACCTATCATGAACGTGGGACGGCGGGCGATGCTGGGGGGCGTGCTGGCGCTGCCGTGGGTGTCGCGGGCGCAGGGACAGGTCGCGCACCGGATCAGCATTGTGCACTTTAACGATTTTCACAGCCGGCATGAGCCCGTGGACGCGCGGGCGTTGACCTGCACGGCAGACGACACGTGCTTCGGCGGCAGCCCCCGGCTTGCGGCGGCGCTGCATGGCCTGCGCGCGGCAGCGGTGGCGGATGGGCGTGCCGTGCTGTTGCTCGATGGCGGCGACCAGTTCCAGGGCAGTCTGTTCTACACCGCGCATCGCGGGCTGGCGGAGTTAGCGGTGCAGCACGCGATCGGCGTGGACGCGATGGTGCTGGGCAATCACGAGTGGGATGGCGGGCCGGTACTACTGGGCCAGTATTTGGCGCAGGCGCAGTTCCCGGTTCTTGCGGCCAACGTCGTGACCGACGACCCGGGGCTGCAGCGCCTACGCCCCTACGCGCTGTTCGACCGGGGCGGCCTACGCATCGCCGTGGTGGGCATCACAACGATGGAGGCGCTGACCACCTCCTCCCCCGGCCCCCGCGTGCAAATTACCGACCCGGCCATGGCACTCGCCGTCGCCACAGCCGCCGCCCGGGCCGAGGGCGCACAATTCGTGATTGCCCTGTCCCATTTGGGGTTACCCGTCGACCTACGCCTAACGGGCGTGCCCGTGATCGTCGGCGCCCACACGCACACGCTGCTCTCCAACACCGAACCCGCGGCCGTCGGCCCGCATCCGACCGTGTCGCCATCCGGGGCGCTGATCGTGCAGGCCGGGGCGTATGGACGCTATGCCGGGCGCCTCGACCTCGATATCGGCGCCGACGGGACCGTGCTCGGGCATGGCGGTGCGGTGTCCCACGTGGGACTGGATGGGCCTGTCGACGTGTCCGTGGCCGCCATTGTGGGCGAGTACGGGCGGTCGCTGGCGGCGGTGCGGACGGCGGTCATCGGGCATGTGCCGGTGGCGTTAGACCCGACCCTGTGCCGGATCGGCCCCTGTCCCCTGGGCGACCTAGTCACCAGCGCCATGCGGCGCGCGGCACCCGGCAGCGACGTCGCAATCATGAACGCGGGCGGCCTGCGCACCGGATTGCCGGCAGGTCCGATCACCCTGGGTCAGGTCCTGGATATGATGCCGTTCGGTAACTCTCTCGCTACCCTGGAGCTACGCGGCATCGACCTCACCGCAGCAATCCTGCATGGCGACAGCCTGCGCCCGCGCGGCGGTTTTCCCCAGCTATCGGGCGCGCGGGTGGTGGACGGCCGGGTCGAGGTGGGTGGGCCCGACGCCTGGCAGCCCATCGACGCGGGCGCGACATACCGCGTTGTTACCAATGATTTTTTACGCGGTGGCGGCGACGGCTACGTCATGTTGCGGGACCGGGCCATCCGCTCCTACGATTTGGGTCGGGGCCTGGCGGAAACCGTGGCGCGGGCGCTGGACGGGTCGTGAATGCGGAACTGCGATGTCTCAGATCCGTCAGCACGCGCAATGCCCTCGCGATCGTGTCTTTCGGATGTGGCGGACCGATAAACTGAAGGAGGACGCAAATGCCAGGGCTGTACTTTGACGAGATGACGGTTGGGCAAACATTTCGGCACCCGATCCGCCGAACCATCACCGAGACCGATAACGTCCTGTTCACCGCCATGACCCACAACCCGGCGCTGCTGCATCTGGACGAGGAATACTGCCGCACCGAGACGGAGTTCGGGCAACGCATCGTCAACAGCGCCTTCACGCTCGGGCTGATGGTGGGCATTTCCGTGGGCGACACAACGCTGGGCACGGCAATCGCTAACCTCGGTTGGGACGAGGTCCGCTTTCCCAAGCCGTTATTTCATGGCGATACCATCCGGGTAGAGACTGAAATTGTGGACCTACGCGAATCACGGTCCCGTCCGAATGCAGGGATCGTGACCTTCGTCCACCGCGCCTATAATCAGCACAACGTATTGGTGGCGACCTGCAAACGCACAGGGCTGCAGCATAAGCGGACGATCGCCGCGTGACGCTACGATAGCCCACGCGCGGCCTGGCTGAACTTTGACTTGGTTACGAACTGGGGACGCTGCTTCCACCGATGGCTGGTTCCATTCGGGGGATGCCAGCCCATCCACCACCGGCCCGCGCCGTGCTAGGACAAGCCTGTTGAGGGTCCGGGCAGCAAAGTGCCGTGGGCTACCCCAAATAAACCGTCCCACCACCACGATCAGAGCACCATGGACCATCCCTCTTTACCGACCCAGCCCAGTCGCAGCATCATCGCGCGTGGGCAGGCCGCAATCTCCATCAGAGGCTTGGCAAAGACCTATGCGTCCGGCTTCCAGGCGCTGGCTGGTATCGACCTAGATATACAGCCCGGTGAGATCTTCGCACTTTTGGGTCCGAACGGAGCCGGTAAGACCACCCTGATCAGCATCGTCTGCGGCATCGTCAACGCGTCGTCCGGTGTCGTGCTGGCCGACGGGCACGACACCGTCACCGACTGGCGCGCTGCCCGCACAGCCATCGGGCTGGTGCCACAGGAACTCAGCACCGACGCGTTCGAAACCGTGCTGGCGACGGTCAGCTTCAGCCGTGGGCTGTTCGGCAAGCCGGCCAACCCCGCTTATCTCGAGAAGGTGCTGCGTGACCTTTCTTTGTGGGACAAGCGGCACAGCAAAATCATCACGCTATCGGGCGGTATGAAGCGCCGGGTGATGATCGCCAAGGCGTTGTCGCACGAGCCGCGCATTTTGTTCTTGGACGAGCCGAGCGCTGGCGTGGACGTCGAGTTGCGGCGGGACATGTGGACCATGGTTCGCGGGCTGCGCGATAGCGGAGTGACCGTCGTGTTGACCACCCATTACATCGAGGAGGCCGAGGAGATGGCCGACCGGGTGGGCGTAATCAATAACGGCCGCCTCATCCTCGTTGAGGAAAAAGCAGCGCTGATGCGCAAAATGGGCAAGACGCAACTGCTGCTACAGTTGCAGCAACCGATCGCCGCAATCCCCAGCGGCCTCGCGCACTGGCCGCTCAGTCTGGGCGAGAATGGGACCGAGCTGGCTTACAGCTATGACGCACAGGCCGGGGATAGCGGCATCACCGCGCTGTTGCGACAACTCGACACGATGGGGCTGGAGGTGAAATCGCTGCAGACCCGGCAAAGCTCGCTCGAAGATATCTTCGTCGACCTGGTGCACGGCCGGGGGCAGCCGGTTGAGCCCGGCACGGCGGCAGGGCCGCGTCCATGAACCACCGGGCCGTGCGCGCGATTTACCAGTTCGAGATGAACCGCACCTGGCGCACGTTGCTGCAGAGCATTGTGTCCCCGGTCATCTCCACGTCGCTCTATTTCGTTGTGTTCGGTGCCGCCATCGGGTCGCGCATGGCCGACGTGGACGGCATCGGCTACGGCGCGTTCATTATTCCAGGGCTGGTGATGCTGTCGCTATTGACCCAGAGCATCTCCAACGCGTCGTTCGGCATTTACTTTCCGAAGTTCGTGGGGACGATCTATGAGTTATTGTCCGCACCGGTCTCGGCGTTGGAGATCGTACTGGGTTACGTGGGTGCGGCGGCTAGCAAGTCGGTCATACTCGGCCTGATCATTCTCGCTACCGCGCGCCTGTTCGTGCCGTTCAGCATCATCCACCCGCTCTGGATGCTGGCATTCCTGTTGCTGACCTCAATCACGTTCAGCCTGTTTGGTTTCATCATCGGCATCTGGGCGGACGGGTTTGAAAAGCTGAACCTAGTACCGCTGCTGATTGTTACGCCACTGACCTTCCTGGGTGGTAGCTTTTACTCGATCAGCATGCTGCCGCCATTCTGGCAGAATGTCACGTTGTTCAATCCGGTCGTCTATCTGGTCAGCGGCTTCCGCTGGAGCTTCTTCGGCGTGTCAGATATCAGCCCGGGTATGAGCCTGGGCATGACGTTCGTGTTTATGGCGGCGTGCCTGGCCGGTATCTGGCGGATCTTCAAGACCGGCTATCGGCTGAAACAATAGCCGGGCAGAGGTGCGAATGACGCCGCGTTCGGCTTAGCCGGCAACCCAATCCCCACCCAAAACCTTTTCTGGTCAGTACCCTACGCCCGGCTACACGCCGCACCGCCGAGCACGCAGAAGGACGCGCAATATGGATGATTGAGCGCCACCGGCCGGTTCGCCTCCGCCAGCGTCGTGCCAAGCTCAAATCGGGGGTCGTAGGGCAGCAGGGTGCACGCGACCACGGCGGGCGATGACGCTCCCTTACGTTTCACCACCATGCGCGATCCGGAGCACATGATCCCGTCCGGGGAACGGCCCAGGATGCCCCAGCATGCCTCGGTGATTTCCGGAACGTCCCGCGCCGCATCCATCTCGGGAAACAGCATCAGCCGTACCGGGTCCGACGCGTCGATCGCGACGCCGATCGTGGCGAATAGCCGGGCAAAGCCGGCGCGGACCGCCGCTTCGCTCTCTCCCGACAGAAGGCGGGCGGCGACATGGACTTCGAACCCTTTCTGGGCGAGCCAGACCAGGCCGTCGACCGTCGGCTGCCACGTGCGCGCGCCGCGTTCGGCCTCGTGGACGCCGGGCCCGTAATGATCGAGTGAGACGCGCACCGTCAGGCGCGAGCCGAACCGCTGCCGAAGCTCGAGCAGGTCAGGCTGCATTTTCTGCATGGGCTTCATGGCGTTGGTCAGAACAAGCGCCTCGAAACCACGCGACAGCACCTCATCCAGTATACCGGGCATGTCGGGGTTCATGAACGGCTCGCCACCGGTGAAGCCGATAAGGTAGGTCGGAAGGCGGTCCCGCGCGATCTCATCCAAGTAGGATGCGACCTCAGCCCGGGTCAGGTAAACGAGCCGGTCGTTTCGCGGCGAAGACTCGATGTAGCAGTTCAGGCAGGACAGATTACAAAGCGTACCGGTGTTGAACCACAGCGTTTCCAGTGCCTTCAAGCCCACCACCGCGCGCGTTTCACCCCGGGCGGTGACCAAAGGATCGCGGAATTTATCGCCGGCAGGCGTCACTATGGGTGAGAAAGCGGAAGCGTTCATGGTCCGGAAATCTCCTGGACGAGTGCGGGTAAGGCGGTCGGCTGGTGTATTGTTTGTAGCCAGTGACCCAGGCTGACCTGCTCTGGCAAGGGGTCGCGGAGGGCCTGCAACGCGGCAGCCAACCCCGGCAAGTCCGAGACTTGGTCGGTGTCCGCCAGACAGGGAACCCAGCCAACCGCGCCGAAGGGCCGGAGCGCCCCGGCCAGCATCGCCCCCGTATCTGCCCGGGAGTAGACGACCGAACACCACACCGCGGGCAGTACCGGAGCCCGGCCGCCGAACAACCAAAAACCCCCGTCGGTTGCCGGACCGATGGCGTAAGGCGGCCCGCCATCCCGGACGGTGCGCGCCGCATCGCGTAGCAACGCCGGGGTAACCTGCGGTGCATCGGCACCGATCAGCAGTACCGAGCCATGGCGTTCGAGCAGCTCCGCATAAACACGGTCCAATCGCGTGCCCAGGTCGCCATCGCCCTGCCAGAGTAACGGAAACGCGTCCCATCCCGGGTGCGCCAGCGCCTCACGCTCGGCCACGGCCCAATACGGCACGATATCGGGCATAGCGGCGCAAACGACCGCACCCACCGCCGATGCGGCCCGGCGGTGGAACTCGGTCGCGAGCATGCTGCCAATGCCGGCGGCCAGGCGCGTCTTCACGGGGCTAAGGCCGGGCGTTTTGACGAAGATGGCCACGGCGGTCATCCGGCGCCCCCGCGTAGGCGGCGCCACTCGGGCCAGGCCTGGGCGGCGGTCAGCCACAAATGCCGCGCGGTCGTGGCCGCCCAGCCGTTGCGCTCGTACTTACGGGCGCTGGTGAACAGACGGGCGCCTATCCGCCGCAGAGGGATGCCTGCCCGCCTTGTTGCCCATGCCAGAAGATGGTCCTCGCCATACCGGGCATCTTCCGGGAAGCCGCCCAGGTCTGCGAAGGATCGGGCCGTAATGACAAAGCCTTGGTCGCCAAACGGCATGCCGAGCCAGGCCGAACGGAGGTTTGCCCCGTATGCGTTCAGCCGCATCAGCGCCGGTCCGCCCGGGCGGAATGCCAGGTCGAACCAGCCCAACGCCGCTTCGCCCCGGGCCAGGAACGCCAGTAGTGCCGCCATCGTGTCCGGTCCCAGGCGGGAATCGGCGTGCAGAAACCAGAGCCATTCGCCCTCTGCCTGCCGGGCGCCGGTGTTTAGCTGCCGTCCGCGCCCGATGCCCCCATCGAAATGGCGCAGCGGCAGATACCCCGGCCAGTTCGCGGGTAGTTCCGGCACGGGTAATCCGGCGGCCACGACAATGACTTCGCTGCCATGCGGCAGGGCGACACCCAATTGTGTAACGAGCCCATGCCACTCCAGCTCGTCAGGCCCCAGCGGCACGATCACCGACAACCTCATGGCCGCGCCGCCAGGCCGCCCCGCATCCAGGCGTGGTAGCGCCTCAGCCCGCCCAGCAGCCAGGTCGGCGCATGCCGGTTGCGCCAGATACCCGCCGCGTCCCGGTTGGCCTCGGTATAGGTTGGGTAGGCGTGGATGGTGCCGAATACTTTCTTGAGACCGACGCCCTGCCGCATCGCCAGGACCATCTCGGACAGCATCTCACCGGCACGGGGTGCGACAATGGTGACGCCGACGATACGGTCCTTGCCGGGGGACGTCAGGATTTTCACAAATCCCTCCCGCGCGTCGTCGACGATGGCGCGATCGAGCGCGCGCAGGTCGTAGCGTGTGACCTCGATATCGATACCCTGGGCTTTGGCCTCGCGCTCGTTCAGCCCGGCCCGCCCGATTTCGGGTTCGGTATAGGTCACCGCGGGCATGACCGCCCGGTCCGGACGGATGCGGTAGAAGCGGCCGAACAGGGCGTTGATGCTGGCGTGCCATCCCTGGTGGGCGGCCGCGTGGGTGAGTTGCCAGGGCCCCGCCACGTCGCCGCAGGCATAGATGTTGGGATACAGCGTTTGCAGGTAGTGGTTGGTCTCGACCGTACCGCTTTTGGTAATCGGGATACCCAGCTCCTCAAGGCCGAACCCGGCCGTCCTCGGCTTGCGGCCCACCGCGACGAGGATGACATCGAACGGTACGTCGAGGGTGCCGCCGGCATAATCGACGCGCAGGCTACGCTCGCCATCGCGGACGGTGGCACTAACCGCCTGGTGCTCCGTCAGCACGCAAACGCCCTCCGCCTCCAGACGCCGACGCAGCAATGCGGACACCTCGTCATCCTCGCGATCGAGCAGTCGGTCCGATTTCTGCACGATCGTGACCGCGGATCCGAGCCGGGCGAAGGCCTGTGATAATTCGCAGGCGATCGGGCCGCCCCCGAGTATCAGCAGCCGCTTCGGCGCCGCCGCCAACCGCCATAGGGTTTCGGACGTGACGTAGCCGGTTTCATCGAGGCCGGGGATGGGCGGCACGGCGGGTGCGGCGCCGGTTGCGATGATGATGGACCGGGTGGTCAGGGTTTCGCCCTCGACCTCGACCGACCAGGGGGAGATGATCTTGGCCCTGCCGCGCCGGACATCGACGCCGAGGCCACGATAGCGCTCGGCAGAGTCGTGCGGGGCGATGGCGGTGATGGAGGCATGCACATACGCCCTCGCCGCCGTCGAATTGATCGGACCGGGGGGCCCAAGCAAGCCCAGGCTCGCCGCCGCATGGGCTTGCTTGACGAGGCGTGAGGCGTGGATCAGCGCTTTTGACGGAACACACCCCGTGTTGAGGCAGTCGCCCCCCATCTCGCGTGCTTCTACCAGGGTGACCGTGGCGCCCGACTTGGCAGCAACCAGCGCCGCCACGAGCCCGCCAGTACCGGCGCCGATCACGATCAGGTTGCGATCGAACCGGTGCGGCCGCTGCCAGGTGCGGGGGGTCATCGGCGTTTCTCCATCAGCGTGATCACGACCCTGGCGGTAATCGGCAAGCAAGCCAGCAACACTAGGGAGCCGAGCACCCCGGGCGACAGGATGCCGGATAGGCTGGTCAGGTGTTCGATCTGCGTGCCAGCGTTCACGTACACCAATCCTGCCGGTAGCATCGCGACCTGGCTGACGACATAAAATCTCAACACCGGGAATGTGGTGACACCGAACAACAGGTCCACCACGAAAAAGGGGATCGCGGGCACCAGGCGCAGGCTGACGAGGTAAAGCCAGCCGTCGCGCGCCAGCCCCCGGTTCACCTGCTCCAGACGTCGCTGGAAATGACGCTCCACCCAGCCGCGGAAAAGGTAACGGCTGGCGAGCAGGGCCAGGGTGGCGCCCAGCGACGCCCCGAACGACGCCAGCACCGTGCCCTCGATCAAGCCGAACACCGCACCGGCCGTCAGCGACATGAGAAGCGCACCCGGAATGGCCAGCGCCGCCATCGCGATGTAGGCCAGTAGATAGCCACCCGCGAACAGCACGGGGTTACGGTCGCGAGCCTGCACCAGCCCGTCCCGGTGCGACTGAAGCGACTGTAGCGTCAGGGCGTTGTGCAGCCCGAACGCGAAGAATGCGCCGATAAGCGCCGCCGCCGCCGCCAGCAGGACGATTCGGGGAAGCCAAGAGTAACGGTTCGGCGCGGTCTCGCTCAAGCAGCGGCCCGCCAGCGTAGCGTCCGGGGCGTAAGCGCCTGCCCGGTTCGCATAGGCTTGTTCGAAAGGTGGAGGTCCAGGGTGGGCCACAGGCCGGCCCGCATCGCTGCAGCCGTCGTGGCTTGGGCACCCGTTACCGGCAAGATGCTGGTGCGACCACCCATGAAAAGCACGGCGCCGCCCGTCTCCACGACAGACCCCCTGCCCGGCGTCACTCCTGCGGCAGCCCGGCCAGTGACAGGCTCGTTCGTGGGGCCAGTAGGGCCCCGGCGACAAAGCCCGCCGTGCAGACAGCCAAGCCCCAGGCGTTGACGCCCAGGTCGAGCGCGAACGGGCCGGACCCGAGCGAAAGGCCTGTGGGGACGATGCTCAGGTGCCCGAAGGTTTCCACCGCGCGGATGACGCCGAAGGCGATGCCGGGCCAGAGCGCCATGTGAAAGCTAACGGACCCGGCGGATCGTATCCAGGAAAGTAGGAAAATGGGCGCCAGGCCCATCACCATGGTCCCGCTGATCGTGGTCGCCGCGATAATGGCCGGGCCGACCCGATCGCCCAGGTAGATGGAAAGCAAAGGCAGGTTGCCCACGACTGCAACGATGACCATCGCGAGGCGTCCCGTCATACGTTGGCGGGGTGTGGGATCCAGCGCGCTATTCCGCCAGTCCCGGGCCGATAGCTTGGCGACGCTGGTTAGCGTTGAGTCGATCGTCGACCCGCCCGTCATCAACATGATCGCGTTGAACGCCATCAGCATCGCCAGCCCGAACGAAGCCGGGACCGTGACGCTGGTGGGCTTACCCAAGCCGAACGACAGGCCATAAAGGCCAATCAGGCTGAATAGAAAGATGAAGCTGCCGCTGAGTACGCTGGCAAGCAGAAAGCTCTGTAGCGCTTGCCGGGGCCGGTTCAGAAACCCGCGATCGGTGAGCACCGGGTCGTGGAACGGGTAGGAAAAGACCTGGACGAAGGCGAGCAGGCAAAAAGTCAGGCCGCCGTCCCGCGTCGCTTCCGAAACCACAGGTAGCCCTTTGGCCTCGAGCCCGGGAAACAGCACAGCCAGCACCAGCGCCAGTAGGACGAACGCCAGGATGATGTGGATCCGGTCTGTCGTGAGGCTGGCGCGCATACCACCGCGCCAGGCGTAGGCGACGGTGAAGGCCGTCACAAGCACGACCGCCAGCCAATACGGATTACTGCCCTCTGGCCCAAAGTATAGCGACATGACCTTGCTGTTCGACCACATCTCATTAGCCAGCCTGAACAGCACAAGCAGCATAAACAGCTTCGCCGCACCCGCGCCATACTTGGTGACCAGGAAATGTGGCAGGGAGCGGTATCCACCGCGTGACCGCAACAGGTAGATCGCAAAGCCGGCCACCACGAAGCTCAGATAATAGACCGTGTAGCCCAGGCCGCCGGTCAACCCGTAGCCGTAGGCGAGGTCGGAGGCGTTGGCGATCGATTTGGCGAACACCCAGGTGACGGCGGCGCTCATGGCCACCATCAGCACACCTGGCGGCCGGCCGTCATCGCGCCGGCCGTCGAAGAACTGGGCAGCGCCAACCCGCCGGGGCGTCACCCACCACGTGACCGCACAGAATGCCAACAGAACGAGCCAGGGTGCAGCTGTTTGCAACCGTCTTACTCCTTACCCTGTTTTGTAGGCCCACCCGCTGTCCTGTCCGACAGCGAAGGCCCGGCGGTCGCGTCAGCGCAGGCCGCAAGTGCCCGCATCATGCACGCTCGCCCGGCCCGTTGATTACCCTGGTGCTTACTGGTGAGAAAACCGGCGGGCAACGCCAATCTGGCTGGTGCCGGACGGGCGTCGGGTTGCCTTGGATTTTGGTGCCCGCACAGAGCGTTAGATCGCCCGTGCCGGCATGGACGCGATGCCGAGGGCAACATCGACCAGACTTTGCCCGACAATGTCCGGCGTCGCCATCGTGGCAGGAAAGCTCTGGCCGCGGGCGACGAAACCCGTCAGCAGCCCGGCGCATTTGGCCCCATGCACATCCCAAGCGTGCGTGGCCACCAGCGCCAGCTCCGCTGGTGCCACACCAAGCACCGCGGCGGCATGTAAATAGAGACCGCGCCGGGGCTTCCACTGCCGGATCTCGGCAACCGAAATCACACGCTCCACGTCCGCCGTGAGCTTGGCGCGCTGAAACAGCGCCTCCGTCGTCGCGGTTGCGCCGTTGGTGAGTGCGGCGACGCGCACATCCGCACTACGCAGAATACGGAACGCCTCGGCGGCATCGGGTTGGGGGTCCAACTGCCCGAACCCGTCCAGCACCGCATCGAGACCGGCCCGGTCCGGGGCCAGTCCATGCTCGCGCCCTAATTCAGCGAGCGTCGCCGCCGCAATGTCGCGGAACGCCGCATACGTGTCGGTTGCAGCCAAGGCAAAGGCGTCCCGTAGGATACGGGCGAACCACGTCTCCAGGCTGGTGCCTGGTATGCCATAGGCTACTAACCGAGGACGCAACGATTCTAAGGAAAATGTGGTCTCGACAATATCGAACGCTACGGCGCGCGGGCGAACTGCCATACGGACCTCCCCGTCAGTGAGGATGTGCAACGCCCAGACACCACGGGGTTTCCCTGATTGCTTTACCGGCCTATTGGCCCAGTCTTATGGATCGCGACCCGGGAAAGACTTGATGACGATCGACGCGTTCGTGCGCGTGCTGCGGCCACAGCACGACCATCGGCCGGAGGCTGTCGCATGCGCGTAGGGCCGGTCATCAAAGACGTCGTGCTAGTTGGTGCCGGACACGCCCATGTGGCGGTGTTGCGGATGTTCGGCATGCGCCCGATCGAAGGTGTGCGGCTCACGCTGCTGACCCGTGAGGTGGAGACGCCCTACTCCGGCATGCTGCCGGGTGTGGTTGCCGGGCATTACGCGATCGACGACGCCCATATCGACGCCGGCAAGCTCGTCCGTTTTGCCGGCGGCCGGCTATATCAGGATGCGGCGGTCGGGATCGATCTGGCGACGCGCCGGGTGCTGTGCCGATCGCGCCCGCCGATCCGCTACGATCTGCTGTCGCTCGATATCGGCTCCAGGCCGAATACCGGATCGGTCCCTGGCGCGGCCGAGCACACGATCCCGGTCAAGCCAATCGACGGCTTCCTGCAGCGGTTCGACGGCGTGCTGGCGCGGGTGCGGGAGGGGCGCACGCGGCACGTGCTGTTGGTGGGCGGCGGTGCCGGCGGCGTAGAATTGCTGCTTTCGGTCGAGACCCGGCTGCGGCGTGAGGCCCCGGACGGTGCCGCGCTGCGCTTCACGCTGGTGTCAGCGTCCAATGAGATCCTGCCGAGCTTTCCCGCCGCGTTCCGCGCCCGGTTTCACGCCATCCTGATCGAGCGCGGTATCGCGGTGCATACCGGGGTGCGCGTCGCGGCTGTCGAGCGCGGTGTGATTACACTGGCCGACGGCGTACGCCTCGATGCCGACGAAATCCTCTGGACGACCGAGGCCGCGCCGGCGTCATGGCTCGGAGAGACCGGTTTGCCGCTCGATAACGGCTTCGTCAGCGTCGATGCGAACCTGCAGGCGACGACGGACGTGTTCGCCGCCGGAGACATGATATCGTTCCGCCCCGGCGCGATCCCCCGGTCCGGTGTTTACGCCGTGCGAGCCGGGCCGGTGCTGGCGCGTAATCTTCGCGCCGTACTGACCGGCAAGCGGCTCCGTCCCTACCGGCCACAGGCGCAGGCGCTGGCCATCGTCAGCACCGGCACGACCCACGCCGTGATGACCCGAAACGGCCTGATGATCGAGGGCGATTGGGTGTGGCGACTGAAGGACCGTATCGATCGGCGCTGGATGGCACAGTACACGGACCTTCCGGCAATGCCGGAGCCCAGGCAGGGCCCCGCATCCCCGCTCGCTGACAAGGCGGCGCTGCGCGACATATCGGCCATGGCGATGCGCTGCGGCGGGTGCGGCGCCAAGGTGGGCGCGACCGTACTGAGCCGCGCGCTGGGTCAGATCGTGCCGGCCCGACGGGATGAGGTTCTGGTTGGCCTTGATTCGCCCGACGACGCAGCCGTTGTCGACACCGGCGGCGAACTGCTCTCGGTCCACAGCGTCGACTACTTCCGTGCAATCGTCGACGACCCCTATCGGTTCGGCATGATCGCCGCGACCCATGCGCTCGGGGACATTTACGCGATGGGCGCCCGCCCGCTCACGGCACTCGCTATCGCCACCGTCCCCTATGGTCTGGAGCCGATGGTAGAATCGGACCTTTCGGACATGATGCTGGGCGCCAACGAGGTCCTGAGTGCCGCCGACTGCGCGCTAGTCGGCGGCCATACGAGCGAGGGCGCCGAACTCTCCCTGGGCTTCGCCGTCAATGGGCAGGCGAGGCGAGGCGGATACCTATGCAAGGGCGGTCTGCAGCCCGGGGATGCGCTGATCCTCACCAAGCCGATCGGCACTGGCACGCTGCTGGCGGCCGACATGCGAGGGAAGGCACGCGCCCGCTGGGTCCAGGCGGCGCTGCGGCACATGATCCACGGCAACGCCGAGGCCGCGCTAATTCTCGCCGATCACGGGGTGCATGCCGCGACCGACGTGACGGGCTTCGGCCTCCTCGGGCATCTGGTTGAAATGACGAAGGCGAGCGCGGTCGATGCTGATTTGAACCTCTCCACCATACCGGTGCTGGCCGGTGCGCGTGAGTCGGTCGCGGCAGGTGTTTTTTCTTCGCTGCAGCCGGCCAATTTTCGGCTGCGCCGGGCTATCCGCAACCTAGACGCTGCGCAGCAGGAGGCGATGTATCCGCTATTGTTCGACCCACAAACAGCGGGCGGGCTGCTGGCGAGCGTACCAGGCGATTTGGCCGAGCACTGCGTCCTGGCGCTGCGGGCAGCCGGTTATGAAGCGGCGGCGATTATCGGCCGAGTAAACGCGCTTTCAGACGCGCTTGAGCCCATTCGGCTTCTGCCTTGACGATCCGTTAGACGAGATGCGATCGGAATATTTCGACGGTTTTTAGGTTTACTGTCTCTCTGGGTATAATTTGGACTGCCTACGCCATGCCCGGGAGTCCGGGCCAAGGTTCCGTGGGGGTCCCCCAAACCGGTACCATTCGGTTTTATCCAGAACGGTTGACCGCCGCTCTCTTCTAATCGGGCTCCGACATTTTTTTATAGCCCGACCATCAACTGATTTCTGAAATCGTCACAAGATTCTTGTCTCTCAAAATCGGACGAGCCGCGACGAGGATTCAATGCCGCTAACTTTTTATTGATCATCGGTTTTATCTGATCGACTTGACACGCCGTAGTCGCTTTTGGCCCCTCGATCGGATTTTTCAGGATTGTTTAAACAATCAACTTACAAAGCTTAATAAAGAGCAGTGATTTCAGGCGTGACCTGGCGCTCGCCTGGCCATATTCGATCATCAGTCATTCCGGCCCGAGCCAGGTCGCATGGCCGGTGCCTAACAGCGCTCACCGAACTACCCCCACCGGCAAGGATCCATGGATGACGCTTATTAATGCGATCTTCATTTTCAGGCCCTCCTATGATACACCTCATCGAGGGCCGATCGTTTCGATGGTTGCAACTATCAATTGTATGTAGGTCTCATGCCGCGCGGCTCAGGTCAGAGGTCATACTAGTGGCACTTATCGTCGTAGTTGATGACAGCATCACAAACCGGAGTATATTCTCGCAACTCGCGCGTTCGATCGCCGACGACGCCACAGTTCAATCGTTCAGCGATCCACTGGAGATGCTTGCCTGGGCTGCCGAAAAATCACCCGACTTAATCATTACCGACTACAAGATGCCCAGCCTGGATGGGGCGGAATTCGTTAGTCAGCTGAGAACTCTGCCTCTAACACTGCATGTTCCGATAATCGTGATCACGGCCTATGAGGATCGCGCCTTCCGATTGAGGGCGCTCGACGCCGGAGCGACAGATTTCCTACTCAGCCCGGTGGACCACCAGGAATTCGTCACTCGGGGCCGCAACCTGCTGCACCTTGGCCAACAACAGCGGCTTGTGCGGATGCACGCCCAAGGTTTGGAGCGTGAGCTTGAGTTGAGCGAGCGCTCACGAGCGACAGCCATTCGTGAAAACCGGACGCGCCTACTTCAGGTGATCGATACTATTCCTGCCGTGATCAGCGCTGTGGACCGTGAGGGCAGACGGGTATTCATCAACCGATGCGGCGCCGACCTCCTCGCGGACCAGCCAACAAGCGACGAGCTTGCGCTTGAGGCCATTGACTCCGAAATCCTGAACGGTGGCATGCCCGTCCTCGGTGTTGAGGAAAATATCACGGACCGTCAGGGGGGAAAGCGCACGTTGCTGACGAGCAAGTTTCCGTTGCGCGACGACCAGGGGTCTGTGGTCAACATTCTCAAGACCTCCTTCGACATCACGGATCGCAAGCGCGCGGAGCAAGCGTTGTTCGAGCTGGCGCACCACGATGCGCTGACCGGCCTGCCGAACCGCCTCTTTCTGCATGCGCAGCTTACGACGGAGCTGGTGAAGGCCGCCGGGACTGGCGAGGGATTTGCTCTGCACTTTATCGATCTGGATCGTTTCAAGAGCATCAACGACGGCTTCGGGCATGATCAGGGCGACGGACTACTCAGGCAGGTGGCGGTACGGCTTCAGCGTGTTGTTGGCGCCCATGGCACGGTCGCACGCCTGGGCGGGGACGAGTTCGCGATCATTCAAACCGCCGTGGGCAATGCTGGGCTGGCCAGCAGCCTGGCTGAACAAGTGATCGCCGCGATCCGTGAGCCCGTTTTGATCGAGGGCCGCAAGGTTCGGATCGGGGCGAGCATCGGCGTCACGCTGGCGCCCGCGGACGCAGAGACCGTGGAGCAGCTTTTGAAGTGCGCCGACCTGGCAATGTATCGTGCCAAGCGCGAGGGCAGAGACTGCGCAAGATTTTTCAGGCCCGAGATGCAAGTTTCGGCTCGCGTCTCCGTGTTGCTCGAGATCGACCTTCGACAGGCCATTGAGCAGGGTGACCTCAGGATGCTCTATCAGCCGCAGGTCGACGTGCAGACCGGCGAGATCATCGGAGTGGAGGCTTTGCTGCGCTGGCAACGGGCCGGGCACGGCCTCGTCACCCCAGGTAAATTCCTATCGCTTGCGGAGAACACGGGCCTAATCGTTTCCATCGATCAATGGGCGCTACACGAATCGTGCCGGCAAGCCGCGGCTTGGTCAGATGAAGGCCATTCCATACGGGTCGCGGTGAACATCTCTTCCAAGACCTTCCGGGCAGGCAGCGTCTATAGCCTTGTAATGGATACGCTGCGTTCGACCGGGCTATCTCCCATGTTGCTCGAGCTTGAGCTCATCGAGAGCACCCTATTGGAAGACCACCATGCCATCCGGGCTGAACTCCAGTCGCTTCGGGCAATAGGGGTGCGAGTCGCCATCGACGATTTCGGCACGGGCTACTCGTCGCTCGCCTATCTGCAGTCCCTCCCGGTCGATCGCCTTAAGCTCGACCGGTCGTTCATACGCCGCCTTGGCCGAGGCCCAAGCGGCGCGGCAATCGTCGCGGCGGTCGCTAGCATCGGACAGAGCCTGGGGATGGATGTCCTCGCTGAGGGCATCGAGACATTTCCGCAACTTCAACATGTCAAGGCTGCGGGCTGCCAAAGCTACCAGGGATACCTGTTCAGCCCGGCGGTGGCACCCGATCAGCTCCGTAGCATGCTTGCACCGGGGGGCGCACGGTTGTGCTCCATATCAGTAGAATGAACCGCGCCGCCGACTTCTACCGCAGCCTCGTCCAGCGCCTAAAGGCGTGCGGCAGTGGCGAGCATGAGATGCTGGTCAATCGCCTTCTGATCGGGGCGGCAGCTCTGATGTACTACATCGTGGTTGCACGGAACGGCGTTGAAATCGCGATCCCATTGCTGCTTCTTGCACTGCTATTTTTCGCCGCCGCTGTGCTTCTAGTCATCCACGCCCTTTGGCGGCCAAGCGTGTCGAGGTTTCGCCGGCTGATTGCGCTCACCATGGACATCGCCGTTCTGTCCGCCGCCTTTCGCATCGGCGGCACCCTCGCGTCTCCGCTCTTTCCGATTTATCTCTGGATCATCCTGGGAAATGGCTTCCGGTTTGGGCTGCGCTGGCTGCAAACAGGTACGGCGCTGGCTTTCGCCGGCTTCAGTTGGGTCCTGCTTACGACACCGTATTGGGAAGCTAATCGGCCCCTTGGCCTCGGCCTGCTGACCGGGCTCCTGGCAATTCCGCTCTACGCTCAAACACTCATCCGCAGGTTGTCCGATGCCAAGCTGCACGCCGAAGCGGCCAACGAGGCAAAGAGCATGTTTCTCGCCCGCGTAAGCCATGAGCTTCGCACTCCACTCAACGCCGTCATCGGTATGGGTGGCCTACTCGTGTCAACGCGCCTCGATTCTGAGCAACGGGAAATGGCAGAAACGATCACCAGCGCCTCCACCTCGCTTTTGGCCCTGATTGATAACGTGCTCGACGTCTCACGGATCGAGGCCGGGAAGATGCCGGTGGAAGCCGTGCCGTTTGATCTTATCGAGCTGCTGCATGACGTAGTGGCCGTCGTCGACCCGAGTGCCAAGGAAAAGGGGCTGCGCGTTGCACTGCACGTAGCGGCCCGGACGCCGCTCGACCTGCATGGCGACGCCCGCCACCTTCGAGAGATCCTGGTTAACCTTCTCGGCAATGCCGTAAAATTTACAGCAACAGGCTATGTGGCGATTGCAGTCGACGCGGAGCCGACATCGGACTCACGCGCGCAGATCAGCTTCGAGGTCAGCGACACCGGGATCGGCATAAACCAATCAGCCCAGTGCCGCATCTTCGAGGAGTTCACGCAGGCCGACGACACGATCATGAATCGGTTCGGCGGTACCGGGCTTGGTCTTGCGATCACCCGGCAACTCGTTGAGTTGCTGGATGGACGGTTGGAGTTGCACAGTGTCGAAGGTGTCGGCAGCACTTTTACCGTCGTGCTGCCGCTTACGTGTTTGGAGGCGCCGTCAGCGGACCTTACCGGCATAGCCCTCGCTGCCTCGGCCAGGGATTTGGCTGAACTGGGCGGGCTTACGTCCCGACTGCGCCAGCTTGGGTGCGAGGTCGCATTACAGCCAAGCGCACTATCCGCATCGCAAGGGATCCGGCTGGCGCGAGCTGCCGAGTTTCCGTCTGCCGCTGGGTCAGGTGAAGATCCGACCCCAGTTCCAATCCTGGTCGTCGACGGCAGCGACACCGTCACTGCCGAATTACGTCGGCATTGCCTGACGGCAATCTCTATTACGATGTCCGATGACCACTTACGGACGGCGCTACGTGTCGCGTGTGGTCGCCGCCTCTCCGCCAGCGCGATCGCGGAGCAGACATGGCAACGAGCAGCCAAGCTCCGCGTGCTGGTTGCTGATGATAACCGCGTCAACATCCGGGTGGTCCAAATGGTTCTCGAACGGGCCGGGCATGACGTGGTGGCGGTTCGGGACGGCGAGATGGCGCTTGACGCTTTGGCTGAAAGCACCTTCGACGCCGTGTTGATGGACCTAAATATGCCCGTGCTGGATGGGTTGGCGGCAACCAAGCTATTCCGGTTCGGAGCACTGGGCCAACCGCACACCACCATCATTGGGCTGACGGCGGACGTCACCGGCGAAGTTCGCGCGCGCTGCCTGGAGGCCGGCATGGATGATTGCCTGTCTAAGCCGATCGAGCCTCGGCAGCTTCTTGACGCGCTCGACACTGCGGTAGCCCATGTAGGTCGCAAGGTATCCAAGCCTTCCAGCGAAAGCGTTACAGATATCGCCGTCCATCCCCGGTTCCGTCCGACAAGCGGACCGGCAGTGGACGTGGCCGTGCTGGCCAAACTGGAAGCGCTTGGTGGACGGGTATTCCTGAGTGACTTGATGAACGATTTCTTGTCCGATGCCAGTCAGTTACGTGAAGATCTTGTCGCGGCCTGTATGAGGGAAGACGTGGCCGAAGTACTTGCAAAAACCCATGCGTTGTTCAGCGCGGCCGGAAATATGGGGGCCGAGCCGTTGCGGCAGGTCTGCCGCGAGATAGAGAACCTGACCCCCAATGAGATGGCCCGTGCGGGCCGCCTGGGACTACCCGAGCTTGGTGCAGAGCTAGAGCGTATTGCGGTTGCTCTGCACCAGGCACGGCGTAGGAGTAGGCCCGGCGCAGATGAGCCGGCGGCGGGTGGAACGGTCAGCTCTATCTTCCGCCAGGACCCAATCCGGACGCCGCAGGCCCGATGAAGCGCGAAGGCGGCTCCATAAAGTCCGGCGAAGTCCGGCAGGACCGCCATTGTTACTCTGCTGCTGTTGGCGTCATCCTCAATGCCCGGCGGGACTGGGCAGAAACAAGCCGCTGCATCCGTCGCAGGTCGTCGTCTGTCAGAGAGAGCGCGGCGTCGACCCACATGTCCGTAATGCTGATCAGTTCCTCATGCGTGACCGGACGCACCAAGTCACGCATCGCGCGTACCGCCCGGCGTGCGTTACCGCGGCGCTCCCAATCAACGATCAGGCGGCGCACCGCGGCGACGCCGTCGCCATCTTCGGCCAATACATCAACGAGCCCCATCTCATACAGTTCGGCCGCCGTGTAGATTTTGCCGCTTAGAATCATGCCCTCCGCTGCGACCGGTGTCAGCCGCCGCGATAGAAAGCTATAGGCTCCCATGCCCGGAAACAGGTTGAACAGAACCTCCGGCAACCCGAATCGGGCACTGCGTTCGGCAACCATGGCGTGGCAGGACAAGGCCGCCTCAAAGCCGCCGCCGAGGGCTTGGCCTTGGACCAAGGCAATCGTCGCGATTTTACCGCCGTAGCCATCCGAGTTGTTAAATACGATCTCAACACATTTATGGGCATAGTCTTGCAGGGCCACGCGGTCTTGCGCCCTGATAGCGGAGGCAAACAGCGGCAGATCACCCCCGAGGTTATAAACGCCAGGGGTATTTGACGCGACAACCAGGGTACGTATCGATTGTAACTCTCCCCGTACTGTCGGCTTACGAATAGCCTGCAGTTCAGACTGCATTCTGGCCAACTCTTTGAGCAAGTCCGGCGTATAACTTGGTCGGTCACTGGCGCTCATTGAACACCAGAGCGTTCCTGTGTCTCGTTCCATTTCAAGGTCTAGGCAATGAAATAGCTTGGGGGACAACGGACCTTCATCATCGCGAGGGCCCATCAAAGATGGAACAGTAAAGGCCTGAGAATTGGGACCATAGTCCTGAAATGAGCTGACATTGTGCATGGGCGTCATGGGGATCTTCCGTTACGCTCCGCCCTCCTCGGCCCGGTACTTCGGATGAGCGGCGCATGTATGTAGATTAGCTGAGAGCCGCTTAACATCAACAAGCAAATGAATTAAGTTTTAAACTTAACGCCGGTATCATTTTGGGTCAAAAGAAGCGTATCTAAGCCCCATAGTTGCCCTGTTAAGGACGTCGATTGTGCTAATTGTGTGCAATGTTGCCTTTACCGGTTCTCAGTCTCGTTTGTCTATGAGTTTCTTCTCCCTGCTCCGGCTCGCAAAAGAGTAGGAGGGCCATTTCGATTATCCGGATAGACCACGACGGATATGCGGTCGGCATGATGGTCCAAAAGTGAAATCGGCCCCCGTCATCGGCACATGGCCGTGTCCGCAGCGCCGGCCCAGCCAACTCCGGCCGTGGCACGTCGTAGAAGCCGTCATCAAGCGACTGCCCTATCTCCAGCACAGCGCCCGCCAGCGCCCGACCAATTGCAGACAAGACGGAATCCTCGACACAGAGCCGTTTCCTGGGCGGTCCTGCTCCGAGATCAAAGCCGTTAGCGCAGAACGGCACAGCCCGAACATGAAACGGGCCGGGCACTAAGGTTTCCGTCATACTAGCCGGTGGCCAGCAAAACGCTTGGACGGCGACCGGTGGCAGGATCGCCATTCTTGGGGTGGCCGCGGAGTCACCTGCTCTGGTGGACGTCGATGGCGCGTACGCGGTCTGGCTCGCGCACCACACTTGCCTCGCCGCAATTGTACGCCCGGACTGGTGCCTATACGGAACAGCAGGCGACGGCGTAGGACTTGCTGCACTGTTGGAGCGCCTGCAAGTAATGAAACCAGTGCAGTGGTTGATTGATCCGGCTCGTCCTGATGGGATTCGATCCGCTTGTGAGCATTATTAATCACCCTTAGCCCGCGTCGGGAAATCCTAAATGATTCAGACCGGAAGGGTTATACTTTAAATAGACGACGTGAGGACAGGGGATGACCGCAGCCACAGAAAGCTGATCCTCAATTTAAATAGTAAGGCGAGCATAGCAGCCGCCCGTGTCAAGGGGCTGCGATATACCAGCACCCGTTCAGGAAGCCGTCACCCTTTAGTTCCGCCGGGCTCGTATGCTTGGCATCGATGTATAGCGACTTGCCCTTTGAGACCTACTGCCCCGTACCGTTTTCGCGGGCAATAGCGCTCCAGCCCGATGCCGCCGCGGGGTCGGTCGCCTTGAAGGCGGGCCAGTTCGCGGCGCAGGGGCCGTTGCAGGTGGACTTTCCGCCAGCGTCACTATCGAATCTCTAGAGCTTTGCCTGAAAATATGTCCGCCATTCCGACAGACATCCCACCCTGCGCCATCGCGCATCGCATTAGGATTAATCCAAAAACCCGGCCGTAAACGTCGAATTCTTTGGCATATCGTTTTCTCCTGACGGTTGCAGTGCAGATTTCGCCTCCGTGACGGGGGACGCCGCCGCCGCCGCTTCATTCTATCCACTGCAAAATACCTTCGTCGGTCACAACAGACGTCCAGCGACAGTGTAGGCAAGATAAGCAAAAAGCGTCGCTCCAAGACAGAGGAGCAGGCCGACCAGCGTTATGTCCATTCGTGTCCCGCGTCCCGGCCGGGTTTCCTGCGCGTCGATGTCCCGCCCGACCTGGCGGAAGCGGATCGTGGCGACCACCATCATTGATGCGCCGAGCACGATGAGGAGTAGTCCGGCAATATCACCGACCGCCTCATTTGCAGGCGTCGGTGCTCGGCCTCCGAACGAGCGCGCGGCCACCTGCAGAAAGACGTCGAACTTCTCAACGATAAACCCGAAAGCCATGACGGCAATCGCCGTCCGAACCCAGGCGAGATAGGTCCGCTCGTTGGCGGCATGGTCCGAGTAGTGGCTGATCATGTGGTGGTCGGACCCCCTGCGGTCGAAGCGGTCCGCATCTTTTCATTCGTGCCCCCGCGGTACCCCATTCCTTGCAGCATCGCTGTCACAAAGACGAGCGCCATCGGAAGATACCCAGTGGGACCTGTATCCTTTCTCGTCACCGACCCGGCCGACGCGTTGTTCCAGACCATTGACGCCGTCATGGGCCACGCGGTTCTGAGCAGTGACCCCCCCCCTCTGAGCATGGTCCGCGGCATATTCCATCTCGGGCATCCTCCCCGGACTCTGACCCGGCGTCGGCTACCCGACCGTCCGAGAGGAACTTCAGGTAGGACAGGATGGCGGTCATCTCCCGATCCTCGATCGTGCCCACCGCGCCTGACTTCGCCCAACCGTTCGGAAAGTCCGCGTAGCCGCCCTGGAACAGTAGGCCGAACGTGCCCGTTCATCATCTATGTTCGGACCTGAGCCGGCGGCGCATCGGTCGAACCCCTTAAAAGCCCGTGCCGATCATCACTGGAAACAACCGGCGCGAAACTCGGTTCAACAGCTACGCCGCAGCTAGGTCACGTCCGTCAACGTGGTGGGAATTTGTTGTAGGTTGATGTGGCCACGGATCATTCGGCTGCGGTGGAAATCTGGGTTGGAAAGACCTCGACCATCGGCGGTGTAAGTTCGGCCATGGCCTCGGTCTGCATGTAGC